>NZ_JAUSVX010000001.1:0-346333 GCF_030814995.1 Labrys wisconsinensis | reverse complement strand
AACATCGCCTATCTCCCCGGCACCCAGACGGCGCTCTACGCCGTCATGCGCACCCTGGCCGAGGCGGGCGACGAGGTGCTGGTCGGCGATCCCCTCTACGCAACCTACGAAGGCGTCATCCGCGCCAGCGGCGCGACGCCGGTGTTCGTGCCGCTCGATCCGGCCCACGGCTTCCACATGCGCGCCGCCGACCTCGAGGCCGGGATCACGCCGCGCTCGCGCGTGCTGCTGCTCAACACGCCGCACAATCCGACCGGCGCCACCCTGAGCTACGAGGAGATCGGCGAAATCGCCGCGGTCTGCGCCCGGCACGACCTGTGGATCGTCTCCGACGAGGTCTACGAGACCATGGCCTATGCCGGCAGCTTCGCCTCGCCCTTCGACCATCCGCTCGGGGCCGAGCGCACGGCGGTGGTGTCCTCCATCTCCAAGTCGCACATGCTGCCGGGCCTTCGGGCCGGCTGGTGCGCGGGGCCGGTGGAGCTGATCGACCGCCTGCTGCCGCTCTCGGAGATGATGCTGTTCGGCGCCCAGCCCTTCATCATGGACGCGGCGGCCGTGGCGGTGGAGGGCGACTTCGCCGAGTGCCACGCCATGGTCGAGACCTTCCGCCGGCGGGCGAAGGTGCTGCCCGACCGGCTGGGCAACACGCCGGGCCTCGCCTGCCCGATGCCCGAAGGCGGCATGTTCGCCATGGTCGACGTCAGCGGCACGGGCTTGACGGGCGAGGCCTTCGCCTGGCGCCTGCTCGAGGAGGAACGCGTGGCCGTCATGCCGGGCTCGTCCTTCGGCGAGCAGGCGGGCGGACACGTGCGCGTCAGCCTCTCCGCCGACGAGGCGGTGCTGCACGAGGCGGCCGAGCGCATGGTGCGCCTGGCGATCCGGCTGACCCATGGGCGGGCCGCCTGAGACGGAGCACTGCGATGACCGACCTCCCCCCTCTCGGCTCCGCCATCCCGGCGCTGCTGGCCGCGCGCGGCATCGACACCGTGTTCGGCATTCCCGGCGTGCACACGGTCGAGCTCTATCGCGGCCTGCCCGGCTCCGGCCTCCGGCACGTCACGCCGCGCCACGAGCAGGGCGCCGGCTTCATGGCGGACGGCTTCGCCCGGGCGACGGGCCGGCCGGCGGCCTGCTTCATCGTCACCGGCCCGGGCCTGCTCAACATCGCTACCGCCATGGGCCAGGCCATGGCCGATTCGGTGCCGATGCTGGTGTTCGCCACGCTCAATCCGCGGGCGACGCTCGGCCGCGGCGAGGGCCGGCTGCACGAGCTGCGCGGCCAGTCGGCGGTCGGCCGCGAGGTCGCCGTGCTGGCCCTCACCGTGCTGACCGCGAGCCAGCTGGTGCCGGCGCTCGACGAGGCCTTCGCCGTGTTCGCCTCGGCCCGGCCCGGCCCGGTGCTGATCGAGCTCCCGATCGATCTCCTGTCCGAGCCCTACGCGCTGCCGTCCGCGGCGCCGGCGAGCCCGGCGCGGCCGGGCCTGCCCGACCCCGATGCCGTCGCCGCCGCGGCGGCGCGGCTCAACGCGGCGCGGCGGCCGCTGGTCATCGTCGGCGGCGGCGCCATATCGGGCGCCGATGCCGTGCGCGCCATGGCCGAGCGGCTCGGCGCCCCGGTGCTGCTCACCGCCAATGCCAAGGGCATCCTGCCGCCCGGCCATCCCCTGCTCGGCGGCGGCTGCGTGCTGACGCCGGCCCTGCACCGCCTGGTCGGGGAGGCCGACGTGGTGCTGGCGCTCGGCACCGAGCTCGGCGAGACCGACTTCTGGTACGAGGAGGGCGGGCTGGAGCTCCAGGGCGACGTCATCCGCGTCGACATCGACCCGCGCCAGCTCGCCCGCAATGCCCGCCCGGCCCTGCCGGTGCTGGCCGATGCCGGCCGCTTCGCCCGGGCGCTGACGCCGCTGCTCGCGCCGCTGGCCAGCGACGGGCCGGCGCGCGCGCAGGCCCTGCGCGCGGCGCTGATGGACGGCGCGGACCCGCGCTACACCAGGCACCGGCCGCTGCTCGACGCGCTCTGGCGCGTGCTGCCGGAAGCGATCGTCGCCGCCGATTCGACCTCGGCGAGCTATGGCGGCAACTTCCTGGCCGAGCCGCCGGCACCGCGGCGCTGGATGAGCGCGGCCACCGGCTTCGGCACGCTCGGCTATGCCCTGCCGGCCGCGATCGGCGCCAAGGCCGCACGGCCGGAGGCGCCTGTCGTGTGCATCATCGGCGACGGCGGCCTGCAATACACGCTGCCCGAATTCGCCGCCGCCACCGAGTCCGGCCTGCCGGTGATCGTGCTGCTCTGGAACGACCGGCGCTACGGCGAGATCGAGAACTACATGATCCGGCGCCAGATCGCGCCGCTGGGCGTCGAGCTGCATCCGACCGACTTCTCGCTGATCGCCCGCGCCTTCGGCTGCGAGCATGTCGCCGCCGACTCGCTCGCCGAGGTGGAGGCCGCCCTGCGCGCCGCCGCGGTGGGGCCGGTCTCGACGGTCATCGAGATGGATGCGTCGCGTTTTGCATCATGAGCGTCGCGTTCTGCTGCTGTCGCCGTTGCCTCCCCTGTAGGATCGCCGCTCCCCAGGGATCTTGAGGATCGCCCCGTGCAGTTCGCCCTCTCGCAAGAGCATGAGATGCTCGTCGAAACCGTCCGCCGGTTCGTCGAGGAGGAGCTTTATCCGCACGAGGACCTGGTCGAGGCGACGGACGAGATCCCGGACGACCTCGCCCGCCGGATCCGGGCCAAGGCGATCGAGCTCGGGCTCTATGCCGCCAACATGCCCGGCGAGGTCGGCGGCGGCGGCCTGGACGCGCTCGGCCTCGCCCTGCTCGAGCGCGAGCTCGGCCGCGCCAACTATGCGCTGCAGATGCTGGTGGCGCGCCCCTCCAACATCCTGCAGGGCTGCAGCGACGAGCAGCGCGAGCGCTATCTCCTGCCGACGGTCCGCGGCGAGCGGCACGACTGCCTGGCCATGACCGAGCCGGGCGCCGGCTCGGACGTGCGCTCGATGAAGACGCGGGCGGTGCGCCAGGGCGACGACTATGTCATCAACGGCCAGAAGCATTTCATCAGCCATGCCGACCGGGCCGACTTCATCATCCTGTTCGCGGTGACCGGCACGGAGGAGACCAGGCGCGGGCCGCGAAACCAGATCTCCGGCTTCCTCGTCGACAAGGGCACGCCCGGCCTCACCGTGCGGCGCGGGCCCAACGCGGTGTCGCATCGCGGCTATCACAATTGCGAATTGTTCTTCGACGACTGCAAGCTGCCGGCGAGCCAGCTGCTCGGCCGGGAGGGCCGCGGCTTCGACCTGATGAACGAGTGGCTTGGCGCCACCCGCCTCACCGTCGCCGCAACCTCGATCGGCCGGGCGCGGCGGGTGATGGAGGCGACGCTGGAATGGGCCGGCCAGCGCCGCCAGTTCGGCCAGACCATCTCGCAGTTCCAGGGCGTGTCCTTCCCGCTGGCCGACCTGATGGTGGAGCTGGAGGCGGCCGAGCTCCTGACGCTGCGCGCCGCCTGGCTGCTCGACCAGGGCCGGGCGAGCGATGCCGACTTCGCCATGGCCAAGCTCGCCGCCTCCGAGATGCTGGGCAAGCTGACGGATCGCGCGGTCCAGACCTTCGGCGGCATGGGCCTGATGGACAGCCTGCCGATCGCGCGCTGGTGGAAGGATGCGCGGGTGGAACGCATCTGGGACGGCACCAGCGAGATCCAGCGGCTGATCATCGCCCGCCAGCTCCTGCGCCCGCATGAAGCCAAAACGCGCTGATTCGGGTGGATCGGCTTGACGCAGCAGCCTTTCCTGCCCGATCCTAGCAACCTCCGCTCCAGGCCGATGCTGCTTGCCCCGCGTCCTACCCGCCGGGCTTCGTGCGTCCCGTGCCGCTCCAATTCGAGATTCGGGTCTCGCACATGACCATCGTCGAGGGCCTTCGCCGCCTTCTCAAGCCCCGCCACATCGCCGTGGCCGGCGGCCGCCTTGCCGCCGTGATCATCCGCGAGAGCGAGCGCATCGGCTATGCCGGTCCGATCTGGCCGATCCACCCCGATAAGGCCGAGATCAGCGGCCATAAGGCCTATGCCCACGTCGAGGACCTGCCGGAGGCGCCGGACGCGGTGTTCATCGGCGCCCCGCGCGAGCCGACCGTCGACATCGTCGGCGCGCTGTCGCGGCGCGGGGCGGGGGCGGCGGTGTGCTACGCCGCCGGCTTCGCCGAGATCGGCGGCGAGGGCGCGGCGCTGCAGCAGCGCCTGGTCGAGCAGGCGAACGGCATGCCGCTGGTCGGGCCCAACTGCTACGGCGTGCTGAACCTGCTCGACGGCTGCGTGCTGTGGCCGGACACGCACGGGGCCGAGCGCTGCGAGCGCGGCGTGGCGATCATCACCCAGTCCGGCAACATCGCCCTCAACGTGACGATGCAGCGGCGCGGCCTGCCGGTCGCCTATGTCATCGCCGTCGGCAACAAGGCGATCGGCGACCACGGCGACTATATCGAGGCCCTGCTCGCCGACGACCGCGTCACGGCGATCGGGCTGCACATCGAGGGCGTCGGCGACGCGGCGCTGTTCTCCAAGGCGGCGATCGCGGCCCTGGAGAAGGGCGTGCCGCTGGTGGTGCTCAAGACCGGCCGCTCGCGCATCGGCGCGGAGATGGCGATGAGCCATACCTCCTCGCTCGCCGGGCCGGACGGGCTCTACGACGCCCTGTTCCAGCGCTATGGCGTGGCGCGGGTCGGCGACGTGCCGGCCTTCGTCGAGACGTTGAAGCTGATGCACATGTTCGGCGGCCTGCCCGGGCGGCGGATCTCGTCGATGAGCTGCTCGGGCGGCGAAGCGGCGCTGATCGCCGACATTGCCGAGGACCGCGGCCTCGACTTCGCGCCGATCCCCGAGGCGAATGCCGCCCGGCTGCAGACTTTGCTGACCGAGAAGGTTCACGTCGCCAACCCGCTCGACTACCACACCTATATCTGGGGCGACGCCGCGGCCAACGAGGCGGTGTTCGGCGAGATGCTGGCCTCCGGCTACGACCTCAACCTCCTGGTGCTCGACCAGCCGCGCACCGATCGCGGCCTGGTGCCGGACGGCGGCTTCGCCGCGGCGCGGGCCGCCATCGCCGCCGCCGCGAAGAAGAACGCGGCCCGGGCCGCGGTAGTGGCCTCGCTGCCCGAGAACATGCCGGAGGAGGACGCCAAGGCGCTGATGGCGCTCGGCGTGGCGCCGCTGCAGGGCATCGGCGACGCCCTGACCGCCACTGCCCATGCCGCCGCCTTCGGCGCCGCCCGGGCGCGCCGCGCCGGCCTGGTGGCGCTGAAGCCGCCGGCCGCGCTCGATATCGGCAAGGCGCGCGTCCTGAGCGAGCACGAATCCAAGCGCCTGCTCGCCCGCCACGGGCTGGAAGTGCCGCCGAGCCGTCTCGCCCGGGCGGTCGAGGTCGCCTCCACCGCCGCCGCGCTCGGCTTTCCCGTGGCGGTGAAGATCCATTCGGAGACGGTGGCGCACAAGTCCGACGTCGGCGGCGTCAAGCTCGGCCTGCGCTCGCGCGCCGACGTCGCCGACGCGGTCGACGCCATGTCGCACCTGTCCGACCGGTTCCTGGTCGAGCGCATGGTCGAGCGGCCGGTGGCCGAGCTGATCGTCGGCGTGGTGCGCGATGCCCAGTTCGGTCCAACGCTCACCGTCGGTGCCGGCGGCGTCATGGTCGAGCTCCTGCAGGACGCCACCACCATGCTGCTGCCGGTCACCGCCGAGGAGGTGCGCGAGCGGCTGATGGGGCTGCGCGTCGCCCGGCTGCTGGAAGGCTTCCGCGGCAAGCCCAAGGGCGACATCCGGGCCACGGTGCGGGCGATCCTGGCCGTGGCCGACTTTGCCCAGCGCAATGCCGACCGGCTGGTCGAGCTCGACGTCAACCCGCTGTTCGTGCTGCCGGAAGGCTATGGGGCGGTGGCGGCCGACGCGCTGATCCGCATGGTCGACACCCCCGGAACAGGAGCAGGCCGATGAGCGAAGCCGTCAAGCTGGAACGTCGCGGCGCGGTGCTGGAGGTCACGCTCGACCGGCCCAAGGCCAACGCCATCGACCTCGCCACGTCCAGGGCGCTGCACGCCGCCTTCCGCACCCTGCAGGACGACCCGGCGCTCCGGGTGGCGATCCTCACCGGCGGCGGCGAGCGCATCTTCTCGGCGGGCTGGGACCTCAAGGCTGCGGCGTCGGGCGCGGAGGAGCCGGACACGGATTTCGGCCCCGGCGGCTTTGCCGGCCTCACCGCCTTCTGGGAGCTGTCCAAGCCGGTGATCGCCGCGGTCAACGGCGTCGCCATCGCCGGCGGCTGCGAGCTGGCCCTGGCCGCCGACCTGATGGTGGTGGCCGACCATGCCGAGTTCGCCCTGTCGGAGGTGACGGTCGGCCTGGTCGCCGATGCCGGCGGCATCCAGCGCCTGCCGCGGCGCATCCCGCCGGCGGTCGCCGCGGAGCTGCTGCTCACCGGCCGGCGCTTCACGGCCGCGGAGGCCAAGGCCTGGGGCCTGGCCAATGCCGTCGTGCCGGGCGCCGAGCTGATGGCGACGGCCCGCGCCCTGGCCGAGCGCATCGTCGCGGCAGCGCCGCTGGCGGTGGCCGCGGTCAAGGCGATCCTGGCCGAGACCGACGGCATGAGCGTGCGCGAGGCCTATGAGCACGTCGCCGCCGGCAAGGTGCCGGCACACCGGGCCATGCAGCTCTCGGAGGATTCGCGCGAAGGTGCCAAGGCCTTCGTCGAGCGCCGGGCGCCGGTGTGGAAGGGACGCTGAGCCCGGCGCAGCGGCCTTCCGGGGACGCCGAGCCCGGCGCGGCGGCCTTCCGGGGACGCCGGGCGATTGCCGGTTCCCTCCCGGCGTCCGGCCCGATAGATTGCCGGCCGACCGGGAGGCATGCGCTCGCGATGATGGACGCCATGAGAACGGGGTTGCGGCTGGCCGCGGCCATGGTGCTGGCGGCGAGCCTCGCCGCCTGCGGCGAACGGCCGGGAAGCCTGCTGCTGCATCCCGTCGAGGCGACCGGCGTCGGCACCCCGGTCTCGGTGCTGGTGGCCACCACCCGCGACCGTTCGACCCAGGACCGCTATGCCTTCACGGACGGCCGGTCGCGGACGCTCAACTACGAGCGCTACCAGATCTCGATTCCGCCGACGCACGTGACGGGCACGATCGAATGGCCCGACCGCCCGCCAGGGGATCCGGCCCGCAATTTCGTGGTGACCCGCAGCGAGACTCTCGACCGTGCCGCCTTCGACGCGGATCTCGCCGCCCGCCAGCCAGGCGGCAAGCCGGCCAGCGGCGACGTGGTGGTGTTCGTGCACGGCTACAACACCAATTATCAGGAAGCCGTGTTCCGGGTGGCGCAGCTCACCAAGGATGGCGGCTTTCCCGGCACCATGGTCGCCTTCGCCTGGCCTTCGCGCGGCACGCTGACCGGCTATGTCGCCGATCGCGAGAGCACGACCTATTCCCGCGATTATCTCGAGCAGTTCCTCGACGACGTCGCCCGCGCTCCCGGCGTGAAGCGGATCCACATCCTCGCCCACAGCATGGGCAACTGGCTGGCGGTGGAGACGCTGCGCCAGGCCAAGCTGCGCGCCAGCTCGCCCTTTCTGGCCAAGCTCGGCGACGTGTTCCTGATGTCGCCCGACATCGACGTCGACGTGTTCCGCACCCAGCTCGACGTCATCGGCAAGCTCAACGAGCCGATCACCGTCATCGTCTCGCGCGACGACCGGGCCCTCGCCGCCTCGCAGCGCCTGGCCGGCGACGTGCCGCGGGTCGGCAACGTGCTGGTCGACACGCCGCAGGCGCAGGCGGCGATCAAGCAGTATGGTCTCAGGGTGATCGACCTCTCCGACCAGGCGAGCGAGGACACCATGCGCCACAGCAAGTTCCTCAACATCCTGCCGACGCTGCACGACGTGGTGGCGCGCGACGATCTCGCCCAGCGCGGCAACCCGATCTCGCGCACCGGCACCTTCGTCGTCGACACGGCCGGCACGATCCTCACCGCGCCGCTGCGCCTGGGCGAAGCCGTCCTCGGCCAGTGAGGCATGGCGCGCGGGCTCAACCTCTTCACCATCCCGCCGGGGGCGCCCTTCCTCGCCACGCTGGTCGACGCCCTGGTCGACGGCGTGCTCGTGCCCGGCTTCGTGCCCCGCGCGGACCCGCTGGCGCTCGCCTCCGCCACGCTGTTCCTGCCGACGCGCCGCTCGATCCGGGCGCTGCGCGAGGTGTTCCTCGATCGGCTCGGCGGCGAGGCGGTGCTGCTGCCGCGCCTGATGGCGCTCGGCGAGGTCGACGAGGACGAGGCCGCCTTCGAGGCCGGCGCCGAGGCGCTCGGCCTGCCCGAGGCGGTCGGCGGGCTGGAGCGCCAGATCGCCCTGACCCGGCTGATCCTGGCCTGGAGCAAGGGCCTCGCCGGGGCGCTGCTGCCGGAAGAGGGCGAGGCGGAGCCGCTGCTGATCCCCTCCTCCTCCGGCGACGCGGCGGCCCTGGCGGTGGAGCTCGGGCGCTTCATCGACGGCATGACCATCGAGCGCGTGCCCGCGGCGGCGCTGGAGATCCTCACCGCCGAGCACCAGGGGCGCTACGACCGCTATTGGGACCTGACCACCCGTTTCCTGGAGATCGTCACGGCGCAATGGCCGGCGCATGTCGCCGAGCAGGGGCGGCTCGATGCGGCCGAGCGCCGCAACCTCTTGCTGGAGGCCGAGGTCGAGCGGTTCTCGGCCGCGGCGACCGGGCCGGTGGTGGTCGCCGGCTCGACCGGCTCGATTCCGGCGACGCGCGACCTGATGCGGGCGGTGGCGGCCAACCCGCGCGGCGCCGTGGTGCTGCCGGGGCTCGACCAGGGCCTGGACGAGGCCTCCTGGCGAGCCATCACCGACGGGGAGGGCGCGCCCGGCCACCCGCAGGCCGGCCTCAAGGCGCTGCTCGCCGCGTTCGGCGTGGAGCGGGAGGCGGTGGCGCCCCTCGGCCGCGCGCCACGCGCCAGGGCCGAGCGCCAGCGCATCCTGTCCGAGGCGCTCCGGCCGGCGGAAACGACGCATCTATGGGCCGCAACGCCTGGCGCGGACGCCGCGGAAGCGGGCGCCGCCTTCGCCGACGTCACCCTGGTGGAGGCGGCGAACGAGGCGGAGGAGGCGCTCGCCGTCGCGCTGGTGCTGCGCGAGACGCTGGAGATGCCGGGCCGCCGGGCGGCGCTGATCACACCGGACCGGGCGCTCGCCGCCCGGGTGGCGGCCGAGCTCGGCCGCTGGGGCATCGAGGCCGACGACAGCGCCGGCCGGCCGCTGCTGTCGACCCCGCCCGGCGTGTTCGCCCGCCTGGTGCTCGACGTGGCGCTGTCGGATTTCGCCGCCGTGCCGGTGCTGGCGCTGCTGAAGCACCCCTTCGCCGCTCTCGGGCTCGGCCGCGGCGCGGTGCGTGCGGCGACGCAGGCGCTCGAGATCGGCGCGCTGCGCGGTCCGCAGCCGCCGCCCGGCATCGTTGGTCTGCGCAAGGCGCTGGCGCTCGGCGAGGCCCGTGCCGGCGATCCCCATGCGCCGGCGGCGCGGCGGGCGCTCTCGGCCGCGGACTGGGCCGCTGCCGCCCGGCTGCTCGACGCGCTCGACACGGCGCTGTCGCCGCTGCGCGCCGCCCTGCGTGAGGCCGGTGCCGCGCCGGCGAGCACCCTGTTCGCCGCCCATGTCGCGGCGACCGAGGCCGCGGGCGCCGGCACGCCGGAACTCTATGCCGGCGAGGCCGGGGAGGCGCTGGCCGACTTCTTCGAGGAACTGCTCGCGGTGCCGCCCGCAGCGCTGGACTGCCCGGCCGCCGAATATCCTGGCTTGTTCGCGGCGCTGGCCGCCGGCCGCACCGCGCGCGGCGGCGAGCCGAGGCACCCCGCCATCGCGATTTTCGGCCTCCTGGAGGCGCGGCTCATTCCGGTCGATCGCCTGGTGCTCGGCGGCCTGGACGAAGGCGTGTGGCCGCCCGACATGCGCACGGATCCCTGGCTCAACCGGCCGATGCGGGCGGCGATCGGCCTGCCGGCGCCGGAAAAGCGCATCGGCCTGACCGCGCACGATTTCGAGCAGGCCTTCGGCGCCGGCGAGGTGGTGCTGACGCGGGCGCTGAAGCGCGGCGGCGCCCCGACCGTCGCCGCCCGCTGGCTGCAGCGCCTCGCCGCCGCCCGGCCGGACGTGCACGCGGCCATCGCCGCAGGCGGGGGCCGCTGGCGCGACCTCGCCGGGCGGATCGATGCGCCCCGCCAGGCTCTGCCGGCGCTCGGCGCCCCGGAGCCGCGCCCGCCCCTGGCGCTGCGCCCGGCCTCGCTGTCGGTGACGGAGATCGAGACCCTGGTGCGCGACCCCTACGCCATCTATGGCCGTCATGTCCTCGGGCTCGAGCCGCTCGAGGAGATCGCCACGGCGCCGGGCGCGGCCGACCGCGGCACCCTGGTGCACGCGGCGGCGGCCGAATTCGCCGCCCTGTGCGCCGGCGGCGTGCCGCCGGACGCCGAGGCGCGGCTGCGAGCGATCGAGGAGCGCCTGTTCGCCGATTTCGCCGATTATCCCGACGTGCAGGCCTTCTGGCGTCCGCGCTTTGCCCGCATCGCCGCCTTCCTGACGAAATGGGAGCGCAGCCGGCGCGGCGACCTCGCCGCCGTGCATGTCGAGGCGTCGGGCCGGCTCACCTGGGACACGGCGGGCGGGCGCGTCTTCACGCTCAGGGCCCGCGCCGACCGCATCGAGGCCCGGCGCGACGGCGGCTGGAGCATCGTCGACTTCAAGACCGGCCAGGCACCGACGGGCCCCCAAGTCCAGGTCGGCCTCGCCCCGCAGCTCGCCCTGGAGGCGGCCATGCTGATGCAAGGCGGCTTTGCCGGCCTGCCCCGGGCCGAGCTCCTCGCGGGCCTGGCCATCGTGCGGCTCGCCGGCGACCGCGAGGGCGGCCAGGAGAAGCCGATCCAGTTCAAGGACGAGACGGCCGAAGCGGTGGCGCTGCGCTCGCTCCTGCGGCTCAAGGGGTTGATCGACCGTTTCGAGGACCCGGCGACGCCCTATGCCTCGCGCCTGCACCCGATGTTCCAGAAGCGCTTCGCCGGCGACTACGACCACCTCGCCCGCGTGCGCGAATGGTCGCTGGCCGGCGAGGCGGAGGAGGCGGAATGAGGGGAGGGGCGGCGCAGAGCAGGATAAGGCACGCGAAAGCCTTCCCCACGAAGCTGGGGAAGGTGCCCATGCGGAGCATGGGCGGATGGGGTGTGGTGGGCAAGTTCGAGGCGATGTTCGGATGGCGCGGATGCTTGTGCAGATCTGGCAAGCGTCGAGACCAGCGGGCCACACCCCATCCGTCGCCACTTCGTGGCGCCACCTTCCCCACCTCCGGTGGAGAAGGCTTCGGTTGCGCTTCGTTCCACCCCGTTCATGCCGCCGATCCGACGGGACTCGCTGCCGCATGTGCGGCCCCCGCGTGTGCACCGCCGTGACCCGCCACATCCCGCCCGTCACCATCGAGCGCCAGCGCCGGGCCTCCGATCCCGCCGTCTCGGCCTGGGTGTCGGCCAATGCCGGCTCGGGCAAGACCACGGTGCTGACGCGCCGGGTGGTGCGGCTGCTGCTCGCCGGGGCGGCGCCGGCGCGCATCCTGTGCCTGACCTTCACCAAGGCGGCGGCCGCCAACATGCAGAACCGCATCTTCCGCGACCTCGGCCGCTGGGCCCGCCTGCCCGATGCCGAGCTGGCGCGGGAGATCGCCGCGATCGAGGGAGCCTTGCCGGACGCGGCGGCGCTGGCCCGGGCGCGGCGGCTGTTCGCGGCGGCGGTGGAGACGCCCGGCGGCCTCAAGCTCCTCACCATCCATGCCTTCTGCGAGCGGGTGCTGCACCTCTTTCCCTTCGAGGCCAACGTCCCGGCGCAGTTCTCGGTGCTCGACGACCGCGGCGCGGCCGAACTGCTGGGCGATGCGCGCCAGGCCATGCTGATCGAGGCCAATCTCGCGCCCGACGGCCCTCTCGGCCGGGCCATGGCGCGGGTGGTCGAGGAGGCGGGGGCGGAGAGCTTCGACAAGCTGGTGGTCGAGCTCACCGGCGAGCGCGACACGCTGCGCGCCATCCTGCGCAAGGCGCGCACGCCGGCCGGCGCTGCCGCGCGCCTGCGGCGGGCCCTGGGGCTCGGGGAGGAGGAGACCGTCGCGGCGATCGAGGCGAGCATCTCCGGCGAAGGCCTGCCGGCTGCGGAATGGCGCAGCATCGCCGCCGAGCTGCGCGCCCTCGGCGGCAAATCCCACCTGAGCGCCGCAGCTTCCCTGGAGTCGGCGGCTGCCGCCGGCAGCCTGCGCGAGCGCTGCGAGGCCTATGCCGGCGTGTTCCTGACCCGGGAGGAGGCGCCCCGCGCGACCCTTCTGACCCAGGACGGGCGCAAGCGCCTGCCGGGCCTCGCCGCCCGGCTGGACGCGGAGCAGGCGCGCGTCGCCGACCTGGCCGAGCGCCGGCGCGCCGCCGCCTGCGTCGAGCGCTCCGAGGCGCTGCTGGTGCTGGCCGAGAAGCTGATAGCCGGCTACGAGACCGGCAAGCGGCGGCGGGCGGTGCTGGATTTCGACGACCTCGTCGCGCGCACCCTGTCGCTGCTGCGGCGCGCCGGGGCGGACTGGGTGCTCTACAAGCTCGATCAGGGCATCGACCATATCCTGGTCGACGAGGCGCAGGACACCAGCCCGTCGCAATGGGACATCGTCGAGCGCCTGGCGCGCGAGTTCTCGGCCGGGGAGGGTGCGCGCCTCGTGGCACGCACCCTGTTCGCGGTCGGCGACGAGAAGCAGTCGATCTATTCCTTCCAGGGCGCGGCGCCGGACGCCTTCGCCCGGATGCGCCGGCTGTTCGCCGGCCGCTTCCGCGACGCCGAGCAGCCGTTCGAGGAGATCGACCTCACCCATTCCTTCCGCTCGACCCGCGACGTGCTGGCAGCGGTCGATGCGGTGTTCGCCGACGTCGACAACCGGCGGGGCCTGTCCTTCGACGATGTCGCGACCGAGCACCCGACCGTGCGCGGGGAGGAGCCGGGGCGTGTCGAGGTCTGGCCGGTGGAGCGCCCCGACGCAGAGCCCGACATCGAGGCCTGGGACGCGCCCTTCGACGAGACGCCGGGCTCGAGCCCGGCGGCGAAGGTGGCGCGGCGGGTGGCGCGCGAGGTGCGGCGGCTGATCGACGAGGGCGATCCGGCGACGGGCGCGCGCTACCGCGCCGGCGACGTCATGGTGCTGGTGCGCAGCCGCAACGCCGTGTTCGAGGCGGTGATCCGCGAATTGAAGCACGAGCGCGTTGCCGTCGCCGGCGCCGACCGGCTGGTGCTGACCGACCATATCGCCGTGATGGATCTGGTGGCGCTGGCCCGCTTCGTGCTCGCCCCCCAGGACGACCTGACCCTGGCGGCGCTGCTGAAGACGCCGCTGATCGGGCTCGACGACGCGGTGCTGATCCGCCTCGCCCCTGGCCGGCGCGGCACGCTCTGGGCGGCGCTGGAGGCGGCCGCCGCCGACGATCCGGCCTGCCGCGCCGCGCATCGGCGGCTGGCGCAATGGATCGACGAGGCGGCATTCAAGCCGCCGACGACCTTCTTCGCCGACCTCCTCACCCGTGACGGCGGCCGGCGTGCCATCCTGGCGCGGCTCGGGCCGGAGGCGATCGACGCGCTCGACGAGTTCCTCAACGCCGCCGCCAATTACGAGCGGGCGGAAACGCCGAGCCTCCAGGGCTTCCTCGCCTGGCTCGGCGCCGCCGAGGCGCAGGTGAAGCGCGACATGGACGTGGCGCGCGACGAGGTGCGCGTCATGACCGTGCACGGCGCCAAGGGGCTGGAGGCCCGGGTGGTGGTGCTGGCCGATACCTGCGGCACGCCGAGCGGCCGGCACGATCCGAAGCTGTTCTTCCCCGTCGATCCCCTGGCGCCGCAGGGCGAGCCGCTGTTCGCCTGGTCGCCGAAGATGGCGTCCGATCCGCCGCTGCTGGCGCTGGAGCGCCTGCGGCTGCGCCGGGCCGACGAAGGCGAGCATCGGCGGCTGCTCTATGTGGCGATGACGCGGGCGGAGGAGCGCCTGGTCGTCACCGGCTTCGAGGGCAAGCGGGCGCGGCGCGACGGCAACTGGTACGACATGATCGAGGAGGCCCTGCGCGCCGGCGGGGCGCGGGCCGAGCCCATGCCGGAGGGTGCCGGCGAGCGCCTCGTCTGGGAGCGGACGCCGCGCATCGCCGTCGCCGCGCCGTCGCCGGCGGCCGCGGCGGCGCGCGAGGCCGATCCGCCCTGGCTCCACGCCTTCGCCCCGGCCCCGGCGCCGGCGGCGCGAGTGCTGCGCCCCTCGGACGCCGCGGCGGTGCCGGCCGCCGAAACCGTCGCGGCCCGTGCCCGGGGCGGGGCGGCCGCGGCCGCGCGCGGCCGCCTGGCGCATCGGCTGCTGCAGTCCCTGCCGGAGATCGCGCCGGAGGACCGGCTCGCCGCGGCCCGGCGCTTCCTCGCCCGCGCCGCGCCGGAGCTCGCCGACGGGCACGAGGCGCTGGTGGGCGAGGTGCTGCGCATCCTCGACGATCCCAGCTTCGCGCCGCTGTTCGCGCCGGGCGGGCGGGCGGAAGTGCCGATCGCCGGGCGCCTCGCGCGCGAGGACGGCCCGCCGCTGGCGGTGACGGGCCGGGTCGACCGGCTCCAGGCGGGAGAGGGCGCGGTGCTGATCGCCGATTTCAAGACCAGCCGCGACCCGCCGGCCGATCTCGCCGGGGTGCCCGAGGATGCGGTGGCGCAGCTCGCGGTCTACCGGGCGCTGCTGGCCAGGCTCTATCCCGGCCGGACGGTGCGGGCCGCCCTGGTCTGGACGGCGCGGCCGGCGCTGATGGAGCTGCCGGAGGCCCTGCTCGACGCCGCCCTGGCCCGCCTGCTGCGCGCCTGAGGGCCGGCGGCCTTCCCAGGCGGCAAGGCGATCCCCATATCAGCCGCGACATCAACCGACGAGGCATCGAACCCCGTGACGCGTTTCCGCAGCCTGGCCGCCGCTCTCGCAGTCGTTCTCGCGACGAGCCTGGTGGCCGTCGACCATGCCGATGCCCGCCGCGGCGGCAGCTTCGGCAGCCGCGGCGCCCGCACCTACCTCGCGCCGGCTCCGACGCAGACGGCGTCAGGGCCGGTATCGCCGATCAGCCCGACGATGGCGCCCCGGTCGGTGCCGGCCGCCGCTCCGCAGATGCCGTCCCGTCCCGGCCTGTTCGGCGGGGGTCTGATGCGCGGCCTGCTGATCGGCGGCGCCCTCGGGATGCTGCTCGGCTATGGCTTCGGCGGCCTTTCCGGCCTGCTCGCGCTCATCCTGCAGTTCGGCGTCATCGCCCTGGTGGCGATGCTGGCGATGCGCTTCTTCGCGGCGCGGCAGCCGGCGACGCCGGGCGGCGGCTTCGGCGCCGCGCCGCCGGCGCCGGGCGGGCTCGCCGGCATCGCGCGGGGTGCCGCCCCCCGGGCGGGCCGACCCTCGAACGCGCGGGACGAGATCGGCATCGGCAGCGGCGACCTCGACACGTTCGAGCGGCTGCTCGGCGAGATCCAGACGGCCTATGGCCGCGAGGACCGGGCGGCCCTCGCGGCCCGCACCATGCCGGAGGCCGGGGCGGTGCTGCGCGAAGAGCTCGACGGCAACGCGGCGCGCGGCCTGCGCAACGAGGTCGCGGACGTGCAGCTCCTGCAGGGAGATCTCGCCGAGGCCTGGCGCGAGGGCGATACCGACTATGCCACCGTGGCGATGCGCTATCGCAGCCGCGACGCCACGGTGGAGCGCGCCTCCGGCCGGGTGGTCGAGGGCGATGCCCAGCGGCCGACCGAGACCAAGGAGGTCTGGACCTTCGCCCGCTCCCGCGGCTCGGACTGGCGGCTCGCCGCCATCCAGGAAGCCGCCTGAGAGTATCGGCGCGAGCGCCCGCGCCGGCCGCCTTCGTCTGGATCGATCGGTGCCGGCTGCGCCATTGCCACGGCCTGCGCAGCCCTGCGGCGGCTCGGCAGGTCGGTTCGCGCCTCGATGCATCAGCCCTTGGCCATGTTGTCTATACAAGTATGTGCAACTCTGCCTGCGGTGGGGCTTGCCGGCCGCCGATGATGCGTCCGTGAAGCGACGGCCTTTGCGTTACGTTGCCTTGCCTTCGCCACATCGATCCAATAGATAGGTAGCCTACCGATCGACAGGCATGGAACGAGCCGTGGCGGATGTCCTTCCACCCCATGACGCGGACGAGGCCTGGGCGCTGGCCGAGGCGTTGAGACCGGCGCTGCACCGCCTGATGCGCCGGCTCCGGCGCGAGGGGCCGGAGCTCGACATCTCGCCGCTGCAGACGCTGCTGCTCGTCAGCATCGTCAAGCGCCCGGGCATCGGGGTCGTCGAGCTCGCCGCAGAGGAGAAGCTGCGGGGTCCGACCATCAGCGGCCATGTCAAGGCGATGGAGCTGGCCGGGCTGGTGGAGCGCACCCCGCCCGATCCGCGCGACCGGCGCCGCATCGGCCTGATCGCCACCGAGAAGGGGCGGGACCTGCTCGAAACCATCCGGCGCAGCCGCACGGACTGGCTGGCACGCCGCCTGGCGCAGCTGCCGGCGCCGGCTCGCCAGGCGATCCGCGCGGCGATCGCGCCGCTGGAGGAGATCGGCCGATGAGCGAGGCGTCGCAGTCCGCCGTCCCGGCGCCGGAGGCGGCGCCGCCGACGCGCCGCGAGATCCGGGCGGTGTTCCTCGGCCTGATGATCGTGCTGGCGCTCGGCGCCATCGACCAGAGCATCGTGGCGACGGCGCTGCCGCGCATCGTCGGCGACCTCGGCGGCGTCGAGCACCTGTCCTGGGTAGTCACCGCCTATGTCCTGACCTCGACCACGACCATGCCGCTCTACGGCAGGCTCAGCGACCAGTATGGCCGCAAGCCGATGATCTACGCCGCCATCCTGATCTTCCTGCTCGGCTCGGTGCTGAGCGGGGCGGCGCAGACGCTGGTCCAGCTCATCCTGTTCCGCGCTGTCCAGGGCATCGGCGCCGGCGGGCTGATGCCGCTCGCCCAGATCATCATCGGCGACCTCGTGCCGCCGGCCCGGCGCGGCCGCCAGCAGGGGGCGATCGTCGCCGTCATGACCGTGTGCACCATCATCGGCCCGGTGCTCGGCGGCCTCATCACCGACCTGCTCTCCTGGCACTGGATCTTCTACGTCAACCTGCCGATCGGGGCGGCGGCTCTCGCCGTCATCGCCCGCACGCTGCCAAGCCGCCGCCCGGCCGGGTCGCGGCGGATCGACTATGCCGGCGCGGCGCTGCTGACCACCGGCACCACCGCCTTCCTGCTCGCCCTGACCCTGGGCGGGTCGCGCTGGCCCTGGCTGTCGCCCGAGATCGGGCTCGCCGCCGGCACGGCGCTGGCCTGCCTCGTCCTGTTCGTCCGGCATATCGGGCGCGAGCCGGAGCCGGTGCTGCCGCCGGCGCTGTTCGCCAACCGGCTCTTCCTCGTCGCCTGCCTGGTCCTCGCGCTGACCTTCATGGGCCTGCTCGGCGCCAGCCTGTTCTTCCCGCTGTTCTTCCAGGCGGTGATGGGCGCCAGCCCCTCCAGCTCCGGCCTGCTCACGGCGCCGCTGATGGTCGGCCTGGTGATCTCCTCCGTGTTCAACGGCCGGGTGCTGCTGCGCTCGGGCCGCTACAAGCCGGCGCAGCTCGTCGGCCTTGCCGTGGCCGTCACCGCTTTCGCCACGCTGGCCTGGGGCGTCGCCGACGCCTGGGGGCTGACCGCGATCGAGCCGGCGATGCTCCTGCTCGGCCTCGGGCTCGGCCTGGTCATGCCCAACATGACCATCGCCGTGCAGAACGCCCTGCCGACCGCGCATCGCGGCGTCGGCACGGCGGCGCTGGCCTTCTTCCGCTCGCTCGGCGGGCTGGTGGGCGTGGCCGGCGCCGGCGCCATCCTGGCCTGGCGGCTGCGGGCGGCCTCGCTCGGCGTGGAGGGCATGCCGGCCGAGGGCGGCATGCCCCACCTCACCGCCCTGGCGCCGGAGACCCATGCCGCGCTGGTCGAGCTCTACCGGCACGCCATCGCCACCACCTTCGCCGTCGGCACCGGCGTGGCGGCGCTGGGGCTGGTGGCGCTCCTGTTCCTGCCGGAGCTGCCGCTGCGCGCCCACCACGAGGCGGCCGGGCGTCCGGCGGCGGAAGCCTGAGCCCAACAAAAAACCCGCGCCGGCGAGCGGCGCGGGTTCGATCTGCGGTCGGGGCGGCCGGGAGGCCCGGCCTTACTTCTTCTCGTTGCGGGCGCGCAGCGCCGCGCCGAGGATGTCGCCGAGCGAGGCGCCGGCGTCGGACGAGCCGTACTGGGCGATCGCTTCCTTCTCCTCGGCCATCTCCAGGGCCTTGATCGAGACCTGCACCTTGCGGGCCTTGCGGTCGAACTGCACCACGCGGGCGTCGACCTTCTCGCCGGCCGCGAAACGCTCCGGACGCTGGTCGGCACGGTCGCGGGCGAGGTCGCCGCGGCGGATGAAGGCCGTCAGATCGGTGCCGGTGATCTTGACGTCGATGCCGCCTTCCTTGACGTCGATCACCTCGCAGGTGACGACCTGGTTCTTCTTCAATTCGCCCGCGTCGACGAAGGGATCGCCCGCCAGCTGCTTGATGCCGAGCGAGATGCGCTCCTTCTCGATGTCGACGTCGAGCACCACGGCCTTGACCAGGTCACCCTTCTTGAACTCGTCGATCACCTGCTCGCCCGGACGGTTCCAGTCGAGGTCGGAGAGGTGGACCATGCCGTCCACGTCGCCGTCCAGGCCGATGAACAGGCCGAACTCGGTCTTGTTCTTGACCTCGCCCTCGACGACGCTGCCGTTCGGATGGGACTCGGCGAAGTCGGTCCACGGGTTGGAGAGCGTCTGCTTGAGGCCGAGGGAGATGCGGCGCTTGACCGGATCGACCTCGAGGATCTGCACTTCCACTTCCTGCGAGGTGGAGACGATCTTGCCGGGGTGGACGTTCTTCTTGGTCCACGACATCTCGGAGACGTGGATCAGGCCTTCGATCCCCGGCTCCAGCTCCACGAAGGCGCCGTAGTCGGTGATGTTGGTGACGCGGCCCTTGAAATTGGCCTGGATCGGGTACTTCGCCTCGATGCCCTGCCACGGATCGGCCTGGAGCTGCTTCATGCCCAGGGAGATGCGGTGGGTCTCGTGGTTGATCTTGATGATCTTGACCTTGACCTGCTGGCCGATGGTCAGGAGCTCGGTCGGATGGTTGACGCGCCGCCAGGCGATGTCGGTGACGTGCAGCAGGCCGTCGATGCCGCCGAGGTCGACGAACGCACCGTAATCGGTGATGTTCTTGACCACGCCGTCGACCACCTGGCCCTCTTCGAGGTTCTGGACGATCTCGTGGCGCTGCTCGGCGCGGCTCTCCTCGAGCACGGTGCGGCGCGAGACGACGATGTTGCCGCGGCGCCGGTCCATCTTGAGGATCTGGAAGGGCTGCGGGATGTTCATCAGCGGGCCGACGTCGCGCACCGGCCGGATGTCGACCTGGGAGCGCGGCAGGAAGGCCACGGCGCCGTCGAGGTCGACGGTGAAGCCGCCCTTGACCTGGTTGAAGATGACGCCCTCGACCTTCTCGTTGGCCTCGAACGACTTCTCCAGCTTGACCCAGCTCTCCTCGCGGCGCGCCTTGTCGCGCGAGATCACGGCTTCGCCGAGGGCGTTCTCGATGCGCTCGAGATAGACCTCGACCACGTCGCCGACCTTGATGCCGTTCTCACGGCCGGGGCCGTTGAATTCCTTGAGGGCGACGCGGCCTTCGGTCTTCAGACCCACGTCGATGACGGCGAGGTCCTTCTCGATGGCGACGACGGTGCCCTTGACGACGGAGCCCTCGGCGGCATCGGCGGTGCCGAAGGACTCGTCGAGCATTGCGGCGAAATCTTCGCGCAGTGCGAGTGCGTGTGCGGACATGCAGGTTTCCTGGCGCCGGCTGGTTGGTGTTGATCATCGCTCCCGCCGCACGGCACGGATCGCATCTCGTCGGAGAGATCGGCGATCCGAAACGGCTGCCCCCGATGATCGGGCGGCGATGCCGGCCGGCGCGTGGCCCGCAGGGCAGGAACGTCAGTCCAAGTCCGGGCGGCCGGTTCCGGAGAACCCGGCGCGGGGGTCTTGCCCCGTGCACCCGATCGGCGGCCCATGACCGCGGTCGCGGGCAGCCCGAACGGGGGCTCCCTTAGCAATATGCGCGGCTTTGGGCAAGGGCGCCGGCGCGTCCGCCGCTCTTATGCCTCCGAGCGGACCATCCGCTTGATCTCCAGGCGCGGGCGCCCGGACTTCTCGGCGATCGCCTCGTCCTGCTCGATCAGGAACTGCAGCACCGGCGCGTCGCCGTCGAGGCCGCCGACCAGCGAGGAGGGGACGCGGCGGTTCGAGCGGCGGGAATCGTCCTCGTAGATGACGTCGAACAGCACATAGGCACTGTCGAGCGGCTTGGATTTCTTGCGGGCCATGGGATGTCCGATCGGGTTCAGGTTGAACAGGGGCTCAAAACGGCGAAGCCGCCCCAGTGAGCGGCTTCCGGAAGCAAGGCGACTGCAGATCGGACGGCATGGAGGGTGCCGGACCCGCGATCGTGCCCTGATCGTTCGCGCCTTAGATGGAGGCTCGGCGCTCTGCGGTCAAGTTCGACCAATCGACGCAACCTCGGCGGTCCAGGCGTTCGCGGGCGCGCACGACCGCGTGAAGATATCGAGGACGAACGGCGCACAGTTTCGGTGCCGGCGCAGCCGTGCCATACCGATGCATTCCAGACGACCCCGCGAAGAAGGAGCCTCCCATCATGGCTGACGTAACCGCCCCTCCGGCGATCAAGACGGTCCCCAAGCCCCGCGACCAGCACTTGCGGGACCTGGCGGATTGCATCCGCTTCCTGTCCATGGACGCCGTGCAGCAGGCCAAGAGCGGCCATCCCGGCGCGCCGATGGGCATGGCTGATATCGCGACCGTTCTGTACAAGGATTTCATGCAGTTCGATGCGGCCGATCCGCATTGGTTCGACCGCGACCGGTTCCTCCTGTCGAACGGTCACGGCTCGATGCTGCTCTACAGCCTGCTCTACCTGACCGGCTCCACGGACATGACGCTGGATGAGCTGAAGCGCTTCCGCCAGATCGACAGCCGGACCGCCGGCCACCCGGAATACCGGCATGCCGAGGGCATCGAGACGACGACCGGGCCGCTCGGCCAGGGCATCGCCAATTCCGTCGGCTTCGCGCTCGCCGAGCGCATCATGAACGCCAGGTTCGGCGACGATATCTGCAATCACTGGACCTATGTCTTCCTGGGCGACGGCTGCCTGATGGAGGGCATCAGCGAGGAAGCGATCTCCATGGCGGGCCACTACAAGCTCGGCCGCCTCATCGCCTTCTGGGACAACAATTCCATCTCCATCGACGGCGCGACGAGCCTCGCGGTGTCGGACAACGAGGTGGAGCGCTTCCGCGCCTCCGGCTGGCATGTCCAGGAGATCGACGGGCACGACACCGACGCCATCCGCGACGCCATCACCGCCGCCCGCGCCGTGACGGACAAGCCCTCGATGATCGCCTGCAAGACCATCATCGGCTTCGGCTTCCCCACCAAGGCCGGCACCCAGAAGGCCCATAGCGACGCGTCGGGCGAGGAGGAGATCGCCGGCGCCCGCAAGATCCTCGGCTGGGACTCCCCGCCCTTCGTCATCCCCGAGGACTTGCTGCGCGCATGGCGCGAGATCGGCGCCAAGGGCCGCGCCGCCCGCACGGCCTGGGCCGATCGCGTCCAGGCGGCGCCGGAGGACCTGCGCCGGGAGTTCGAGCGGCGCAGCAGCGGCGAGCTGCCCGCCGACTGGAAGGCGGCCATCGCCGCGGCCCGCGCCGAGTTCATCGCCGGCGGCAAGGACCTGGCGACCCGCCAGGCCAGCGGCGCGGTGCTCGACCATCTCGCCGCCGCCATCCCGGAGCTGCTGGGAGGCTCGGCCGACCTCACGCCCTCGAACAACACCCGGGCGAAGGGCATGATCGAGATCAAGCCCGGCGATTACAGCGGCACCTACATGCATTACGGCGTGCGCGAGCACGGCATGGCCGCCGCCATGAACGGCATCGCGCTGCACGGCGGCGTGATCCCCTATGGCGGCACCTTCCTGTGCTTCTCCGATTATTGCCGCCCGTCGATCCGCCTCGCGGCCCTGATGCAGATCCGCACGATCTTCGTCATGACCCATGACTCCATCGGCCTCGGCGAGGACGGCCCGACCCATCAGCCGGTCGAGCATCTCGCGGCGCTGCGGGCGATTCCGCATCTCGGCGTGTTTCGCCCGGGCGATCCGGTCGAGACCGCCGAATGCTGGGAGCTGATCCTGGAGGCGTCGCGCCGCGCCGCCGTCATCGCGCTGTCGCGCCAGCCGATGCCGCTGCTGCGCAAGGAGCCCGGCAACGAGAACAAGTCGGCCAGGGGCGCCTATGTCCTGCTCGAGGCCGAAGGCGGCGAGCGCCGGCTCACGCTGATCGGCACCGGCTCGGAACTGCAGCTCGCGGTCCAGGCGCGGGAGATTCTGCAGAAGGACGGCATTCCGACGGCGGTCGTCTCCATGCCCTGCCGCCTGCTCTTCGAGGAGCAGGACGCCGCCTACAAGAAGGCGGTGATGGGCACGACGCACGCGCGTGTCGCGGTGGAAGCCGCCGTCGAGATGGGCTGGGACCGCTATATCGGCTTCCAGGGCCGCTTCGTCGGCATGCACGGCTTCGGCGCCTCCGGCAAGATCGGAGACGTCTATGCGAAGTTCGACATCACGACGGAGGCCGTGGTCCGTGCGGCGCGCGAAACGCTGGCAGAAGTAGCCGGCTAACAAGTCGTTCGGGAATAACCAAATTGAACGCGACGCCCGCCAATCCCCTCCCCCTTGCGGGGAGGGGTAAGGGGTGGGGGTCGTGCGGAATGAGGTGGATCGGCTTGAAAAAGGGCATGTTGTGACGTGCGCTACGCTCTAGCCTGATGGACCCCCAGCCCCTTACCCCTCCCCGCAAGGGGGAGGGGAGCGGCAGGCGCTGCGTGCTCATTGGCCATCGTCGCGTCTCGCCTGGCCGTATCGGGCCGGACCCTACATCGATTCATCTATCTCCGGACACGCCTTAGCTCGCCGGGCATGAACGTGCTTGCACGGGCGGCCGCCAGCGACCGAAGGCCCCTTGCATCAAGCCGCCTTCTGCCGCAGCTGCTCCAGCGCTTCGCGCACCGGCGGGTCGATCCCGGCGCCGCCGGCGTCGAGATGGGCGAAGATGGCCTCGCGCATGCGCGGCTCCCAGAACTTGCGGATGTGCTCGGCAATGCCGGGAACGGCGACGGCCGGGCCCTGGGAGGCGAAGAACTTGCCGATCTGGTTCGCCATCCGCACGAGCTTGTCAGGCGACATGGGATATCGGCTCCGGTGCGATGCGATCGGGATGGGTGAAGACTTCGAAGCCGTCGCCGCGGGCGACGCCGATCAGGGTGATGCCGGCGGCCTCGGCGGTGCGGACCGCGAGCGCGGTCGGGGCCGAGACGGCGACGATGACCGGCGCGCCGATCGTGGCGGTCTTCTGCACCATCTCCACCGAGACGCGGCTGGTGAGCAGCACCAGGCCCCGGGTCGCCTCGATGCCCGCCCGTGCCAGGGCGCCGGCGAGCTTGTCGAGGGCGTTGTGGCGGCCGACATCCTCGCGCAGGGCGGCGAGGCCGGTGTCGGGGCTCCAGAAGGCGGCGGCGTGCACGGCGCGGGTCTCGTGGTTGAGCACCTGGGCCGGGGCGAGCGCCGCCAGGGCCGCCTCGATCTCGGCCGGAGTGAAGCGCGAGCCGGCCCCGACCCGTGGCGGCGTGCGCAGGGCTTCCGTCAGGCTGTCGATGCCGCAGAGCCCGCAGCCGGTCGGGCCGGCGATCATGCGGCGGCGGGCGGCGAGAGCCTTGGACCGCGGCTCCTTCAGCCACAGGCGCAGCTCGATGCCGTTCTCGTGCTCGAGGGTCTCGAAGTCCTCGATGTCGTCGAGCCCGCCGATCAGGCCTTCGGTCAGGGAGAAGCCGACGGCGAAATCCTCCAGATGGGTGGGGCTGCCCATCATCACGGCATAGGAGCCGCCGTCATAGACCACGGCGAGCGCGGTCTCCTCGGGCACGGCCCGGCTGCCCTCCGCGGCGACCCCGTCGCGGAAGGAGAGGCGGCGGATGCGCTGGGCGCCGGCCGGCATGGTCACTCCGCCGCTTCGGGCAGGGCGATGCGCCGCGCGTTCTTCGCCATCGCCTCGTACTCCTCCTGCCAGGCCGTCGGCCCGTTGGAGGGCATCACCTGCACCGCCGTCACCTTGTATTCCGGGCAATTGGTCGCCCAGTCGGAATAGTCGGTGGTGATGACGTTGGCCTGGGTCGAGGGGTGGTGGAAGGTGGTGTAGACGACGCCGGGGGCGACGCGCTCGGTGATGGTGGCGTGCAGGGACGTCGAGCCGGAGCGGCTATCGAGCTTGACCCAGTCGCCCTCGCGGATGCCGCGCTGCTCGGCGTCGTGCGGGTGGATCTCCAGGAGGTCTTCCTGATGCCAGAGCGAGTTGTCGGTGCGCCGGGTCTGGGCGCCGACATTGTACTGGCTGAGGATGCGGCCGGTGGTCAGCAGCAGCGGGAAGCGCGATCCGGTGCGCTCGTCGGTCGGGATGTACTCGGTGATCATGAAGCGGCCCTGGCCGCGGACGAAATGGTCGATATGCATGATCGGCGTGCCCTCGGGTGCCTTCTCGTTGCAGGGCCACTGCACCGAGCCCATCTCCTCCAGCTTCTCGTAGGAGACGCCGGCGAAGGACGGGGTGAGGCGGGCGATCTCGTCCATGATTTGCGAGGGGTGCTCGTAGCGCATGGAGTAGCCGATCGCCTCGGCCAGCAGCAGCGTCACCTCCCAGTCGGCATAGCGGGCCTTGGGCGCCATCACCTTGCGCACGCGCTGGATGCGGCGCTCGGCATTGGTGAAGGTGCCGTCCTTCTCCAGGAAGGTCGAGCCCGGCAGGAAGACATGGGCGTAGTTGGCGGTCTCATTCAGGAACAGGTCCTGCACGACGACGCATTCCATCGCCGCCAGCCCGGCCGTGACGTGCTTGGTGTCCGGGTCGGACTGGACGATGTCCTCGCCCTGGACGTAGAGGCCTTTGAACGAGCCGTCGACGGCGGCGTCGAACATGTTGGGAATGCGCAGGCCCGGCTCCTTGTCGAGCTTGGCGCCCCAGAACTCCTCGAACATGGTGCGGACGCTGTCGGTGCCGATATGGCGATAGCCCGGCAATTCGTGCGGGAAGGAGCCCATGTCGCAGGAGCCCTGCACGTTGTTCTGGCCGCGCAGCGGGTTCACGCCGACGCCCTTGCGGCCGAGATTGCCGGTGGCCATGGCGAGATTGGCGATGGCCATCACCGTGGTCGAGCCCTGGCTGTGCTCGGTGACGCCGAGGCCGTAATAGATCGCGCCGTTGCCGCCGGTGGCGTAGAGCCGGGCCGCGCCGCGCACGTCCGCCGCCTTGACGCCGGTATATTGCTCCACCGCCTCGGGGCTGTGGCGCGGGTCCGACACGAACTCGGCCCAGGCCTGGAACGCCTCCATGTCGCAGCGCTCGCGCACGAAGGCCTCGTCGACCAGGCCCTCGGTGACGATGACATGGGCCAGCGCCGTCAGCATGGCGACATTGGTGCCGGGCAGGAGCGGCAGGTGGAAATCGGCCTCGACATGGGCCGAGCGGACGATGTCGGTCTTGCGCGGATCGACGACGATCAGCCGGGCCCCGGCGCGCAGCCGCTTCTTCAGGCGCGAGGCGAAGACGGGGTGGCCGTCGGTCGGGTTGGCGCCGATGATGATGACGACGTCGGTGTCCTCGACCGAATCGAAGTCCTGGGTGCCGGCCGAGGTGCCGAAGGTCTGGCCGAGGCCGTAGCCGGTCGGCGAATGGCAGACGCGGGCGCAGGTGTCGACATTGTTGTTGCCGAAGCCGGCGCGGATCAGCTTCTGCACCAGGTAGGTTTCCTCGTTGGTGCAGCGCGAGGAGGTGATGCCGCCGATCGAATCCTTGCCGTACTTGGCCTGGATGCGCTTGAACTCCGAGGCGGCGTGGGCGATCGCCTGCTCCCAGGTCACTTCCTGCCAGGGGTCGCTGATCCGCTCGCGGATCATCGGCTTCAGGATGCGCTCCTTGTGGGTGGCGTAGCCCCAGGCGAAGCGGCCCTTGACGCAGGAATGGCCGCGATTGGCCTTGCCGTCCTTGTAGGGCACCATGCGCACCAGCTCCTCGCCGCGCATCTCGGCCTTGAAGGCGCAGCCGACGCCGCAATAGGCGCAGGTGGTGACGACCGAGTGCTCGGGCTGGCCGATCTCGATCACCTTCTTCTCCGTCAGCGTCGCCGTCGGGCAGGCCTGGACGCAGGCGCCGCAGGAGACGCATTCGGACTCGAAGAAGGCTTCGTTCATGCCGGGCGAGACGCGGCTGTCGAAGCCGCGGCCGGAAATGGTCAGCGCGAAGGTGCCCTGCACCTCCTCGCAGGCCCGCACGCAGCGCGAGCAGACGATGCACTTGGCGGGATCATAGTTGAAATAGGGGTTGGAGCCGTCCTGCGGCATCCAGTTCTCGTTGGCGTGCCCGTCGGTCCTGGCGAAGACGTGGTTCTCGCCCTCGTAGCCGTAGCGGACCTCGCGCAGGCCGACCTGGCCGGCCACGTCCTGCAATTCGCAATCGCCGTTGGCGGCGCAGGTGAGGCAGTCGAGCGGATGGTCAGAGATATAGAGCTCCATCACGCCCTTGCGGATCTCCTTGAGCCGCTGGGTCTGGGTGTGGACCACGATGCCCGGCGCGACCGGCGTGGTGCAGGAGGCCGGCGTGCCGGCGCGACCCTCGATCTCGACGAGGCACATGCGGCACGAGCCCCAGGCGTCCACCATGTCGGTGGCGCAGAGCTTGGGGATCTGCGTGCCCATCTCCATGGCGGCGCGCATGATCGAGGTGCCCTCGGGCACGGAGACCGCGACGCCGTCGATGGTGAGCGACACCATCTTCTCGGACTTCGAGAGAGGCGTGCCGTAGTCGGTTTCGTGAACGAGAGACATAGCGGTCACCTCAGCAGGCAAGGGCGGGTATCGGCTTCGTCACGGCGCCAGGACCGGCGATCCTGCCATGGACGGTGGGCGGAGGGCATCGGGACGATCGCGGCCGCCGCGGCGGCGCTCCGGCCGTCCGCTCCCCTCGTCGCACGGGAGGCGAGGCCCGGGGCCTTGCTTCCCTCAATATAGGGCGGGATGCCGGCCATCGCCATCATTCCGCTGCCACCCGGTGCGGGGTGACGTCGAAATCCTCGGGGAAATGCCGGATGGCCGACAGGACGGGATAGGGCGTGAAGCCGCCGAGAGCGCAGAGCGAGCCGAACTTCATGGTCTGGCAGAGGTCCTCGACCACGGCGATATTGCGCGCCACGTCCTGGCCGGCGATGATCTTGTCGATGGTCTCGGCGCCGCGGATGGCGCCGATGCGGCAGGGCGTGCATTTGCCGCAGGACTCGATGCTGCAGAATTCCATGGCGAAGCGCGCCTGGCGCTTCATGTCGACGGTGTCGTCGAACACCACGATGCCGCCATGGCCGATCAGGCCGTCGCGGGCGGCGAAGGATTCATAATCGAACGGCGTGTCGAACAGGGCGCGCGGGAAATAGGCGCCGAGCGGGCCGCCGACCTGGACGGCGCGCACCGGCCGGCCGGAGAGCGTGCCGCCGCCGATATCGTCGACCAGCTCGCCGAGGGTGACGCCGAAGGCGACCTCGGCGAGCCCGCCGTAGCGGATATTGCCGGCGAGCTGGATCGGCATGGTGCCGCGCGAGCGGCCCATGCCGAAGTCGCGGTAGAAGGCGGCGCCGCGGGCGAGGACGATCGGCACGGTCGCCAGCGACAGCACGTTGTTGATCACCGTCGGCCGCGCGAACAGGCCCTTGTGGGCGGGCAGCGGCGGCTTGGCCCGCACGGTGCCGCGCTTGCCCTCCAGGCTCTGCAGGAGCGAGGTCTCCTCGCCGCAGACATAGGCGCCGGCGCCGACCCGGACCTCCATGTCGAAGGCATGGGCCGAGCCGAGCACGGCCCGGCCGAGCATCCCGCCGCGCCGCGCCGCTGTCATGGCCGCTTCCATGGCGGCGACGGCGTGGGGATATTCGGAGCGGATATAGACGAAGCCCTTGGTCGCGCCGGTGGCGATGCCGGCGATGGCCATGCCCTCGATCAGGCAGAAGGGGTCGCCCTCCATCAGCATGCGGTCGGCGAAGGTGCCGCTGTCGCCCTCGTCGGCGTTGCAGACGATATATTTGCGGTCGGCCTTGGCGTCGGCCACCGTCTTCCACTTGATGCCGGTGGGAAAGCCGGCGCCGCCGCGTCCGCGCAGGCCCGACTGGGTGACGGCCTCGACGATGGCGGCCGGGCCGATCTCGATCGCCTTGCGCAGGCCTTCGAGGCCGCCATGGGCCTGGTAGTCCTCGAACGAGCGCGGGTCGACGATGCCGGTGCGCGCCATGGTGAGGCGCGTCTGGCGCTTGAGGAAGGGCAGGTCCTCGGGGCGGCCGACGCGCAGGCGATGGGCGCCGTCTCCCGCGAGCGCCTCGATCAGGCCCTCGGCGTCATCGGGCGTGACCGGGCCGTAGCCGATGCGTCCGGCCTCGGTCACGACCTCGACCAGCGGCTCCAGCCAGTAGAGGCCGCGCGAGCCGGTGCGGGTGACGGTGAGCTCGAGGCCGCGGGCCATGGCCGCGACCTGCAGCGCCGCCGCCACCTCGTCGGCGCCGACGGCGAGGGCGCCGGCATCGCGCGGGATCGTGAGGTGCAGGCTCATCGCAGCGTCTCCGCCAGCACGGCGTCGAGGCGCTTCTCGTCGAGGCGGGCGACGACGCGGTCGTCGATCAGCGCCGCGGGCGAAAGGGCGCAGAGACCGAGGCAGTAGATCGGCTCCAGCGTGACGCGGCCGTCCGGCGTGGTCTCGCCGAAGCCGATGCCGAGCTTCTCCTCCAGATGGTCGGCGAGGCGCTCGCAGCCGGCAGCCTGGCAGGACTCCGCCCGGCACAGCTTCACCACATGGCGCCCGGCCGGCTCGCGGCGGAAGTCGTGGTAGAAGGTGACGACCCCGTGCACCTCGGCGCGCGACAGGTTGAGCGCCTCGGCGACCATCGGCACCGCCGGCTCGGGCACGTAGCCGAACGCCGCCATGAAGCCGTGGAGGATGGGCAGGAGCGGCCCTTCGCGGTCCTTGCCGGCAGCGATGATGGCGGCGGCCCGTTCCGCGTTCCAGTCCTCGTATGCCCCGTCCTCGTATGCCTGCATCCACGGCCTCTTTCGAGAGGTTCTAAGGCCGGCGACGATGCGCGCGCGGTCCATCGGAATCAAGAAAGCAGGTTCGTCGCTTGATAGGAATTCTCTATCGCCTGGCCCCATCTTCATCGGTCTTTTCGCAGAACTGGGCTGAAAACGACACGAATCCATCCTCTCGGCGCTGTTCGCGTCGGAAACAGGCTATTCTGCCAATAAAAATTTTTTCCTGGGAATGGAGGCGCCCGAGGCGGGCGAGAGCGTCGCGGCCCCGCCCGCCTTCCGTTCAGGCCCGTCGGACCAGGCGCACGACCAGGAGCAGGATGATGGCGCCGAGCGCGGCGGAGATGATGGCGCCGACGAGGCCGGCGCCGAGATGGACGCCGAGCCGCGGAAAGAGCCAGCCGGCGATGAAGGCGCCGACCACGCCGATGACGAGGTCGCCGACGAGGCCGAAGCCGCCGCCCTGCACCACCATGCCGGCGATCCAGCCGGCGATGAGGCCGACGAGGAGGAAGATGAGCAGGCTTTCTCCGCCCACGGGCGTTCTCCGGTTTGTTGATCCTTCCCTGATTGTGGGGCGGGGGCGACGCCCGGCAAGAGCCGCCGCCCGGTTTCAATGGACGCGCAGGCGCCACACGGTAAGATGAAACCATCGTGACGGCTTCCGCCCGTGCCATAAGGCATGCCGCGAACAGAAGGGATGCGACCGGCGGGCGAGCCTCGGCGGAGCGCGACGAGCCCCGGCGGGGCAGGAGGCTTGCTGGCGTGCGTGTGCCCCGATCGATCCTGCCGCTGGCGCTGCTCATCGTCGTGCTCGCCACCGCGGCCGCCTTCCTGGTGGCGGAGTGGAGGGCCTCGGCGCGCAGCCGCCTCTTGATCGACCATTCCTATGCGGTGATCGACGCCGCCCTGGCCCTGACCGCCGCCATGGCCGATGCCGAGGCTGCCGAGCGCGGTTTCATCGCCACGGGCGCCGAGAGCGCCGCGCAGCCGCTCGACGCGGCGGTGGCGGCCGTGCCGGCGCGGCTCGCCGCGCTGCGCGGCCTGGTGGCGGACAATCCCGAGCACCTCAGGCATGTCGAGGCGGCCGCCTCGCTCTGGGACGCCTGGCAGGCCCGCCTCGCCGCCCTGGTCGCCGAGGCGCGGACCGGCGACGCCGCCGGCGCCCGCGCAGCCCTGGCCGGCGAGGCCGGACGCGCCATGGCGGACGTGCGCGCCGAAGCGGCACGGCTGCAGGCCGGCGAGCGGCAGCTGCTCGCCGAGCGCCTGGCCGAGGGCGACCGCCGGCGCGACCGCCTGGGCCTGGCCATCGGCGCGGTGCTGGTGCTGGCCGGCCTCGGCATGGCGGCCTCGGTGCTCGTCCTGTCGCGGCGCACGACGACGCTGGCGCGCGACGTCAGCTCCCAGCGCCAGATCGCCCGCTCGCTGGAGGAGGCGACCTTCGAGCTCGCCGGCCAGGTCTCCACCGTCCGGGCCGAGCTCACCGACACCGCCCGCCGCTTCGACGCCGCCCTGCGCACGGCGCCGATCGTGCTGGCGAGCCAGGACCGCGAGCTGCGCTACCGCTGGATGCGCAACAGCCTGCTCGGCCAGCCCGCGGAATGGTTCATCGGCCGGACCGATGCCGAGCTGATGCCGGAGCCGGCCCGCTCGCGCATGATCGCCGCCAAGGAGGAGACGCTGCGCAGCGGCGAGCCGCGCGATTTCGAGATCTTCCTCTCCGCCTCCGGCGAGGCCGACGGCAAATGGTACGACGTCCACATCGAATCGACCCGCGACGACAAGGGCTCGATCGACGGCGTCACCTCCGTCCACAGCGAGGTGACCGAGCGCAAGCGCCGCGAGCGCCACATCCGCCTGCTGATGCGCGAGCTGGCGCACCGCTCCAAGAACACGCTGGCGGTGACGCAGGCGATGGCGCGCCAGACCGCGGCGACCGCCGGCGACATGGAGACCTTCCTCGAGCGCTTCGCCGATCGGCTGGAGGCGCTCGGCCGGGCGCATACGCTGCTGGTCGACGAGGGCTGGAGCGGCGCCGGCATCGGCGACATGGTGCGCGCCCAGCTCGGCCATTACGCCGACCTCGTCGGCCGCCAGGTGTTCCTCGACGGGCCCGCCATCACCCTGCCGGCCGAGATGATCCAGAATATCGGCCTCGCCCTGCACGAGCTCGCCACCAACGCCGCCAAATACGGCGCGCTGTCGACGCCGGACGGGCGTGTCGACATCGCATGGTCCGCCGAGCCCGGTGCCGGCGGCACGCTGGCGATCGTGATGAGCTGGCGCGAGAGCGGCGGCCCGCCGGTGACGCCGCCGACCCGGCGCGGCTTCGGGCAGCTGGTGATCGAGCGCACGGTGGCGCGCGCCGTCGGCGGCGAGGTGGAGCTCGACTATGCCCCGGCGGGCCTGCGCTGGACGCTGCGCTTCGAGCGGCCGCCCGAGGTGGGCGAGGCGCCGCTCGCCAACGGCGCCTGAGCTACTCGGCCGCCATCAGGGCAGGCGCCCCGCCGCCGACCTCCTCGGTGATCACCTCGAAGCGGCGCAGCTCATGCCGGCCGAAGGACGAGATCATGGCGACGTCGGCGGCGTCGCGGCCGCGGGCGACGACGATGCGCCCGATGCGCGGCTCGTTGTGGCGGGCGTCGAACGTGTGCCAGGCATCGCCGACATAGGCCTCGAACCAGGCGTTGAAGTCCATCGGCAGCGGCACGGGCGGCACGCCGATGTCGCCGAGATAGCCGTTGCAGTACCGCGCGGGGATGTTGAGGCAGCGGCAGAGCGCCACGGCGAGATGGGTGAAGTCGCGGCACACGCCCACCCGCTCCTCCAGCGCCTGGGCGGCGGTGCGGGTGGCGCGGGCGTGCTCATAGCCGAAGGTGAGGCGCTCGTGCACGAAGTCGCAGACCGCCTGCACCTTGGCCCAGCCGCCGGCAATGCCGCCGAACCGGGCCCAGGCGAAGGTGGCGAGCAGGTCGGTGTCGCAGTAGCGGCTGCCGAGGAGATGGACGAGCGCGGCGTTGGGCAGCTCCGGCACCGGCACGTGGCGCGCGTCGGGCACCACGGCATCCGGCTCGCCGCCGTCGCGGATCAGGCCGCGGCAGTTCAGCGACAGCGTTCCCGGCGGGGTGTCGATGCGCCGGCACAGATTGCCGCCGCCGTCGAGGAAGGGAGCCATGTGCTGCGGCGGCTCGACCGCCAGGCCCTCCTCCTCCAGGATGTCGGCCCGCCGGTCGGGATGGACGTCGAGCACCGTCACCACGGTGGTGGGCTGCGCGACCGCGATGTCGATATGGAAGCCGTAGCGGATCAGCATGGCGGGCCGCCTTCACTGGACAATGGGGATGTCCGGGAGAACGCGGCCCGGCCGGTTCCGTTCCCGGGGCAGGGGCGGATTGTGACGGCAGGACGACATGCGCGGCCTGCGCGGCGAATGTGGTTGCGGCTGCGGACCAGGATGTTCCGATCCACGCCTCCGCGTGAGAGGCGACCGCGGCGCCGAACAGGCCGCCGAGCTGGTCGCCGTTTCGATCCACGCCTCCGCGTGAGAGGCGACGGGTCGGCATGGTAGGCCGCCGCGCTCATGCGGTAGTTTCGATCCACGCCTCCGCGTGAGAGGCGACACCCTTGGTGAGATGCTGGCAGGTCTTGCAGTTGCGTTTCGATCCACGCCTCCGCGTGAGAGGCGACGTCGATGGGAGACACATGGTCGCTACGCTACGCGTGTTTCGATCCACGCCTCCGCGTGAGAGGCGACGATCACGACCGGGAATCCGGCGGTGCCGTCAGGCCGTTTCGATCCACGCCTCCGCGTGAGAGGCGACCCGATTGCCGCCGCCGTGCTGGCCGCGGCTCACGTTTCGATCCACGCCTCCGCGTGAGAGGCGACTGTCATCCGTTGCAGGAGTGTCCACCCACTTATAGTTTCGATCCACGCCTCCGCGTGAGAGGCGACCCGTCATCGCCCGCTTAAGCGGCGGCGAGTCAACGTTTCGATCCACGCCTCCGCGTGAGAGGCGACCCGAGCGGGTCATCGCCGCTTGGGGCGCGCTGCCGTTTCGATCCACGCCTCCGCGTGAGAGGCGACCGCGGTTATAGGCAGCCGCCTCATCGCGCTTGACGTTTCGATCCACGCCTCCGCGTGAGAGGCGACTCGCGATACAAAGTTATGTGAACCATTCCGTTCAAGTTTCGATCCACGCCTCCGCGTGAGAGGCGACGTCGCTGACGCTAACCCATTCCCGGTGCGTGACAAATGCCCGGCCTGGCGCGAACCGGCTCGGAATCGAGGCCGCCGGAGCGGGTCTGTCGGGGCACCATCGGGATTATCGTGTTTTTCAATGGGATGTGCCGGGCGCGAACCTCCCGGGCAAAGTGGGCATGCTCGAGGTTCGCGCTGCAGCCTTCAGACGATCAGCGGGCCGCCGAGATCCGTGGCGGGCTTGGCGCCGACATGCTCGACCCGCCGGGCCCCGTTCGCGCCGAGATAATAGTAGCGCAGGCTGTCGTGCGCGGGCTCGATCAGGCTTTCGAGCTTGGCCTTCAGCCGGGCCCATTGCGCCGGATCGACCTCGATCTCGAACACGGAGAACTGGACCCGCTGGCCATAGTCGCGGCAGGCCTTGGCGACGCGCCGCAGTCGCGCCGCGCCACCCGGCTCGGCGGTCCGGACGTCATAGGTCACCAGAACCAGCATGCCGGTCTCTCCGAGCGCGGATCGTCCGGCGCGGTCATTTCCAGATCCAGGGGGGATAGGCGTCGAGATCGCCCCGCAGATGGCGCGCGAGGAGCAGGGCCTGCAGGTGCGGCACCAGGCCGAGCGGCGCCGCTTCCTCCAGGAAGGGGTGGCGCCGTTCCTCCTTCTTGCGCTCCTGCCAGGCCGAGAGCACGGTGCGGCGTCCCTCGTCGGTGAGCAGCACGGCGCCGCCGTCGCGGGTCTCGAAGTCCCGCGCCCGGAGCTGGCGGCGATTGATCAGGGACAGCGCCAGCCGGTCGGCCATGATCGGGCGCATCTCCTCCATCAGGTCGAGCGCCAGGCTCGGCCGTCCCGGGCGGTCCCGATGCAGGAAGCCGACCGCGGGGTCCAGGCCGACACCCTCGGCGGCGCTGCGGCAGTCATGGGTGAGGAGCGTGTAGAGGAAGGACAGCAGGGCATTGACCGGGTCGAGCGGCGGGCGGCGGCTGCGGCCGAGAAAGCGGATCTGCGGATCGGGCGCGCGGACGAGATCGCCGAAGACGGCGAAATAGGCTTGCGCCGCCTCGCCTTCGGTCCCGCGCAGGGCCTCGGCCCCCGCATCGGTGAGGGCAACGCGGCGCAGGATGCGGGCGAGGCGCTCCACGGCATCCTCGATCCGGCCGCGCTGCTCGCCGGCCATCTCCTCGCCATAGTCCCGCAAGGCCCGCTGCAGGACGGCGCGCTGATCGGCGACCTTGGCCGACACCAGGCTGCGCACGATCTCGTCGGGCTGGTCCGCCGCACGATATTGCGCCCGGCGCAGCAGCACATTGCCGCTGACCGGCCCTTCGACACGCGCCTGGAAACGGCCGGCGCGATCGAGCAGGACGATCGAGACACCGGCCGGAGCGAGCGCCTGGATCAGGGGCGGCGACACGAAGATGCCGCCGAAGACGACGACGGAGCCGAGCATGTGGAAGGGCACGCGAGCCCGCTCGACGCCCTCGACCTCGGCGACCAGGTTCTCGCCGTCCTTGCGCAGCGCCGCGCCTTCCGTGGTGACATAGAGCGTGTTCAGCAATTTCTTCACGGCGGCTCCTCGCCGAGACCGGCCAGGACGGCCTCGATGGCGCGCGTGCGGAAGCCGAGCGCCGATCGGGCCGCGGCCTTCGGCCGACAGGTGTCGATCAGCGAGCAGGCGCGGCAGCGGTCGGCACGATAGACCGCCGGTGGCGTGCGGCGCGCTGCGAACAGCGCGCCGAGCTGCGAGGCCGTCTCCTCGGTGAGCCGGCGCAGCTCGGGGTCGAAGGGAATGATCGCGCGTCGTCGCGTCTCGGCATAGAACAGCGCGCCTTCGGGCACCGGCCGGCCGGTCATCTCCTCCAGGCAGAGGGCCTGTGCGCAGAGCTGGACTTCATCGGCCCGGTGGAGCTTGGCCTTGCCGCGCTTGTACTCCACGGGAAAGGCGATCTCGCCATCCCCTGCGGCATGAAACTCGACGAGGTCGGCGACGCCGGCGAGGTTCAACCGGCGGCAGGCCAGGGGCAACGCGGTGGCGCGGCGTATGCCCGCCCGCTTGCGCTCGCCCGGCTCGTGCGCGGCTTCGTGCAGGATCCGCCCTTCCGCCGTGAAGCGATTCTCCTCCCACAGGCGCTCGATATGGATGAGCGCAGCCTGGCGCAGGCAATAGACGGCGTGCTGGAGCGCGGAGATCGGGATCGGCTCTTCGGGCTCGGGCACGGCCGCCCACCGGTCAGGACGGCTCGATCACCTCGACCCCGTCCGGCAGGCCGTCGCGGTCGACCGTGACGGCGTAGTCGGCGAAGCGCCGGGCCGGCGGCAAGTTGTCGAGGCGGGCGCTGCCGGGATCGTAGAGCTCGTCGCCGATCCGGCGGCGCACCTTGACGCGGTCGAACAGAGCCTGGGCCGGCGCATTGCCGAGCGCCGAGGCGTGCTTGAAGGCGACGATGCGCCGCGAGGCCATCTCGCCGCGCGCGGCCGAGCGGTCGTGCTCGAACATCGCCGACAGGCCGGCGAAGAGATGGTCGAGGTCCGCCTGGCTGAAGCCGGTCCTTTCCGCCAGCTTGGCGTTGACGAAGATATGGGCCCGGTAGAGGCCGTAGGGCACGATGTGCTTGCGGCCCATGGTGCGGTTCTCCGTGCGCTCGTCGCCTTCGCTCCCCTTGTCCCGGTCGGCCTTCTCCTTCTCGCTGGTCGCCGCCATGCGGGTGATGGAGATCTCCAGCGGCAGGATCGGCTCGACGGAGGTGGCGAAGGTGACCTGCACCGGGCCGCGCACCTGGCCGGCATTGATGCCGGTGCTCATCACCGCGCCGAAGCTGCGGACGTCGTAGAAATTCTCGCACATGAAGCGCGTGACGGCGCGCGACTCGGCGTCGTTCTGCGGGTTCAGCTTAGCATCCCTGGTGACCTTGTCGGTATCGCCGCGGACCGCCTTGTAGGCCTCGCGGTGCCGCTCGTTGAGGATCGCGCCCTCCTGCACGTAGATGCGGTAGCCAGGCTCGCCGCCGCGGGCGAGCTCGGTGTAGTTGCGGATCTTGCGCTTGAGCGACACGTCGCTGACGAGGCCGTGGCTGGTCTCGGGATCCATGCGCGGCAGGTTGCCGGCGTCGGGGTCGCCGTTGGGATTGCCGTTGACGACGTCGAAGAGGAAGACGATGTCGTAGCGGTTGGCGAGGGCTGTCATTGGGGCGCGGCCTCCGGAGACGTCTTGTCGGGCTTGCGGAAGAAATCGTTGCGCTGGTGGTAGTAGCCGAGCGCGAACAGCGCCTGGCTCCTCTCGGGCAGGCTGGCGGGGAAGGGATCCTCGCCGGGCGACATCGTCTCCATGATCTCGCCGAGCAATATCTCCAGGTTGACCTTCCGGCCCTTGTTCTGCTTGCCGATCTTGGACAGATGCGGCGCCGACCCCCGCTCGAGCAGGGGAAAGACCTTGCGCGGCTGCGCGGCGGCGGCGCCGTAGAACTTGTCCTTGATCGTGGCGTTGACCTCGCGGCCGAGCGCCGCGGTCTGCACCTGCTCGTAGACGGCGAACAGGCGCCCGAGCAGATAGCCCGGGTCCTTGAAGGCGGGGTCCAGCGACACGGGCACCTCCATTGCGTAGTTCTGGATCAGCACGGATTTCAGGATGGCGACGCGCAGGGCGTTGACGTCGTGGTCGGCGCGCAGGCGCATGATCAGCGCCGAGAGCAGCGTCCGCGGGTAGGGCGTGTCGGTCAGGATGGACCGCATCCATGCGCCGGCGAGGTTGGGCTGGATGTTCTCGCTCTTGCGCAGCACGGCGGTCTCGATCAGCAGCCGCCACATCGACGGCCCCTCCTGCCGCGGCGGCGGCTCGATGCGCATGCGGGCGAGATGCCGGAGATAGCGCTCGGCAATCACGCCGAACTCGTCCTCCAGATAGAAGCGGATCGAGAGCCTGGCCGCATTGGGGGCGAGGCCGAGGACGAAGAAGCGCACGCCCGGCGGCAGGTCGGGCCGCAGGTCCTCGACCGGGCGCCCCTCCCGCAGCCCGGCGAGCCAGGCTTCGACCTTGCGCTCCTCCGCCGTGTCCGCCTGGCGCTCGTCCACGAAGAAGGCGGCAAACAGCTTCTCCGCCTGCCCGGCCAGGGCGGCTGAGGCATCCGCCCAGAACACGGTCGAGGCATCGCCGATCTGGATGCGGTGGCCGCTGTCCCGTTCCAGGAAGCGGTTGAGGGCGGAGGCATAGGCGAAGGCGGCCGCCTCCGAGACGGGAGCATTGTCGCCCTGCTCGTGGCCGTAGGAGGTGAAGGCGTCGAGATTGAAGGAGACGATCGAGGCGCCGGAGGATTGCGCGCCCCACACGCCCTTGACGGCGGGATGGAGCCGGGCCACCGGCCCGCGCTCGCCGGTGACGAGGCAGGCGGCCTCGCCGCGTCCGTCGGCGGCGGAGAGCCGCGCCCAGAGGTCGCGCGCCGCCTGGCGGTCATGGATCATGACGCCGTCGAGCCGCTCGCCTTCGAGCGCGAAGACGACGTTCTGGTCCTTCATCTCCTCGGGCCAGCCGAGCTCGGCGAAGCGTTGCGGCGCCCATCCATCGAGGAAGCCCAGCAGCGCCTGCAGGCCCGGGTCGTTCGAGCCCGCGAGCCATTGGCGATGGCGCTCCCGGAAGGCCTCGTGCTCCTGGGCGGTGCGCCGGCCCTCGCCGGCGGTGACGCCGAGCACATAGGCCGTCTTGTCCCAGAGGAGGTTTGGCGCGATGCCGGAGGTGCGCTTGGTGGGCTGCGGCACCGGCATCAGCGGTGCCGCCCGCTTGCGTCCTTCGCCCCGGCGCAGGTCGATCGGCAACCCGGCGGGCGTTCCGTCCTCGTTCAGCGGGATGAGGAAGCCGATCTTCTCCTGGGAATAGCCGAAGGCCGGCACCTCGTGGCGCGCGGCCATGCGGTCATAGGCGCGAACCAGGGCGGCGAGGGCGCTCACCGGCGGATCTCCGGCGAGCCCGGCGGCGGCACCCGCACCACGCCGGCCTCCAACTGGGCGCGGAAGAACAGCGAGCCTCGGTCGCCGCCATGGTCGATGTCGTAGAGCATGAAGCCGAGATCGCGGCTCTCCTCGATCGCGGCCGGCAGCGGCTCGCCCGGCTCGACCAGGCGGAAGGCGGCCGGGAATTCGCGCGTGCCGAGGCAGGGCTGATGGAAGCATTGCCCCTTGCGAGCCCGGCGGTTGAAGGTGTCGAGATGCTTGCCCTCGTTGTCGTCCGGCCCGGCCCTGGCCGTCAGGGCGAAGCGCGCGCCGATGACATAGGCGACGTCGCTGAGCACGGTCGATGCGCGCTGCTGGCGCTGCTCCTCGATGCGCAGTGTCAGGCCGCCGATCTCGCCGCTGCGCATCGCGGCGCGGACGGCGCGCTCCGGCGCCTTGGCCCCGACCTCGTTGCGCCGGATCGACTGGAACCGGATCGGCCTGAGGACACGGATCTCCTCGACGACCCATTGGATAGCCGGCTTCCAATGGATGGCTTCGAGGATGCCGCGCGCCGCCGACGGCGTCATCACGTCGTAGGAGACGCGCTCGACCTTCATCTCGGGGCGCGTGAACAGGGCATATTTGCCGGAGACGTGCAGACGAATGCCGTAGGACATGGATGACGCGTGCGGATGAAGTTACGCTACGTAATACACGGCTGCCTGCGATATGGAAGAGGGATTCTTCAACCTGCCGTGGTTGCCCACAGGCCGATCCTCGTGCGGCATCCCCGCAAGCCGGGACGGCGCGCTTTCGCCGACGGCCGGTCGCTTCCGCGGACGAAGTGCGCCGGCGAACGGAAATTTGACCCCCCGCAAGGGGCGGATGTCGCTAGCAACTCGGCGGCGTGGCGAGGATGAGCCGGCTCGTCACACGATTCCGTCCCAGCCGAGTTCGTCGGCGCGCTCCCATTGCAATCCGACCTCCGGCGTATAGAGGCTGGCCGTCCGCAGCTCGGCGAACTGGTCCGCGAAGCCTTCGACGAAGACGACATGGCGGTTGGCGATGAGCGCGTCGCGGTCGCGCGGCCGTACCTGCACGACATGCCCCTGCAGCCGGCGCGCGGCCAAGGCGGCGGGCATGCCGTGGCGCAGCGCATCCAGCACCTCCCGCGCCTGCGCCTCGGCGGCGACGATCACCGGCTCCTGGCCGCTCTCGATCAGGCGGAACTTCTCCGCCACCATGCGGTAGGGAAAGTCCGTGCCGTCGAGGCCGACGACGAAGGCGCCGCCGACCCCGTGCCGGTCCAGGCCTTCGCCCTGCTGCCAATAGACCTCGGTGAAATAGGCGTGCAGGGCCTGGGGCGAGAGCAGGTCGTTTCCGTGGCGCGCCGCCACGCGCCCGGCCGCCGCCGCAAATGCCTTCAGCTCGGACGGCGGCTGGGCCTGCGCCGGACGGAAGACGGTGACGATGCTGGCCTCGACCGGCCGGCGTCCCTCGCGGTTGCAGCGTCCCGCCGCCTGGGCGATCTGGTCGAGCCCGGCCTCGGCGCGCCAGACGCGCGGAAAATCCAGGTCGACGCCGGCCTCGACCAGGCTGGTTGCGATCAGGAGGCACGGCCGCTCCTCGGCGAGGCGCTGCCGCACGTCGGCGAGGATGTGGCGGCGGTCCGACGCGGTCTGGCGGGTGGAAAGATGCACCAGGCCATCGAGCCCGGCGGCCTGGCCGGCGCGAAACAGCGCCAGGGCGTGCCGGCGGCTGTTGACGACGACCAGCGCCCGCTTCGTTCCGGCGATCTCATCGAGGAGGGCTTCGTCCGTCAGCTCGCCGGCGAGGCGCAGCGTCACCCGGCGGAGCGCCGCGTGGAGCCCGGCCGGATCGGGCGCCAGCTCGCGCCCCGGGCCGGGCGCGAAGCCGCCGCGAAAGCGCGGCGCCGCCAGGGCCGGCTGCGTCGCCGTGCAGAGGACGATGCTGCTGCCATAGTTGCGGGCGAGCTCGTCCAGCGCCGCGACGCAGGGACGCAGCACCGGCAGCGGAATGGTCTGGGCCTCGTCGAGGACGATCACCGCCTTGGCCAGATTGTGCAGCTTGCGGCAGCGCGAGGCGCGGTTGGCGTGAAGGCTCTCGAACAGCTGGACATTGGTGGTGACCACGACCGGCGCGGCCCAGTTCTCCATGGCGAGGCGGAGCCTGGCGTCGGAGGCTCCGTCCCGGATCTGCCGCTGCTCGTCGCTGCCGGCCGCCCGCTCCTCGATCGCCGAATGGTGCTCGAGCACGATGTCCGGGCCGAGCACCGCCTGGAAGATCGAGGCGGTCTGGTCGATGATCGCCGTGAAGGGCAGGGCGTAGACGATGCGTTCCATTCCCCAGCGCCGGGCGTGTTCCAGGGCGAAGGCGAGCGACGTCAGCGTCTTGCCGCCGCCGGTCGGCACGTCGAGGGTGAACACCCCCGGCGCAAGCGCAGCCTTGCCGCGGGCATGGGCGAGGATCTCGGCGCGCAGGCGGTTGAGGGGCGTGTCGGCGGCCGTGGCCCGCCTCCCCGCCATGTGAGCGTCGAAGCGGGCGACGAGGTCCGCGACGCGATCGGCCAGGGCCGGCCAGGTCCGGTCGACGGTGCGGCCGTCGCGAGCGGCGTAAAAGGCTTCCGTGTCGAGGAAATCCGCGTCGACCAGGCAGGAGAAGATCATCCGGCCGAGGAAGGCGAGCTGGGCGCTGCGCTCGGCCGGGGTCGATCGGAAATTGAAGCCTTGCGGCAGCAGCCCGGCGCCATCGAGCGCCAGCTCGGTGCGCCAGGCCGGGTCGAGCGCCGCCGGCTGCGCCTTCAGCCGGTCGCCGAGGCCGCCCGGGCCTTGCCTGTCGGGCAGGCCGCCATGATGGCCGGCGATCGCATAGGCCAGCAGCTCAGCGACGAGCCTGTCCGCCGGGCCGGCATCGAGCGCCAGCACCTGCCGGGCGCCGGCATCGGCATGGCCGACTCCGGGACCGACGCCCTTGATGTAGGCCTGGAACGCCGGGTTGTACTTGCCGAGGTCGTGCAGCCGGCCGGCCAGGGCCGCGGCCTTGCCGGCGCCGAACCCCTGGGCGAAGCCGGCCGCCCGGTGCGCGACATTGGCGAGGTGCTCGGCGAGCGGCTGCCAGTCCGCGAAGTCCGGCGAGTCGGTCGAATGCGCGTAGTGCATGGTTGGGCGGCCCTGTGATCGCGATGCAATCTACGGTCGCGATGGCAGGACGGGCAAACTTGTTCTCGCTCGATGCTTCGATAGACGGCCGGGGCCGCGCAAACTGGCCGGTTGGGTCCGCGCCCCTGCGTGGGAGGCGGCGTCATCAGCCCGACGGGCAAAGCAGTAGCGTCCACGTTTCGATCCACGCCTCCGCGTGGGAGGCGACCCGAGCGGTGGCCGGCTACGACGGCCGCTTCGCCATGTTTCGATCCACGCCTCCGCGTGGGAGGCGACCGGAGCAGGATGGCGAGCCTCGAAGTGGTGGCAGGTTTCGATCCACGCCTCCGCGTGGGAGGCGACCGGCGGGATGGACCCAACCTCCGTGCTCGCCCAGGTTTCGATCCACGCCTCCGCGTGGGAGGCGACGCCAGGCGCTCGCCAGCGCCGCGGCGCCGACGCCGTTTCGATCCACGCCTCCGCGTGGGAGGCGACACGTCAAGGAGCACGATCGACACGCGGCGATGTCGTTTCGATCCACGCCTCCGCGTGGGAGGCGACACGGCGGTCGCGGCGACGAGGCCGACCGGGCCAAGTTTCGATCCACGCCTCCGCGTGGGAGGCGACCGTCGGTAAATACGGTCCCGGGGCGTCCGATAAGGAGTTTCGATCCACGCCTCCGCGTGGGAGGCGACGTCGTTGCCACCACGTCATGCAACCCAGCCTAGCGTTTCGATCCACGCCTCCGCGTGGGAGGCGACATGCGCTCGGCGATCGATGGGCCGCCATCTTCCTTGTTTCGATCCACGCCTCCGCGTGGGAGGCGACTTCAGCTTCGTTCTTGGCTTTGATGACCTCGATCGTGTTTCGATCCACGCCTCCGCGTGGGAGGCGACGAGACAAGCGCATAGGGAGGATCCGTGACAACCGTTTCGATCCACGCCTCCGCGTGGGAGGCGACGTCGGGCGGCGTCTTCGCTCCGTAGAGGGCAGCGAAGTTTCGATCCACGCCTCCGCGTGGGAGGCGACCCCGGCCGCCTGGCACAAGGAACTTGGCGGCATGTTTCGATCCACGCCTCCGCGTGGGAGGCGACAGTACGACGTGCTCCACATCGTTATGTCGACCGCCGTTTCGATCCACGCCTCCGCGTGGGAGGCGACGAGCCCAGGTCGGCGCCGATGCAGACCTGCCGCGTGTTTCGATCCACGCCTCCGCGTGGGAGGCGACCACCTCGGCATGTTCATCGATCGCCAGGAGGTCGGGTTTCGATCCACGCCTCCGCGTGGGAGGCGACGTGGCGTATGGATACGAGCCACCAGATATCAAGCGGTTTCGATCCACGCCTCCGCGTGGGAGGCGACGTGCCTGGCGATCCTTTTTATCGCACGCCTTTATGGTTTCGATCCACGCCTCCGCGTGGGAGGCGACACTCGGAGGTCGATATGAGCATCAAGCTCACCATGTTTCGATCCACGCCTCCGCGTGGGAGGCGACCGCCATCAGGCTATCGCATTCTTTCCGCGGTCAAAATGGCGGCTTTGGCGCGAACCCAGGCTCGATCGCGCCGCCGGCCGGGTGGCCCGCGTCTTCCGTCGCGGATTTGTGCTGTTCGTGCAAGGCCTTGGCTCGAGCGCGAACCGTCGGGGAAACGATGGCGTGCTTCGGGTTCGCGCTGCGGCGCGTCCGGGCACGGTCGGGGCGGGGCGAGCCGGGATCGGTGCAGCTCGGGCCCGGCGCCGAAGCGATCGCGGCTCCGGGCCGGACCGTCCCGATCCGCGCCCAGCAGGCGCGTGATGAAATCTCGGGGGCGAAGCAGCTGCCGTATCGTCAGGCGTCAACCGTCTCGACTCAGCATTCGCGCCGATGATTTCCCAGAATCGATGTGGGCAATAGAATCAAATCAGCAACAAAACTAAGCAATATCTAAACAACGCGCCGATCACGATCGCTCACAAGAGCGAGAGGTCTTCGAATTCACGTCGGAGTCGCCCTTGCGGCATCGGGGTTCTGGTCCATATCTCGTGGACGACTGGGGGATTCGCTCTCAATCCCGGGAGAATCGATCATGAAAACCTTGATCATGGCCGCGGTGGCTGCCGCCGGCCTCGTCGTTTCGGCTTCCAGCGCGTTCGCTGGCGGCAACCCGCCGGACGTCTATGCCATCCAGCACGGCCTGCCCTATGACGGCGCGCCGGGTCCGATCGTGGAACGGGCGCCGGTGGTGGAGCGCGCGGTGGTTGAGCCGCGCTTCAACGGCGAGCGCTTCTACCTGCCGCAGTACCGCATCTGGGTGCCGGCCTCGACGTACAGGTACAACGCCGAGTAAGGCCGAGGCGCCGGGGCGCGCGGAGCGAGGACCGGGCCCCGAGGGGCAGCGGTGGCCAAAGCGCTCCGCCCGCGGCGGCGGATGACATTGCCAGGGCCGGCCGGTCTGTGGCCGGCCCCTTCGGACCGATGGGTGCGGCTCGGCGAGCCGTGCCTCCGTGTGAGAGGCGGCCAGCTGGATCGCGACCAGGGCAAGACGCTGATCTGGTTTCGATCCACGCCTCCGCGTGGGAAGCGACAAGTTCATCGCCAGCCTTCGCCGCTATGCCAGGAAGTTTCGATCCACGCCTCCGCACGGGAGGCGACCCGACGCCGTGCTCGTCGTCATGCCAGAGGTCGAGTTTCAATCCACGCCTCCGCACGGGAGGCGACTCGGGCTCAAGACTCGCGTGGTGATCGACGCCGCGTTTCAATCCACGCCTCCGCACGGGAGGCGACCTGACCTCTCTGGCCGCCTCGCGGAGGCGGAGCGGGTTTCGATCCACGCCTCCGCACGGGAGGCGACACGAGGCCATCGCCGACGCGGTGGGCTGCACGAAGTTTCGATCCACGCCTCCGCGTGAGAGGCGACGCCCCGGAACGCGATAGCGCATTCGGCGTGCTGGAGTTTCGATCCACGCCTCCGCGTGAGAGGCGACTCACCTGCCATTCGTGATCCTGCCGGCCGGCCATGTTTCGATCCACGCCTCCGCGTGAGAGGCGACGGTCGGCCGGGAAGCGCTCGTTCATGATCGTCGAGTTTCGATCCACGCCTCCGCGTGAGAGGCGACGGCCGTGAGGCTATCGCATTCTTTTCGCGGCCAAAATGGCGGCGTCGGCGCGAACCGGAGCTCGATCGTGCCGGCGGCCGGATGGGTCGCGCTTCCCGTCCCGGATTTGTGCTGTCCGCGCAAGGCCCTGGCCCCGGCGCGAACCGTCGGGGAAACGGTGGCGTGCTTCGGGTTCGCGCTGCCGTGCGCCAGGGGACATGATCGGCGGCGATCGAGGCCGGCCGGCGCTGCCTGACCCCTGCCCCAATCCCCTCCGCCACCACCCCCGCGAGGTTGCTGCGTGATCGCGCATGCCGTCTCGTTCAAGACCTCGTGATGTTCTGAAGAATTTTTAAGCAAAGTACGAAAACTTGAAGACTGACCGAACGCTCGATCACAAGTATGAGAGATCCAAGGATTTAAAGAGAACGATCTCTTTCTATCCGATTTTCGCCACCCATATCCGGAATGGATTGGGGATGCCTGAAATCTTCGGAGAATGAATGATGAAAACCTTGATCATGACCGCGGTGGCCGTCGTCGGCCTCGCCGCTTCGGTGTCGACCGCCTTCGCCCACGCCAATCCGGCGGGCTTCTATGCGATCCAGCGTAGCCAGCCCTATGACAGCGCGCCGGCGGTCCGGGACGCGGTGCCGATGCGCCAGCAGGCCATGCGGACGAGCGAGGGCGGTGATCGCGTGTACCTGCCGCAGTACCGCATCTGGGTGCCGGCCGCGTCCGCCGCGTCCGACACCCCGGTCGAGTGAGGCCGGGCGGCGGGACGCGCGAAGCGAGGGCCGGGCCCCGAGGGGCATGGTGACCGAGCGCTACGCCTGCCCCGCCGGGCGGCGATATCGCTGACATCATGAGGGATCGGGCCGGCAGCGGTCCGGTCCCCGTTTTCGTTCCGGAGAGGGGGCTGCCGGCACGGCGATTCACCTCCTCTCAACTCCGGCGGTGCATGGTCGCCGACGCGGGTCCGCCACGGCCCGCGCAAGGCAGGGGCCCGCGCGTGTTCGCCCTCCAGATCCAGCATCTTTCCAAGCGCTTCGACCGCCCGGCGGTCGACGGGCTCGACCTCAGCGTGCGGGCCGGGGAGTTCTACGCCCTGCTCGGCCCTAACGGCGCCGGCAAGACCACGACGCTGCGCATGGTCGCCGGCCTGCTGCGCCCGGATGCTGGCACGATCTCGATCTTCGGCATCGACGCCCTGGCCGACCCGGTCGGGGCCAAGCGGATCACCGCCTGGGTGTCGGACGAGCCGATGATCTACGACAAGCTGACCCCGCTGGAATATCTGGAGTTCGTGGCCGGGCTCTGGGGCGTCGAGGCGGCGGCGGCTGAGGCCCGGGCCGAGGCGCTGCTCGGCTGGCTGGGGCTCGCCCCGCACGCCCGCAGCCGCTGCGAGGGCTTCTCCAAGGGCATGCGCCAGAAGGTGGCGCTGGCCGGCGCGCTGGTGCACGAGCCGCGCCTGATCATCCTCGACGAGCCGCTGACCGGGCTCGACGCCGCCTCGGCCCGCCAGGTCAAGGACGTGCTGCTGCAGCGGGTGCGCGCCGGCGGCACGGTGATCATGACCACCCATATCCTCGAGGTGGCCGAGCGCATGGCCGAGCGCATCGGCGTCATCGCCCATGGCCGCCTCATCGCCGAGGGCACGCTCGACGAGCTGCGCGGCATGGCCGGCCTCGGCGCCGCCAGCCTGGAGGACGTCTTCCTCGACCTGGTCGCCGCCCGGGAGGCTGCAGCATGACCGGCGGCGCGACCGGTCCCGCCGCGGTGGCCTCGCCGCTCTGGTTCGCCCGCCACGAGCTGCGCTTCGCCTGGCGCGACTTCCACGGCATGCTGACGGCGGGACGGCGCCACCGGGCGCGCACGGTGCTGGTGGCGGTGCTGGCGCTCGGCCTGTTCCTGCACGCCCTCGCCTGGAGCATCGCCGGCCCCTATGCCGGGGCGGCGTTCCCGCCGGACAAGCCGACGCTGGTGGCGGTCGCCGGCGGCGCCTTCCTGTCCTGGACGCTGATGCTGTCCCAGGCGATGGAATCGGTGACGCGCGCCTTCTACGCCCGTGCCGACCTCGACCTGATCCTGTCCTCGCCGGCACCGGCCCGCGCCGTGTTCGCCGTGCGGATCGGCGCCGTCGCCCTCGGCACCGCGGCCATGGCGATGCTGCTGGTCGGCCCCTTCGTCAACGTGCTCGCCGTCCTCGGCGGCGTGCGCTGGCTCGCCGCCTACGGCGTGCTCGTCGCCATGGCGCTCGCCGCCACCGGCATCGCCGTGGCCGCGACCACGGCGCTGTTCGCCGCCGTCGGGCCGCGCCGGACGCGCCTCCTCGCCCAGATCGTCGCGGCGGTGGTGGGCGCGGCCTTCGTCATCGGCGTGCAGGCGGTGTCGATCTTCAGCTTCGGCAGCCTGTCGCGCTTCGAGGGCCTGCGCTCCGACTGGATGCTGCGCCATGCGCCGGGGCTGGACAGCCCGCTCTGGTGGCCGGCCCGGGCCGCCATGGGCGAGGCCGCGACGCTGGCCGTGGTGCTGGCGGGGGCGCTGGCGCTGCTGCTCGCGGCGGTCGCGGCCGCCTCCGGCCGCTTCGCCCGCTATGCCGTCGATGCCGCGGGCGTGGCGCAGGGCGCGCAGCGGCGGGGCCGGGCCGGGAGGATGCGGCCGGCGGCGCCCGCCCGGGCGCTGCGGCGCAAGGAATGGACGCTGCTGGCGCGCGACCCCTGGCTGGTGTCGCAGACGCTGATGCAGATCCTCTACCTCGTTCCGCCGGCTCTGCTGCTCTGGCACAATTTCGGGGCGCAGACCGGCGCCGCCGTCATGGTCGCGCCGGTCCTGGTCATGGCGGCCGGCCAGCTCGCCGGTGGGCTCGCCTGGCTCGCCGTGTCGGGCGAGGATGCGCCGGACCTGGTGGCGACCGCGCCGGTGCCGGCCCGCGCCGTGCTGCGCGCCAAGACCGAGGCGGTGCTGATCGCCGTGGCGCTGGCGCTGGCGCCGCTGGTGGCGGCGCTCGCCTGCCTCTCCGCCGGCGCCGCCGCGGTCACCGCCCTCGGCATCCTGGCCGCCGCCGGCTCGGCGACGGCGATCCAGCTCTTCTTCCGCGCGCAGGCCAGGCGCAGCCAGTTCCGCCGCCGCCAGACCTCCTCGCGCGCCGCCACCTTCGCCGAGGCCTTCGCCTCGATCGGCTGGGCCGGCGCCGCGGGCCTCGCCGCCGTCGGGGACGTGCGCGCCCTGGTGCCCGCGGTGCTGGCGCTCGCCGTGGTGCTGGTCGCCCGGCAGATCAGCCCGAAGGCGGCCTGAGCCGCCCCCGCGCGCCGTCTCCCGCCCGGCCATGGCCGCGGCTGTGGCTGCCTCGTGCTTCGCCATTTATCCCGGAGCCGCAAATCTGTATGAACGGCGCGTTGGCTAGGGACGGCGCAGGCGTGAAGAAACACAACGGGGACGATGGGGCATCGGCGGGGACGACAGCCAGGCCGCAGGACAGGCAGCCAGAGACTCGCGCAGGCATCCGCGCCCGCGCCGCGGGCTTCGCCGACATGTTCGACCGTTCCACCGGCGGAGCCCTGACGCCGCTCAGCGTGGTGATCGACCAGGTGCTCGGCCCGGTGCGCGCCCTGATCGAGGGCCGGCCGACCCTGATGTTCGGCACCAACTCCTATCTCGGCCTCAACTTCGAGGAGAGCTGCGTCGAGGCGGCGACCGAAGCCCTGCGCCGGTTCGGCGCCGGCTCCACCGCCTCGCGCGTCGCCAGCGGCAACCAGAAGCTGCATGTCGACCTGGAGAAGGCGGTCGCCGCGCTCTACGGCCGCTCCGACGCCATCGTGTTCTCCACCGGCTTCATGGCCAATCTCGGCGCCATCGGCGGGCTGGTGCGCGAGGGCGACGCCATCGCCCTCGACGCCCATTGCCACGCCTCGATCTTCGACGCCTGCCGCCTCAGCGGCGCCAAGGTCGCGACCTTCCGCCACAACGACGCGGCGGACCTGCAGCGCGTCATGGCCGCGAGCGGCGTGGCGCCGGCGCGCACGCTGGTGGTGACGGAGGGGGTCTACAGCGTGCTCGGCGACGTCGCCGACCTGCCGGCGATCGTCGCGGTGACGCGCGGCTCGGGCGCGGTGCTGCTGGTGGACGAAGCCCATTCGCTCGGCCTCTACGGCGCCCATGCTCGCGGGGTGGCCGAGGCGCAGGGCGTGGAGGACGACGTCGACGTCATCGTCGGCACCTTCTCCAAGAGCGTCGGCGTGGTCGGCGGCTATTGCGTGACGAGCGACCGGGCCTTCCGCACCCTGCGCTTCGCGGCGCGGCCCTATCTCTACACCGCCTCGCTGCCGCCGCCCGTCGTGGCGGCGGCGCACCGGGCGATCGACCTCATCCGCGACGATGCCTCGCGCCGCGACAAGGCCTGGCGCAACGCGCGCGCCTTCCATGCCGGCCTCGTCGCCCTCGGCCTGCCGCCCTCGGCGCCGCCCGGCCCGGTCGGCGCCGTGCGCATGCCCGGCATCAAGCCGGGCCTCGACATGTGGCGTGCGCTGCTCACCGCCGGCGTCTACGTCAACATGCTGATCCCGCCGGCGACGCCCAACGGCGAGGTGGTGCTGCGCTACAGCGTCTCGGCCGCCCACGAGCCGGAGGACATCGAGACCGCGCTCGCCGTCATCGGCCGCTCGGCCCGGGCGGTCGGCATCCCCCTCCGGGAGCCCGCGCCGGCCGGGGCCTGAAAGGCCGTCAGGCGTGCGGCGCCTTCGGCGCGCCGATCAGGTCGAGCGCCTCGCCGATGGTGGCGATCCTCACGCCGCGGCGCCGCACCGCGTCGAGCGCGTGCTCGAGGATGGCCGGGGTGCAGCCATAGGGGCTCGGCGGATTGTCGACGTCGTGGGTGGTGAAGATCAGCCAGCCGTTCTGGCGGATGGTGCGCTCGATCAGGGCGTCGATGTCGGCGGGGTTGCGCATCGAGCGGTCGAGCAGGATCGAGCAGAGATAGTGCAAATCGATGCGCCCGGCGTTGACGCCGGGATGGGTGGTGCGGCTGGAGCGCGCCTGCAGGCCCAGGATCGCCCGGTGCACCAGGCTGGCATAGCCGTAGGGATAGGCGAAGTTCTGCAGCAGCCGGCCGGGGACGAGGTCGGAGAGGATGCGCCGGCACTCGCCCATGTCGCTGTGGAAGGCGGCGGCGTCGAGGGCCACGACCGGCACATGGGCATGGGTGTGCAGGCCGATCTCGTGGCCGCGGCGCGCCAGCGCCGCGACGCTGTCGGCCTCGGCCACGCGCCAATGGTCGGTGGAGCGGCCGAACAGCGAGGTGGCGACGAAGAAGGTGCCGCGCACCCCGGCCTCCTCCAGCATGCGCGCGCCGGTGGCGGCGGCCGAGACCGGGATGTCGTCGAAGCTGAAGCTGACCAGCGGCCGGTCGTTGCGCATGGCGTGCCGCCGCGCCGGCGCGTAGCGCGCCACCCGGTGCGCCAGGCGCATGCGCAGGCCGATCGGCTGCACCGGAATCCTGGGGCTGGCTGCGTCTGAAACCGGCATGGCTGAGGACTGGCTCATCTGCTTCCGCAGCGGCATCTGGCAGCCGCACAGTTGCAGCTTCGCGGAAAAACACGTCTGAAGCCTTAACGTCTCTGCGGCATGATCCGGCGAGGAGACGATGCGGACGGCGTGATGATTCCTGTCGATGTCGGTGGCTGCCTGGGCTGGATCCATCCGGGCGGGAGCGCGCGCGGCGCGGTGCTGTGCGGGGCGCTCGACTATGAGGGTCTGTGCACCTACCGCGCCTGGTGGGGCCTGACCGGCCGCATCGCGGCGGCGGGCTGCCCGGCGCTGCGCTTCGACTATCCCGGCAGCGGCGATTCCCTCGACGCGGGGCGCGTCGAGCGCGACGCGGGGCGCGGCGAGGACCTGGTCGAGCGGGCGGTGGCGGCGGCGCGCGGCGCGATCGAGCGGCTGAAGGCCGTCGCCGGCGTCGAGGAGGTGGTGCTGGTCGGCCTGCGCTTCGGCGCCTTGGTGGCGGCGCTCGCCGCCGAAGGCCGCAGCGACGTCGCCGGCCTCGCCCTGCTGGCGCCGGTCGCGAGCGGCCGCGCCTTCGCGCGCGAGATGACGATCCAGTCGAAGCTCCTCGCCGCCGGCCTGCCCGCGGCCGAGCCGGGCGCCGGCCTCGCCGTCGCCGGCTTCGTCCTGTCCGAGCCGGCGCTCGCCGGCCTGAGGCGGGCGGAGATCGGCAGCCTCGCCGGCGTCGCGGCGCCGCGCATCCTTCTCGCCGAGCCGAAGGACCGCGCCGACAAGGCGCTGGCGGCACGGCTCGCCGCGCAGGGCGCCGCCTTCGAGCGGCAGGAGCTCGAAGGCTACGAGGCGCTGATGCAGAGCCCGACCCTGGCGCGCGAGCCGGCGGCGGCCTGGGCCGGCATCGCCGCCTGGGTGGCGGCGGAGCCTCCGTCCCGGCGCGCCGCGCCCCTGACGCCGCCGCCGGCCGTGCGCCTGGCCGGCGAGGGCTTCGCCGAATCCCCCGTGCAGTTCGGCCCCGGGCGCGGGCTCGCCGGGGTGCTCTGCCGCCCCGCGGCGCGGCGGCCGGGCGCGCCCTTCGTCGTCTTCGCCAATTCAGGCCGCAACCCGCGCTTCGGCTGGGCCCGCTCGACCACCGCGCTGGCGCGGCGGCTGGCGGGCGAGGGCGTGGCCTCGCTGCGCTTCGACATGAGCGGCATCGGCGACAGCCGGTCGATGCCGGACGGCGACGAGCCGCTCTATTCCCATCAGGCCCGGGCGGACATGGCCGCCGCGCTCGACATGCTGGTGGGGCAGGGCGAGGCGGGCTTCCTGCTGTTCGGCTCGTGCAGCGGCGCCCATCTCGTGTTCCACGCCGCGGTGGCCGATCCGCGCGTCGCCGCCGTGGTCAGCGTCAACCTGCAGCGCTTCATCTGGCCCAGGGATGCCAGCCTGCAGGTGGCGATGCGCCGCTCGCTGAAGCCGACGGCGTTCTATCGCCGCAGCCTGTTCCGGCGCGAGACCTGGAAGCGGCTGCTGGCGGGCGAGATCGACGTCGCCTCGATCGGGCTCGGCCTGTTCCAGCGCAAGGTTGCGCGGCCGGCGGCGCGCCTCGCCGGCGCGGTCGGCGGCCGGCTCGGCCTCGACACGCCGGCCGGCCGGGTCCGCCGCTGGCTGCTCGCCCTGGAGCGGCGCGGCGTGCGGGTGCTGCTGGTCCATACCGAGGGCGACCCCGGCCTCGACGACCTCGTGCACCATTTCGGCACCGACACCGCGTGGCTGGTGCAGCGGCGCGGCCTTCAGCGCGCGATGATCGCCGACAGCGACCACGACCTGACGCCGGCGCGGGCGAGAGAGGACCTCTGGCAGATCCTGACGCGCTTCCTCGGGGTGGCGCCCGAGCTGCACGCACAGGGCGAGTGGGGGCGGGCTTCGGTCGGGCGAGACGGGAATGCCGAAGGAAAGAGCGTGACGCCCGGGTCTCCCCCCCTTGCGGGGAGGGGTAAGGGGTTGGGGGTCCATCAGGACTGAGCGCGGTCGATACAAAGGGCGCCCTTTGCATGCCGCCCCGCCACATTCTGCCCGACCCCCACCCCTTACCCCTCAAGGGGGAGGGGATTTGCCGGCGTCGCGGTTGATGGATAATCGGTGCCGTCGCCTCCATCAGGGACGGCCATCAACCCGGCATTAACCCTGTTTCGGCAAAGCTGCGGCATGGCCGAGCACGGAAGCGCAGGGCGAGATGATTGACGACCGCACGGAGGCTGCGCCCGCGGCCCGCCCGACGGGCGGCGCCGCGCCGCGGCTCGCCGGCCTGACCCCGGCCCTGGTGTTGCGCGCGGCGCTGCGCCGCCGCTGGCTGGTGGTGGCGACGACGCTCGCGACCGTGTTGCTCGTCGCCCTCGGCAGCACGTTGCTCAAGCCGCGCTATGCCGCGACCACGCAGGTCTTCATCGACCCGCGCGGCGTTCAGGCGGTGCAGAACGACATCACAGCCAACAATGTCGATTCCAACGCCTTCACCAACCTGGTCGAGAGCCAGACGCTGATCGTGCTCGCCGACAAGGTGCTGCGCCCGGTGGTCGATTCGGCCCGCCTCTATGCCGATCCCGACTTCGCCGGCCGCCTCGCCGTGCCCGAGGACGGGGCCGACCCGGCGGCGCTGGAGGCGGCACGCAAGGCGGCCGTCGACACGCTGAAGCGCCAGGCGAGCGTCCGGCGGCCCGAGCGCACCTCGGTGATCGAGATCACGGTGACCGCCACGGCCGGCGAGAAGGCGGCCGACCTCGCCAACGCCATGGCGCAGAGCTATCTCGCCCAGCTCGCCGCGAACCAGGCGGATCTCGCCCAGCGCACCACCAGCCTGCTCAACGACCGCCTCGACACGATGCAGCGCCGGGTGCGCGAGGCCGAGACCAAGGTGCAGGACTACAAGACCCGGCACAATCTGCTCGCCACCCCCACCGGCCCGGTGACCGAGGCCCAGCTCGCCGACGTCAACGCCCAGCTCGGCGCGGCGCGGGGCAAGGTGGCGGACGCGCAGTCGCGCTACGACCAGATCGTGGCGGCGCAGCGCTCGCCCGACGCGCTCGGCGCCCTGCCGGAGGCGGTGAGCTCCGTCACCATCGGCAATCTCCGGGTGCAGAACGTCGAGGCGCGCCGCAGCCTCGCCTCGCTCTCGGCGGTGCTCGGCACCCAGCACCCCAGCGTGCGGGCCGCGGCCGCCCAGGTGGAGGACACGCGCCGCGCCCTCGACTCCGAGCTGTCCCGCCTCGCCGCCGCCTCGCGCATGGAGCTGAAGCGGGCCAAGGACAACGAGACCGAGCTCACCAAGACCGTCGACACGCTGAAGGGCCAGGTCTCCGATGCCGGCACGGCTTCGGTCGGGCTGCGCGAGCTCGAGCGCGAGGCCGATGCCAGCCGCAACGTCTACCAGTCCTTCCTCGCCCGCTCGCGCGAGACCGGCGAGCTCGCCGGCCTCGGCGCCACCAATGCCAGCATCGTCACCGCGGCGAGCGCGCCGGCGAGCCGCTCCTTCCCGCCGCGCCTCAGCCTGCTCCTGATGGTCGGCCTCGTGCTCGGCGCCCTCGTCGGCCTCGCCCTCGCCGTGCTGCTCGAGCAGATGTGGCCGCAGCCGGGTGCCGCGGCAGGTGACGCCGCCGCGGCGGTCCCGCCTGCCGCTGCGCCGCGACAGCCGGCCGCCGCCCCGCAGGCCGCGGCCGCGCCGCCGCCGGCTCCGGACCCGGCACCGGCCTTCACGCCGGGGCCGCCCGTCGAGGCGCCGCCCGTCTTCGCCGCGGCGGCCGAGGAGACGCCGCTGCCTGAAGCCGCGCTGCCTGCAGCAGTGTTGCCTGCAGCAGTGTTGCCTGAAGCCGTGCTGCCCGACATGCCGTTGCCCGAGGCGATCCGGCTGGCGCCGTTCCCGCCGGCGGTGCTGCGCAACCAGGAGCGCGGCCAGCTCGACCTCACCCAGATCGGCCTGCCGGTGCTCACGACAAGCGTGGCCGAGCATCGGGCCTTCCTGGCCGACATGATCGCGGCGATCCGCCCGGCGCCGGGCCCGGCCGCGCCGCGCTGCCTGATGGTGGCGGGCGTCAACCCGGCCGAGCAGCGCACGACGCTGGCGCTCAACCTGGCGCTGGCGGCGCAGGCGCGCGGCGCCCGCGTCATGCTGATGGACTATGACGAGGGCGGCCGCCTGCTCACCCGCCGCGTCGCCGGCGCGCTGCGCCACCCCCTGATCGGCGAGGCCGGCGACGCCGGGCGCCTGTTCCACCCCACTCAGACCGGCATCGGCCTGATCCTGTTTCCCGAGCGCACGCCGATGTCTGCCATCGACCCGATGCAGATCTGCGACACGGTGTTCGACGGGCGCGGCTTCGACCTCCTGGTCTGCGACGGCCCGGCCGACCTCGCCGGCATCCGCCAGGACGCGGCCACCGACATAAGGCGCATCGGCGTGGTGCTGACCGTCGATGCCGGCAGCGCCGTGCCGCCGGACGCCGACCCCCGGCGCTCGGTGCTCGGCCCCTGCATCCTCAAGCTCGTCGCCGTGGCCGAGCCGGGCCCGGAGAAGGCGGCCGCCAAGCCCGCGGCGTGACGGGCGGCGGCAAAGCCAGGATCATATGCGACGTGAACCCCTCTCCCGGCCGGGAGAGGGGTTCTTGGCGTTTTGTTGCGTAGTCCCGACGAAGGCTTAACGAATCCTTTCCGCGATTGCCGACGATTTTAACGATGCGGAACGGCAAATTAACTCGCGCCCGCTAGACAGCAGGCAGGTCCGCGGCGGCGCCGGGCCGAGCCATGGGACGAGCGGTGTCCGGTACAATCTCCCTCATCACCCCGAGCTATCGCGGCGATCTCGCGCGCTCGGCGCTGCTGTTCGAGAGCGTGGACCGGCATGCCCGCGCCTTCGAGAAACATTATGTCATCGTCCATGACGAGGACCTCGGCCTGTTCGCGCCGTTCAACCGCGGCCGCCGGCAGGTCATGCCGGTCTCGCGCTTCCTGCCGGGCTGGCTGCACGCCATGCCCTCCTTCATCCGTCCGCGCGGCCGCCTCTACTGGTGGTCGCTCAAGGCCTGGCCGATCCGCGGCTGGCACACCCAGCAGATCGTCAAGATTCAGGCGGTGGCGACCCTGCCGGAAGAGCGCTACTGCCTGATCGATTCCGACAATTGCTTCTTCCGCCCCTTCGACGTCGCCGCCCTGGCGAGCCCGAACCCGGTGCCGCTCTACGGCGACCCCGGCGCGGTGCAGGCGGACAGGCCGCTGCACGCCCCCTGGCTGAAGGCGGCGCACCGGCTGCTCGGCCTGCCGGAACCGCGCTTTCCCGCCGACGACCATATCGGCCAGATCATCGTCTGGGACCAGGCGACCATCCGCGCCATGACCGCCCGCATCGAGGCGGTCACCGGCCGCGGCTGGGTCGAGGCGCTGTGCCGCGAATACGAGTTCTCCGAATATCTCATCTACGGCGCCTTCGTGACCAACGACGCCCGGCGCCTCGCCGCCACCGCGCCGACGTCGCGCAGCCTCTGCCGCGCCTATTGGGACGGCGAGACCCTGGACGAGGCCGGCCTGCTCGCGCTGCTGCGCGGCTCCGCGCCCGACCAGGTGGCGGTCTGCGTGCAGTCCTTCGGCGCGACCCCGCTCGCCGCCATCCGCGCCAGCATCCGCGCCTTCGAGGCCGAGGCGGAGGCGGCTGCTCCGGCTCCGCCGCAGCGGAACGCGGCGCGATGACCCTCGTCCGCCAGACCGCCACCTATTTCGTCGCCAATGCCGGCTCGGCCGCCTTCGGCCTCCTCAACGTGGTGGTGTTCACGCGCCTGTTCGGGCCGGCCGAGTACGGCGTCTACGTCATCGGCAACGGCCTCGCCGCCATCCTCGGCGCACTGCTCTTCACCTGGCTGAAGCAGGCCATCCTGCGCGAGGAGGCCAAGGCCGACGGCACCGACATCCGCGGCACCGTGCTCCTCGGCTTCGGCCTCTCCTGCCTCGCCTTCCCGGTGATCTACATCGTCGCCTCCCGCCTCGTCGCACTGGAGGGGCGGGCCGTGGCCGCCTCGATCCTGCTGGCGCTCTGCGTCGGCTTCTTCGAGCTCGGCCAGGAGCTGCTCCGGGCCCGGCTGCAGGCCGGCCTCTACATGCGGGCGACGCTGGTGCGCGCCGTGCTGGTCTCGGCCTTCGGCGTGGCGGTGACCTTCTTCGCCGGCGGCCTCGGCCTCCTGCTCTCGGGCGCGGCCGCCTATCTCGCCAGCGCCGGCCTGACGCTGCGCGGCGTCTGGACCGGGGCGAAGCTGCGCCTGAGGGATCCGCGCCTGTGGCCGCTGGCGGTGTGGGGCTTTCCCCTCACCGTGTCGATCTCGGTGCTGGCTCTCTCCTCGGCGATCGACCGCTTCATCGTCGCGCATATCCTCGGGGCGGCGGCGGCGGGCGAATACGGCGCCTCGGTCGACCTGGTGCGCCAGGCCCTGATCATCCCGGCGATCAGCGCCTCCTCCGCCTTCGTGCCGATGGCGGTGCGCCTGCTCGCCAACGAGGGGCCGGCGGCGACGCGCCGCCATCTCGACGACTGCCTGGAGCTGCTGCTCGCCGTCACCCTGCCGGCCTGCATCGGCTTCGCCGTGACCGCGCCGCACATCGCCGACCTGATCCTCGGCCCGGACTTCCGCCCGACCGCCCATGCGATCATGCCGATCGTCGCGGTGGCGGTGGTGTTCCAGATCGCCACCCAGCAATACCTGCACATCGGCTTCCTCCTCGCCAACCGCAACGTCTTCTACATCGTCAACACCGCCTCGACGCTCGCCTTCAACGTGGTGGCGACGAGCCTGCTGATCGGCGTCCTCGGCGTTGCCGGCGCCGCCTGGGGGCGCGTCGCCACCGAGGCCTTCGGCTTCCTCAACGCCCTCATCCTGGCGCGCTGGGCCTTCCCGATGCCGCTGCCGCCGCTGCGCATCGCCCGCGTCGCCGCCGCGGTGGCTGTCATGGCCGTGGTGGTGGCCGCCCTCGATCGCCTCCTCCCCGCCGCGCTCGACCGTGTCTCCCTGGCGCTGCTGATCCCGGCTGGGGCGCTCGCCTATGTCGCCGCCTGCTGGGTCCTCGACGTGGCGCAGGTCCGCGCCCGCCTCGGCCGCACCCTCGCCGCACGGTTCGGGGCGGGGCAGGGCGCCGGCGCTTTGCAGCCGGGGGAGCGGCAGGGGTAGGGGGGAGGCGGGCGCCGCGGCGTCTCTCCGCGACGGTCGCACCACCCGCGACGTCATGGGCGGGCTTGTCCCGCCCATCCACGCGACCACCGGCGGTGCAGGAGAACTCGCTGCTCCCCGATGCGTCATGCAACGCCACCCCTTGTGTTCGCGTGGATGGACGGGACAAGCCCGTCCATGACGGTCGAGGATGAGGCGTCCGCTGCTGCAACTGCGGCCGTCGTTCCGGCGTCGCTGGGCCCGTTCGCTCGGGCATCCATGGCAGGGACGAGGATCGTGGCGGGCAAAACGGTGGCCGGCTCGCGCCACGGCGTCCCCTCATCCACCGTCATGGCCGGGCTCGACCCGGCCATCCACGCGAACACAGAAGGTGGAGGTCGTGGCTCGGGTCCTCAGCCGACGGCCCCGCGTCCCACCCGGCCGCCTCTACCTCGATTCCTGCCCCGCCCCCTGCAGCCCGGTCGGCGCACGGTCCCGGGCAGGCACGTCGAGCGCCCGCGCCAGGGCCTCGGCCGCGTCGTCCCAGCAGGCGTCGAAGTCGATCCGCGCCGCGGCGGGCGGGCGCAGGCGTGCCGTCAGCAGCGCCTCGGCATAGGCCTCGGGCCCGGCATCGGTGGGCACCAGGGTGAGCCGGCGGGCGGCCAGCAGGGCGCCATAGGCGCGGTGATGGGTGAACTCGTGCGCCTGCGCCGGGGCGTTGACCACGACGGGCCGCTCCGACTGCAGGCAGGCGAGCACGCTGCCGCGCCGGGACGTGAGGCCTTCCGCGAAGCAATAGGCGAAGGCGTCGGCCTCGGCGAACAGGCCGAACAGCGTCGCCTCGTCGGCGACATAGCCGCTGACATGCACGTCGCCCTCGAGACCGCGCGCCCGCACCGCGGCCTGGAACGTCTCCTCGACGCGGTCCGCGCCCTTGACGAAGCTGCCGATCAGCACCAGCACCGCCTGCGTGCCGCGCCGCTGCAGGGCCGGCAGCATGTCGAGCAGCCTGGTCGTCTGCTTCTTCGGATAGATCGAGCCGAAGGAGGCCAGCACGAAGCGTCCCTCCTGGCGCCAGGCGCGCATCGCCGCGGCGAGCGGGCTGTCGGCCGTCGTCGCCGGCGGCCGCAGGTTCGGCGGGATCGGCAGGGCGCCGCGCATGCGCCGGCGCACCGGCGCGGTCCAGGCGTCTTCGGCGAGCTGGGCCGCGACCGTGGGCGAGGAGAACAGCAGCGCATCGGCGAAGGGAAGATAGAGGCGGAACATTGCCCGCCGCTTCCAGTCGAGGTCGCCCCATTCGTGCAGCATCAGCGTGGCGGTGGCCCCGCGCCGGCGCGCGGCGGCGAGGGCGAGCAGCGGGGCGAGCACGTGCCGCTTCCAGGCTACGACCGGCAGGTTGCAGACCAGCGCATCGCCCGGCCGCAGCGCTGCGGCGATGGCACGCCGGTCGGCTCGGCCGCCCTCCAGCGGCAGCGCCAGCACCTCGTCCCCCCGCCGGGCCGCCGCCTCGGCGAGCAGCCGCGCAAAGGCCTCGACGCCGCAGGTCGCCTGCGCGCGGGAGACGGGAAAGACCAGGCGGCGCCGCGTCGCGGACGTCATGGGACCCTCGTGAGGCCGGCGCAGGGGCTGCGGCCGGGAAGCTGGGGCGGCCGGAGAGCCGCCGGGGCGGAGACTACGGGCACGGGCTGGAGAAAGGGTTACTGCGGGTGGAGAAAGCAGGATTTGTGCCGTGGGGAAGATGGCCGACCCGAGGACGTACCATGGATCACGAAGGGAAGATCAGCAGTCGCAGGAGGAAGAAGCGTCAATTCTATAAAATGACCGATACCTATGCGGCACCAGGGATCGAGCTGGAAAGCCGACTCCATCGACCCAACTCCGAGGGAGGTTGGCGGAGGCCGCGCTGCCTGCGCCATCAAGCCTTCACCTCTTGGCGGCAGCAAAAAAAGATCGGAAAAGCGTATTTCTCCGCCTATCTCAAGAACAGATGCGAAGACGCCTGCTCAGAACCTGTAGTTGACGCCGAGATCCACCGAGCTGAAGTCCGGCGTCTCGTCGGTCGTCACTGGCAGGTCATGGTAGAGTCCCTGGATGTTTCCCTCGAGGTGCTCCTTGCCGAAATTCACATACTTGTATTCGAGCTTCGCCGACCAATTGTCCATGAAGGCGTATTCGATGCCGGCACCTGCGGTCCACCCGACCCGCGTATCATCGTTCCTCAGATCGAAGCGGCCAAACGGGCCGGCAGCCGACACGAGATAGTCGACGCCGCCGACGGCCAGGCCCCCCGTGCCGTAGACGAGGAGCCTGTCCCATGCGAAGCCGGCGCGCGGGCGAAGCGTGCCGAACCAGTCGATGTTGGACTTGCCGGTCTCGGTGCTGGCCTGGCCCAGGAACCTGATATCGCGATGGATCCTGTCGGAAACGCCGGATCCTTGCATATCGCCTTCGACGCCGACGACGAACGAGCCCATCTGGTAGTTGTAGCCGGCCTGAAGGCCGCCGAATGCACCGCTGTCTTCGAACTTGCCGGCATCGTCGATGTTAGGAACGCCCGTATTGGGCACCTGCAAGCCGACCTGGTCCTGGCCGCCGAAACCATAGCCGAGGTTGGCGCCGGCATAGAGACCGGTCCAGCTGAACGCGTCGGGCGGCTCGCCCGCCTCGGCCGGGTGGGCCATGGGCATGCCGCCGAACCTGTAGTTGAGGCCGACGGACACCGACTGGAAGTCCGGCGTCTCATCGGTCGTCACGATGAGCCCGTTCTGCCGCCCTGCAACGTAGTTCTTGCCGAAATTGACATATTTGTACTCGAGCTTTGCCGACCAGTTGTCCATGAAGGCGTATTCGATGCCGGCGCCTGCCGTCCATCCGACCTGTGTGTCGTCGCTCTTCAGATCGGTACGACCAAACACAGAGTCAGCCGACACGCGATAGTCGATGCCGCCGAAAGCCAGGCCTCCCGTGCCGTAGAGGAGGACCCTGTCCCAGGCGAAGCCGATCCGCGGACGAACCGTGCCGAACCAGTCGACCCTGGACCTGCCGATCACGGTGTCGCGCTCGTTCAGGAGTATGAGATGGCTGCGAATCATGTCCGAGATGCCGGATCCCTGGATGTCGGCTTCAAAGCCGAAGACGAACGAGCCTAGCTGGTAGTTGAAGCCGGCCTGAACGCCGCCGAACACGCCGCTGTCCTCGAGCGTCCCGACGTCGTTGGCTTTGCGGCCCTCATACGGGACGTCCAGGCCGACCCTGTCGTGGCCGCCGAAGCCGTAGCCGACATTGTCGCCGATATAGAAGCCGGTCCAGTTGAACGCATAGGGGATCGGCGCGGCCGGCTCAGCTGGAGCCGCGCCGAGGTCGGCGGCATGTGCCGTTGCCATGCTGCCGAGGAGCGCCAGTGCCGCAATGCCCGGCGGAGGGAGCTTCAGGGGGTTCATCGAATCGACCGTCCATCCTGAGTTGAAATTGAAAGCTTGAAGAGCCCCCGAAGCTCGCTTTCAGCCACCCCTGACACGACACTCAGCACGTCTGAAACGGATATCATCATTGGTCTGCGACAGCGAGGCCGTCCGCCTCGGAAGGCGGGGCAAACTTTCGGCACGCGGTTCCCTTGCAGGGATCATCGGAGACGACGAGCTTTGCGTGCCGGCGCTGGGGGCAGGCTCAATCGTTGCGCTCGCTCGGGTGTCGAGGCTGGACTTTGGCGTGACGGCACACCCATGCTAGGCGTCTGGTGGGCCGAGGCGCCGGTGGCGCTTGGGCGATGTTCCGTCATGCCGTAAGGCCGCCACTGGATCTGCAGATGTTCGATATCAAAGCGTCCTATGCCGACGGCACGGCCTACGTGCAGAAGCGCCTCAACGACCGTTATTTCCTCGACTACATCGAGGGCAACGGCACGCTGATCATCACCTTCAACGCCTTCGGAACGATCAACGAGAAGACCATTCGAACCGAGGAGCCCTGGGGCTTCAAGTTCATCGCCAGGCACGGCCTGTCCATCCTCGGCATCAAGCCGCTGACGGCGGAGTGGTACCGGGGGCCGGACCTGCACGCGTTCCTGCGCTCGGCCGAGTTTGCCCGCTTCGTCGCCGGCTTCGACCGCGTCATTCTCTACGGCACCTCGATGGGCGCCTTCGCGGCGCTGGTGTTCTCCGATGCCGTGCCGAACGCGGACGTGCTGGCCCTCAACCCGCAGACGACGCTGGACCGTCGCATCGTCCCCTGGGAATGGCGCTGGAAGGGCGGCCAGGCGCAGGACTGGAACGGCGACTTCAACGACGCCGCCATCTTCTCGCGGAAGGCGAGGCGGGTCTTCGTCACCTATGATCCGTTCTTCCGGCTGGACCGGCTGCACGCCGAGCGTCTGCCGAAGGAGAACGTGACGCGCGTGCTCGTGCCGCTGGTTGGTCATTCCACGACGATCTGGCTGACGAAGATGGGCCTGCTGAAAGGCCTCTTCCTCGATGTCCTGAACGGAACGTTCGACACGCACGTCTTCAGGGAGAGGGTCAGGAAGCGCCGCAGCTTCGCCCATTACTATGTCGAGCTCGCGCGGCACGCAGCCACGCGACGCCCGGGCCTGCGCCAATGGAGCCTCGATCGCGCCACCGAATTGGGACAGGAGGATCCGTCGGTCTTCCTCGACATGGCCGTCCTGCACATGGCCGATCACAAACCTGAGGCTGCGCAGGAAGCCCTGCTGCGGTTCATCGACCTCAGGCCGAAATATCCGCACGGCTACTACCAGATGAGCCAGATCCTGCGGCGGCAGAAGCGCTTCGAGGAGGCGGTGGCCTTCGGCGAGATGGCGCTGGCGATCAGCCCCAAGAACGCCACCTACCAGCAGTGGATGGAGACGCTCGCCGATCTCGCCAAGACAGGACCGGATGTTTCGGTTCCGGCCGCGTCCCTGGCCTGAGACCCTGCCTGTGGAGATGCCGCGGGACCCGCTGCGCCGCCGCCCTCACCCCCGCCCCTTCAGCCGGTGGCACGCCGCCATCCGCAGGCCGAGCACCGCGAAGAGGAAGGTCACCCAGATGGCGTTGGCCAGCAGGAACAGGAAGGTCTCCACCGCCGAGAGATAGAGGCCGAACAGCCAGATCTGCAGCAGCATCAGGGTGAGGGCGGGGTCGGCGCCGCGGCGCTCGGCGGTGAAGAAGTCGCGCATCGGCATGGCGACGAACACGACCAGCACCAGAGCCAGGCCCGGCAGGCCCATGTTCACCACCATGTCGAGATAGCCGTTATGGGCGTGGGCGGCGGTGCCGGCCCAGCCGTCCTCGTCGGAGCCGAAGCGCGTCGCCTCGGTGTTCCAGAAGGCCTGGAAGCCGTAGCCGGTGGCCAGGTGCCCGTGCAGCTTGTCGACCGCGAATTCCCAGATGTCGGTGCGGCCGGTGAAGGAGGCGTCGACCGGCAGGGCCTTGGTGAAGCCGGCCAGCGCCGGCACCAGCACGCTGCCGATGCCGACGGTCAGCAGCAGGGCGAGCGGCGCCAGGGCGAGGGCGACGCGCAGGGGGCGGCTGCGCATCCGCTCCCAGGCGAGGCCGACGAAGAAGCTCGCAACCACCAGCATCAGCGCGCTCTTGCCGCCGGCATTGAGCACGAACAGCGCCGCGGCGAGGGCGATCGCCGTGCCGGCGAGGCGCAGGCCGCTGCGGGCGACGAACAGGCCGATGAACACCAGCAGCGAGAACACCGCCGCCGCATCGTTCTTGTGGCCGAAGACGCCGCGCCAGTCGCCGGCGAGCTGGGGCTCGAGCGTGTCCGTCGCCTGGTGGATGGTGAGTTCCGGCGCCAGCAGCATGCCGCCATAGGAGAGCAGGAGCACGATGCCGGCCGCCGCCGCCAGGAGGGTGGCGAGTTCGCGCTGGTCGCGCGGCATCAGCCAGAGGCAGGCGGTCAGCGTCACCAGGATGGTGGTGAGGGCGAGCGCCCTTATCGAGGCGGAGGGGTCCTGCGAGAGCAGCGAGGTGACGGCGAGCCAGCCGCCGAGCGCCAGGACCGGCAGCGGCCTCAGGCAGGGCAGGAGATGGCGCAGCCGCGGGCCGGCCAGCGCCGCCGCGCCGGCCGCCAGGGCGGCGAAGGCGACGTACATCATCGCCTTGTTGCCCGAGCTGACGGCGAGCAGGCCGCTCGACTGCAGGCTCTGGAACGGCGTCAGCGTCACCCAGGCGAGGACGAAGGCGGCGACGAACACCGCGCCGCGCAGCAGCGCCAGGCCGTCGGCCGGGTGGGCCGCGGCGGGGGCCGGAAGATCGGCCGCGCCGCTCATCGCGCCCGGTACTGCTCGGTCTCGACGCCGAGGCTGGCCAGGATGCGCCCGAACGCGACGACGACGTGGTGGCTGGCCGGGAACAGGCCGCGGCCATGGGCGAGGTCGCGCGCGGCGCGCGTCAGGCTCACCGGCAGCAGCGCCGCATTCTTGGCGCCGACGCGCAGGCGCTGGGCGAGCGTCGCGGCGCCGCGCCGGTCGATGAGATAGTTGATGGCGCCGATCCTCAGGCTCCGGCGCAGGATCCAGCCCGTCGTCGTGCGCGTGGCGGGAACCGTCTCGCGGATATGGGCGGAGCTTTCCCAGTGGAAGCTGAGGCCGGCGCGGCGGCAGCGGGTGAAGAAATCGGTGTCGCCGCCGCCGAGGAAGTTGAAGCGGGTGTCGAACGCCGGCTCGGCCAGGCGGGCCAGGGCCGACCGGCGGATCAGGAAGTTGCCGCTGCCGTAGATCATCGGCACCGGGCCGGATTCGGCGAAGGCCGGCCGGAACACCGGATGGGCGGCGACGCGCGGCGGCACCGCCCCGGCGAAGACCGGCCAGACCGGGCCGCCGACCACGTCGGCGCCGTGGCGCTCGGCGGCGTCGACCAGGCGCTGCAGCCAGAAGGGCGAGGCGATCTCGTCGTCGTCGATCATCAGGAGATAGCGCGCCTGCGGGTAGTGGGCCAGGGCCGCGGCGAGGGCGGCGTTGATGGCGTGGCAGTTGCCCTGGCGCGGCTCGGTCAGCGCCAGGCCCTCCAGGCTGCCCGCGGCAAAGGCGGCCTCAGCCGTCGCCAGGCCTTCGCGGCCGGCAGCGTCATTGTCGACCACGACGATGGCGAAGGGCGTCGCCGCCTGCTGGCGGGCGAGGGAGTCCAGCGTCGCCGCCAGCATGGCGGGGCGGCGGAAGGTCGGGATCATCACCACGGCCGAGACCGGGCCGGCCGCGACGGCCGGCGCAGGCGCGGCGCGCTGCGGCAGGATGCTGGACATGACGGCGCTCATCAGGACTCCGGAGGCAGTCCGCGCGGGACGTGGCGCCTATTGCGACCGCCGGATGATATGCACCAGGGCTTTCGGATTGGTGACCAGATAGCGCCAGAACAGGCGGCGCGGCTCCAGCCAGGTGCGGTAGGCCCATTCCAGCCCGACCTTCTGCATCCAGCGCGGCGCGCGCGAATTGGTGCCGGACAGGAAGTTGAACAGGCCGCCGCTGGTCTTGATCATGCCGACATTCCGGAGCCGCGACGACCAGGCGACGACGAAGGCCTGCTCGCGCGGCACGCCGAGGGCGAGCCAGAGGATGTCGGGGGCGAGCGCGTCGATCTCCTCGATCTTGCGGGCGAGCTCCTCGCCGCGCAGGAAGCCGTGCGAGCGTCCGGCGATGCGCAGCCGCGGGAAGCGCTCGCGCACCGTCGCCACCGCCTTGCGGTTCTCCTCCTCGGTGGCGCCGAAGAAATAGAAGGACAGGCCCTCGCGGCTGGCGGCGGCGGCCATCGGCTCGAACAGGTCCGTGGTCGCCACGCGCTCGGGCAGCGGCTGGTCGCACAGGATGCGCGAGGCCATCACCAGGGGTTGGCCGTCGGCGTTGATCATGTCGGCCTGGTCGAACAGCGTGGCGATGGCGGGGTCGTCATGGTAGCGCGACACCACCTCGCCATTGGCCGAGGTGAGGTAGAGCGGGCGATAGCCGCGCGGCCGCTCCCTGGCGGCGCGCAGCATCATCGCTACGGTCTCGCCGATGCTCAGCGCCGCGATCGGCATGCCGCCGATGGTCACGGTGGGAAAGGCGCCGGCGAACATCGGTTCGAACCGCTGCGGCGCCTGCCACAAAGCTTCGTCCTCGCTGAGGAACATCGACGAATCTCCCATCGGGCTGCCGCGTGTCCGTAAAGTCAATTGCTCGAATTTTAACAATTGACGAGGTCCTGGCACGGAGCGTGATGCCTGTGCTGTATGGTTGGCTAACACGGCCCGACATAATTAGAATTTAAAGTGTTCTCTCCTAATGGGTTAATATGCATTAATCATTGTTCCATTGGAGTTTGTATGAATTTCCTGCAAGGGTTCGTTATCCATTTCGAAATTTGTCTTCGGGATTTTAAACGGTCATTATCCAGTTCTGCGCCAAATCCTTCCCGCAACGTCATGAAGGTCCGTCACCCGCCCGACCGGGCGTGCGCTGCGGATCGCAAGAGCAGAGCCGGTGCCGACGCCGCATGCGTCAGGGCCGGACGGAGAGCGCCATGCAGGATCGCATCAGAGAGATTTTGGCCAGCGTCGCGCCGTTGGCGGTCCCGATCGACACGCTGTCGGACCAGGCCGACCTCTACGACGCCGGCCTCACCTCCTTCGCCTCGGTGCAGCTGATGCTGGCGCTGGAATCGGCGTTCGACGTCGAGTTCCCGGAGCACATGCTGACGCGCCGGACCTTCTCGTCCATCGCGGCGATCGCCGGCTCGATCGCCGAGCTGGCGCCCGAGCACGCCTGAGAGCGGAGGAGACCATGGCCGCCGTCGCCGAAGCCTCGCCGCTCCTCGAGCCCGCGTCCCGGCGCATGCAGCGCGTCGCCACCGAGGTGGCGCAGCGGCATGCCGGAGACGTCGACGCCCGGGCGCGCTTTCCCGCCGAGACCGTGACGGCGCTGAAGCAGGAACGCCTGCTCGGGGCGATGGTGCCGGCGCATCTGGGCGGCGAGGGCGCCTCGCTGGCCGAGATCGCCGACCTCTGCGCCACGCTGGCCCAGGGCTGCGGCTCCAGCGCCATGGTCTTTGCCATGCACCAGATCAAGCTGACCAGCCTGATCTCGCACGGCCTCGGCAGCGAATGGCACCGCGCCTTCGCCCGCGAGATCGCGGCGCGCCAGCTGCTGATCGCCTCCTCCACCACGGAGGCCGGCATCGGTGGCGACCTGCGCAACTCGATCTGCGCGGTGGAGACGGAAGGCGGCCGCTTTCGCCTGGTGAAGGAGGCGCCGGTCATCTCCTACGGCGCCCACGCCGACACCATCCTCGTCACCGCCCGCAAGGGGCCGGAGGCGGCGAGCTCGGACCAGGTGCTGGTCTGCGTGCGCAAGGCCGACTACACCCTGGAGCGCACCGGTGGCTGGGACACGCTCGGCATGCGCGGCACCTGCTCGGAGGGCTTCAAGCTCTCCTGCGAGGGCTCCGTCGAGCAGATCATCCCAAAACCCTTCTCCGAGATCGCGGCGCAGTCGATGCTGGCGACCTCGCATATTCTGTGGAGCAGCGTCTGGTTCGGCATCGCCACCGACGCCATGGCCAGGGCGCAGGCCTTCGTGCGCGCCGCCGCCCGCCGCCAGCCCGGCGTCACGCCGCCCGGCGCCTTGCGCCTGGCGGAGGGGACGACGAAGCTGCATGCTCTCAAGGCGCTGATCAAGAGCGCCCTTGCCCGCTTCGAGGCGGCCAAGGCCAGCGAGGACGCGCTCTCCTCCATCGGCTTCGCGGTGGAGATGAACAACCTCAAGGTCACGGTCTCCACCGTGGCGGCCGAGGTGGTGCAGACGGCGCTCATGATCACCGGCATCGCCGGCTACAAGAACGACACGCCCTTCTCCGTCGCCCGCAACCTGCGCGACGTGCTCTCCGCCGCGATCATGATCTCCAACGATCGCATCCTCACCAACACCTCGAACCTGCTCCTGGTGAGCCGCTTCGACTCGAGCCTCGCGGATTGACGGCCATGAACGCTCCCTTCAAGGCGCCCACCACCAAGGCGGTCGACTTCCTCGACGGCCTGTTCGACGCCGGCCTCTTGATGCGCACCGGCGTGGACGGCGTCTACGGCCGCGCCGGCATCTTCGAGGAGGTGATCGACCGCTTCGAGGCGCTGGTCACCAGGGCTGCCGTCGGCGACGGGGCGACGCGGATCCACTTCCCGCCGGGCATGCCGCGGCGCATGCTGGAGAAGAGCGGCTATCTGAAGAGCTTTCCGCAGCTCGCCGGCTGCGTGCATTCCTTCATGGGCAACGAGCGCGACCATGCCCAGCTCCTCGCCATGCTGGAGAAGGGCGAGGACTGGACGGAGCTGCAGCAGGCCACCGAGGTCGTGCTGACCCCGGCAGCCTGCTATCCGCTCTATCCCACCGTGGCCGCGCAGGGGCCGCTCAAGCCCGCCGGCGCCCTCTTCGATCTGAAATCCTATTGCTTCCGGCACGAGCCCTCGCAGGACCCGGCCCGCATGCAGCTCTTCCGCATGCGCGAGTTCGTGCGCCTCGGCACGGCCGAGCAGGTGACCGCCTTCCGCCAGAGCTGGCTCGATCGCGGCGAGAGGCTGATCGCCGCGCTCGGCCTGCCCTGCGTCGTCGACCTCGCCAACGACCCGTTCTTCGGCCGGGCCGGCAAGATGCTGGCCAACAACCAGCGCGACCAGGGGCTGAAGTTCGAGCTGCTCATTCCGGTGGCGAGCGACGACAAGCCGACGGCGTGCCTGTCCTTCAACTACCACCAGGACCATTTCGGCTCGCTGTGGGGCCTCCAGTTCGAAGACGGCGAGATCGCCCATTCGGCCTGCGTCGGCTTCGGCCTGGAGCGCACGGCACTGGCGCTGTTCCGCCATCACGGCACCGATGTCGAGGCGTGGCCGGACGAAGTCCGCTCGCTGCTCTGGGCCTGAGCCATGCCAGTCGTCTTTCCCGGCCTGGAGCCGCAGACCTATCGCCGCCATGCGCTGCACGACCATGCGCGCCATTGGCCCGAGACCAATTGCTATGTCGACCTGTGGATCGAGCTGCTCTCGGCCTCAGGGCACGACCCGACGGCGGTGATGGGCTTCACCCTGGCCCAGGACTTCGAGGGTGACCAGTTCACCTTCTTCAAGATGCCGGCCGCCGACCTCGCGCGGCTCTATGGCGTCGAGGTGCTGGAACTGTCGATCTTCGACCGGCTGGAGAGCCATGTCGTCGAGCAGGTTTCACGCGGGCGCCTGCCGCTGGTCGAGGTCGATGCCTATTTCTTGCCCGACACGCGCGGGGTCACCTATCGCACCGAGCATTCCAAGACGACGATCGGCGTCAACCGCATCGATCCCGCGGCGCGCGTCCTCGGCTATTTCCACAATGCCGGCTATTTCGCGCTGGAGGGCGAAGATTACGACGCCGTCCTGCGTCCGGAGACATCAGGCGGGCTGCCGCTGTTCCCCTATGTCGAATTCGTCAAGTTCGGCGCGGCCGCGCCCTCGCGCGACCTCCTCGGCGATGCGCGGGCGCTGTTCGAGCACCACCTCGCCCGGCGCCCGACCGGCAATCCGCTCAAGGCCTGGCGCGCCGCCTTCGACGCCCATGCCGCCGACCTCGCGACCCGCCCGCCCTGCTATTTCCACGCCTATGCCTTCAACACGCTGCGTCAGGTCGGCGCCAATTTCGAGCTGCTGGCGAGCCATCTCGCCTGGCTGGCGGAGCGCGGGGAGGCCGGCCTCGCCGGTCCGCGCGCGGCCGCGGCCGGCATCGCCGAGACGGCCAAGGCGATGCAGTTCAAGCTCGCCCGCGCCATGGCGCGCAAGAGCTTCGACGGGCTGGGACCGCTGATCGACACCATGGCGCGGAGCCATGACGAGCTGTTCGGCCTCATCGGCGAACGGTCGGCCGGAGAGAGATCCGCCGCGGCCTGAGCCGGCGGGCCCCACCCGGATGTTGCGTATGGCGTTGGAGCCTCCCGGCATGGCGGCAGATCGGACCTCGACCTCTCCGGCGGCTGCGACGGCGTTGACGGAAGGCTGGGAGCTGGCGCTGTCGGCGCCCGGCGCTTTCGCGCGGCCGGGCGAGAGCGGCGGGGCGGAGTGGTTGCCGGCGATCGTGCCGGGCACTGCCGCCCAGGCGCTGGCGGCGGCCGGGCGCTGGCGCCTCGACCGGCCGGAGCCGCTGCACGACAAGGACGTCTGGTATCGCACCCGGATCGCCGGCCAGGGCCGCCATCTCCTGCGCTTCCACGGGCTTGCGACCATCGCCGAGGTCTGGCTCGACGACGAGCTGCTGCTGACCTCGCGCAGCATGTTCGAGGCGCAGGAGGTGGCGGTCGAGCTTTCGGGCGAGCACCGCCTCTGCCTCGCCTTCCGCAGCCTCGAGGCCGCCCTGGTGACGCTCGCCGGCCCGCGGGCCCGCTGGAAGCCGCGCATGATCCCGGACCAGCGCCTCAGGCTGGTGCGCACCACCCTGCTCGGCCACATGCCGGGCTGGTGCCCGCCGGTGCACGCGGTCGGCCCCTGGCGGCCGGTGGAGCTGATCGACGCCGGCACCCCTCGCATCGTGCAGCGCCGGCTCCATGCCGGGCTCGACGGCGAGGATGGCCTCCTCGAGGTGTCGCTCGTCCTCTCCGGATGGGATGGCGAGGCGCCGGCTGAGATTGCCTGCGGCGGGCAGGCGGCGACGCTGCAGCCCGAGGGCGGCGGGCGCTTCACCGGCACGCTGCGCATCCCCGCCGTGGAGCGCTGGTGGCCGCACACGGTCGGCGAGCCCCGTCTCCACGCCGCCGAGCTGCGGGTGGGAGGCGCGCGCTTCGACCTCGGCCGCGTCGGCTTCCGCACGCTCGCCCTCGACCGCGACGCGGACGGGCAAGGCTTCGCGCTCGTCGTCAACGGCGTGCGCGTGTTCTGCGGCGGCGCCTGCTGGACGCCGCCCGACATCGTCGGCCTGCCCGGCACGCGCGCGGCCTATGCCGACGCCCTGGCTACGGTCAGGGCGGCCAATGTCACCATGCTGCGCATCGGCGGCACCATGACCTACGAGGCGCCGGCCTTCTTCGAGCTCTGCGACGAGCTCGGCATCCTGGTGTGGCAGGAGGCCATGCTGGCCAATTTCGACTATCCCGCCGACGAGGCCTTCCTCGCCGCGGTGCGGCGCGAGATCGCCGGCCTGCTCGACGGCATCGGCGCTTCGCCCTCACTGGCGGTGCTGTGCGGCGGCAGCGAAGTGTTCCAGCAGGCGGCCATGCTCGGCCTGCCGGCCGGGCGCTGGTCGAGCCCGCTGTTCGACGCGCTGCTGCCGGAGGTCCTGGCCGAGCGCCGGCCGGACGCGATCTATGTGCCGTCCTCGCCCTCGGGCGGCGTGCTGCCCTTCGTCGCGAGCGGCGGCCCCACCCACTATTACGGCGTCGGCGCCTATTGCCGGCCGCTGGAGGACGCGCGCCGCGCCGATGTGCGCTTTGCTTCCGAATGCCTCGCCTTCGCCAACGTGCCGGAGGACGCCTCGCTGCGCAGCCTGCCCGTGCCGGCGGTGCACCATCCCGGCTGGAAGGAGCGCACGCCGCGCGATGCCGGCGCCTCCTGGGATTTCGAGGACGTCCGTGACCACTACCTCGCCGAGCTCTGGGGCGTCGATGCCCGCCGCCTCAGGCTGGAGGACCCGGAGCGCTATCTGGAGCTGTCGCGCGCCGTGACGGCGGAGGTGACGGAGCGCACCATCGACGAATGGCGGCGGCCGGCCTCGCGCACCGCAGGAGCCCTGGTCTGGTTCTGGAAGGACCTGTGGCTGGGCGCCGGCTGGGGCGCGATCGATGCGCTCGGGCGGCCCAAGTCGGTCTGGCACGCGCTCGGCCGGGCGCTGGCGCCGCTGCGCCTGACGATCTCGGACGAGGGCGTCAACGGGCTCGTGGCGCATGTCGTCAATGCCGGTCCGCGGCCGGTCGCCGGGCGGCTGGTGCTGGAGTGCCTGCGCGAGGGCGCCATTCCCGTCGTCGCGGGTCGCCGCGCGGTCGAGGTCGGGCCGCATGGCGGGCTCTCCCTCGGTGCCTTCGAGCTCATCGGCGCCTTCTTCGACGCCGGCCATGCCTATCGCTTCGGCCCCTGCGCTCATGACGTGGTGACGGCGCGACTCGAATCGGTAGCCGGCGAAGTTCTGGCCGAGGCCTTCCACCTGATGCCGCAGGCCCGCATCGGCCGGCATCGCGCCGACATCGTTCTCGCGGTGGAGCGTGACGACCAGGGCTGGTTGCTGCGGCTGAGCGCCGCACGCACGCTGCTGTTCGTCACTGTTACCGACGAAACATTCGCGACCGCCGAAAACGGCTTCCATCTCGCGCCGAAGCGCGAAAAGTCGATCAGGCTGCGCGCCCTTCCCGGCTTCGACCCGAATCGCCTTCCCAAGGGAGAGGTGCGGGCCGTCAACATCATCGGCGCGACGCGATATGAACAGGCCGCTTCGGCAGCACCGGCCCGCGAAGACCACCCGCGGCAACCATAATCGGATGTGCCCGGCGGGCGGGCGTCACGTTACGGGTTGCCCGCGCTCTTGTTGCGGTGCAATGTAACACGGTTCTTACGTCGATGTCCGATTGCTATCGTCCATTTCAGAGCGGGTGAGTATGAACATCATTGTTCCCCTGATCGTCTGCGGCGGTTCCGGGACCAGGCTCTGGCCGTCGTCCCGTGCCAGCCGTCCGAAGCAATTCCTGCCCCTGTTCGGTGATTTCTCGACGTTCCAGGAGACCCTGCGCCGGGCTTCGGCCCAGGGCCTGTTCGGGCGGCCGGTGATCGTCACCAACCGCGACCACCGCTTCCTCGTCGACGAGCAGCTCGGCGGCATCGGCATGGAGGCGGACGTGCTGCTGGAGCCGGAGGCCCGCGATTCCGGCCCGGCCATCCTGGCGGGCGCCCGCTTCATCGCCGAGCGCGACGGCGACAGCGCCGTGGCGCTCTCGCTCGCCGCCGACCACATGGTGCGCGACGTCGGCGCCTTCGTCGCCTCCTGCCGCACGGCGCTGGCCGTGGCGCAGGCCGGCCATATCGCCACCTTCGGCATCACGCCCGACCACCCCGCCACCGGCTTCGGCTATATCGAGCCCGGCGACGTGCTGTCCCACGGCGGCTTCCTGGTGAAGCGCTTCGTCGAGAAGCCCGATGCGGAGACCGCGGCGCGCTATCTGCGCGAGGGCTTCTACTGGAACGCCGGCAACTTCATGTTCCAGGCCGGCGTGCTCTGCCGCGAATACGAGACGTTCGAGCCGGCCACCGCCACGGCCGTGGCCGCCGCCGTCGTCGGCGCCGTGCGGGACCGGCACGTCCTGCATATCGACGCCGAGGCCTTTGCCGGCGCGGGCAAGCGCTCCATCGACTATGCCGTCATGGAGAAGACCCGGCGCATCGCCGTGGTCCCCGCCACCTTCGACTGGTCGGACGTCGGCTCGTGGAGCGCGGTGCGCGACCTCACCGAGCAGGACGAGACGGGCAACGCCGCCCGCGGCAAGGCGGTGTTCATCGACGCCCGCTCGAACTTCGTCTCGACCGACGGCCCGCTGGTCGCCGTCGTCGGGCTCGACGACCTCGCGGTCATCGCCACGGACGACGCCATCATGGTGACGCGGCGCGAGGATTCGGCCGGGGTCAAGGCGCTGGTCGAGACGCTGAAGGCGAGCCACGCGCATCTGACGCTCGAGCACCGGCAGGCGCTCCGGCCCTGGGGCAGCTTCCGCTCCCTCGACCAGGGCGCGCGCCACCAGGTCAAGAGCATCGTGGTCAAGCCGGGCGAGCGCCTGTCGCTGCAGAAGCACCATCACCGCTCCGAGCACTGGATCGTGGTGCGCGGCACCGCCACGGTGACCATCGGCGGGCAGGTCAAGACCGTGCATGAGAACGAATCCGTCTTCATCCCGGCCGGAGCGGTGCATCGGCTGGAAAATCCCGGCAAGATCGAACTGGAGGTCATCGAAGTGCAGAACGGCAGCTATCTCGGCGAGGACGACATCATCCGCATCGAAGACGTCTACAACCGGGCCGCGTCGTGACTGCTTCCTTCTTTCCCAAGCCGGCGTCCGCGCTGGCGCCGAACACGGCTGCGTTCGAATCCACCCCGCTGGTCAAGCCGACGGGCTTTCGCGAATATGATGCGCGCTGGTGGTTCGGCCACCCCGCCTCCAAGGTGCCGCCCGAGCTCAACCTGATGGGCGTCCAGGCGCTCGGCATGGGCCTCGGCACGCTGCTCGGCGAGCTCGGCCGCCCGCGCGAGGTGGTGACCGGCCACGATTTCCGCAGCTATTCCTCCGCCATCAAGCAGGCGCTGACCAGCGGCCTGATGGCGGCTGGCTGCACGGTGCACGATATCGGCCTCGCCTTGTCGCCGATGGCCTATTTCGCCCAGTTCGCGCTCGACGTGCCGGCCGTGGCGATGGTGACGGCCTCGCACAACGACAATGGCTGGACCGGCGTGAAGATGGGCTGCGACCGGCCCGTCACCTTCGGCCCGGAGGAGATGGGACGGCTGAAGGAGATCGTCCTCGCCGGCGCCTATGATCTCAGGGGCGGCGGTGCCTACCGCTTCCACGAGGGCTTCCCCGAACGCTATATCGCCGACCTCACCGACCGGCCGAAGCTCACGCGCAAGCTCAAGGTGGTGGCGGCCTGCGGCAACGGCACGGCCGGCGCCTTCGCGCCGCAGATCCTCGAAGCGCTGGGCTGCGAGGTGGTCCGGCTCGACTGCGAGCTCGACTTCACCTTCCCGCGCTACAATCCCAACCCCGAGGACATGGCGATGCTGCACGCCATCGCCGCGGCGGTGCGCGAGCACAAGGCGGATGTCGGGCTCGGCTTCGACGGCGACGGCGACCGCTGCGGCGTGGTCGACGACGAGGGCGAGGAGATCTTCGCCGACAAGATCGGCGTGATGCTGGCGCGCGATCTCTCCTCGCTGCATCCCGGCGCGACCTTCGTGGTCGACGTCAAGTCGACCGGCCTCTACCAGACCGATCCGGTGCTGGCCGAGCGGCGCGTCGTCACCGACTACTGGAAGACCGGCCATTCCTACATCAAGCGGCGGGTGCGCGACCTCAAGGCCCTGGCGGGCTTCGAGAAGTCCGGCCATTTCTTCTTCAACGCTCCCGTAGGCCGCGGCTATGACGACGGCATGGTGACCGGCATCGCGGTGCTCGACATGCTCGACCGCAACCCCGGCAGGAGCATGGCCGACCTCTACCGCGCCCTGCCCAAGACCTACGGCTCGCCGACCATGTCGCCCCATTGCGGCGACGAGGTGAAGTACGGCGTGATCGAGCGCATCATCGCGCGCATCCACGCCAAGCAGGCGGAGGGCGAGACGATGGCCGGCAACCGCATCGTCGACCTCATCACCGTCAACGGCGTGCGCATCGTCACGGAGGACGGCACCTGGGGCCTGGTGCGCGCCTCCTCCAACAAGCCCGAGCTGGTCGTGGTGGTGGAAAGCCCGGTGTCCGAGGACAAGAAGCGGGCGATGTTCCACGACCTCGATGCCGTGATCCGGGAGAACCCGGAAGTCGGGGCCTACAATCAGACGATCTGAGGGGCAGCCCCGAGAGGGCATCTGCAGATAAGCGCACTGCGCTTTCTGCCGTCATGGTCGGATCAAGTCCCATAGGCGCTAAGATAAGAACGCAGTAGCCAGTTGGGCGCGACGTCGATCAATCCCCTCCCCCTTGTGGGGAGGGGTTAGGGGTGGGGGTCCATCAGGATATGTCGAGACTTATGCCCACGACCCCCACCCTTTATCCCTCCCCACAAGGGGGAGGGAGGGCACAGGCGTCGTGCAAATCTTACAAAGGCGCGTCACGCACAGCGCGATATTTGCCTCCCGGCAGACCTTATCTTAGCGCCTATGGGATCAAGTCCGGCCATGACGGGCCGCCTCACTTATCCCCGTAAGACGCCTACGGCGGTCCCGGCTGCGGTGCATGGGCGTCGCCGGGGCTGCCGGGGTTCCTGATCGCGTTCTTGGGCGTGCGCACGAAGTCGCTGCGCTTGCGGAAGATCGCCTCGCGCTGGGCCGCGCCGACCGTGCCGCCCAGCGCGGAGAGCTTGCGCGACACGCCGACGAAGTCGCCGAGGAAGCGCCCGAGGCGTGCGGCGGCGGGGCGCAGCGAGCGCCGGCCGGCCCACAGGAAGGCGAACAGCATGACATAGCCGACCACCAGCTGGGCGATCAGCAGCAGGCCGAGCGAGCCGAACAGCGACGGGTTGAGCACGATCGCGACGACGCCGGTCGGCAGCGCCAGCGCCCAGGAGGGCCCCGACCACCACACGCCGAGATGCAGCAGGACGGCGAGCCGCGTGCGCAGGGGCAGCGTCCGGTCGGCGAGGATCGGGCCGAGCGTCCGGATGGTCACTTCGCCGAAGCCCTTGGCCCAGCGGCGCTGCTGCGTCTTCCACACCGGCATGGTGTCGGGCAGCTCGCCAGGAACCGGCACGGTCATCAGGAAGCGGCCCCGCCAGCCCAGGCGCCAGGCGCGGTAGGAGAGGTCGAGGTCCTCGGCCAGGGTGTCGCCGTGCCAGCCGCCGGCTTGCTCGATCGCCTCGCGCCGCCACACCCCGCAGGTGCCGTTGAAGGGCAGGGGATGGCCGGCCCAGCTGCGCGTCGCCTGCTCGATGGCGAGATGCGCGTCGAGCAGCACCGCCTGGGCCCGGGTCAGCGCGTTGGCGTCGGCGTTGAGATAGTCGAAGCGTGCCTGGATGAAGCCGAGCTGCGGCTCGGCCAGGAGGCAGGCCATGGTCCGGCGCAGGAAGTCCGGCGCCGGCACGTAGTCGACGTCGAGGATGGCGAAATAGCCGTGCGGCGTCAGGCCCATGGCATTGGCGAGGGCGCCGGCCTTGAACTCCGAGCGGTCGGTGCGGTGGATCAGCGCGACGTCGAAGCCGCGGGCGCGGCAGGCCTCGACCTCGGCGCGGGCGATGGCGACGGAATCGTCGGTCGAATCGTCGAGCACCTGGATGTGCAGCTTGTCCTGCGGCCAGTCGAGCGCGGTCGCCGCGGCCAGGGCGCGGGCGACCATGGTGCCTTCGTTGAAGGTCGGGATCTGCACCACGACGTCGGGCAGGTCCGGGTCGGGCGGCAGCGGCCGGGCCAGCCGCGCGGCTTCGTCGGCGAGGCCGGCGCGCCTGAGCCGCCAGTGCAGCCCGAGCAGGCACAGGGTGGCGACCGTCGAGCCGAAGGTGACCGCCCAGCCGACGACGGACAGGGCGGCCAGGGCCAGGCCCGTCCAGGCCAGGATCACGAACACGATCGACATGCCAACCCGCTTTCATCCCCCGTCGAGGCCTGTCCCGAGGGGGACGCGCGGTCCGGACGGCATCCTCGCCGGCGACGCTGCCGCCGGCCGGTGCTGCCGCGCCGTCGCGGAAAGCCGCCCCGGGCCCCTCACGATCCGGACTTGGGGGTCCGGACGAAATCCTGCCTGCCCCGGAAGGCCGCCGCGACGATCGCGGCGGAATTTGCCGCCGCGAGATAGGCGAACAGCGGCGGCAGCGAGGCGAGGACGACCGCGTAGCGGAAGACCCCGCCTCCGCGCAAGCGCCGATGGGCCGGCCAGGTCAGGAGGACGGCGAAAAACACCGTCAGCGCCGCAGCGGCGAGCAGGATCGCCGCATGCCCGGCGCCGAAGCCGCGGATCGTCCCGTCGAGGCAGAAGGCGACGGCGGCGACGACCAGGCAGGGAAAGGCCGCCTGCAGGCAGACGAGCTGGGTGGCGGCGAGCCGGGCCGGCAGCGGCCAGCCCGCCGTCCAGATCCGCGGCAGGCTCTTCACCGCAACCTGCACGAAGCCCTTCGACCAGCGCTGCTGCTGCACGCGCCAGCTCGCTGCGTCGGCCGGCGCCTCGCAGAGCACGGGCGGGGCGAGGACCAGCCTGGCGCGCCAGCCGCGGGCGAAGGCGCGGATGGCGAGGTCGAGGTCCTCGGCCAGGGTGTCCGCCGACCAGCCGCCGGCATCCGCGATCGCGGCGCGGCGCCACATCCCGGCCGTGCCGTTGAACTGGATCGGACCGCCGAGGGCGAGGCGCCCGGGCTGCTCCAGGAGGAAATGGGCGTCGACGGTGAGCTGCTGGACGCGCGTCATCCAGTTCTGCTCGCGGTTGGCGAACTCGAAGCGGAACTGCACGAAGGCGGCGCCGGGGTCCTGCTCCAGCGCGGCGACGGCGCGGCGCAGCCAGTCGCGAGGCGGGCGGAAATCCGCGTCGAGGACGGCGACGAAGGCGGCGTCGCTGCGGGCGAGCCCGGCCGCCAGGGCACCGGCCTTGAAGCCGTCGCGCCCGGACCGGGTGAGATGCTCGATCGCGATGCCTTTTTCCGCGAGCGCGGCGATGGCCGCGCCGGCGACGGTGCCGGTGTCGTCGGTGGAATCGTCGAGCAGCTGGATGGTCAGCCGGTCACGCGGCCAGTCCAGCGCCGCAGCCGCCGCCAGCGCGCCGGCCACCGAGGCCGGCTCGTTGTAGACGGGCACCTGCACCAGCAACTTCGGCGCGTCGGCGGGATCGGGCTGCGGCGGCTCGGCGGCCTCGAGCGGGGCGGCATCCGGCTCGGCGCGCCGGGCGAGGAGGAGATGCTGGGTCGCCAGCGCCAGCAGGACGAGCGCGGCGAGAGCTCCCGCCGCCTCGACGAGAGCCGGGATCATGGAGCCGGGTGATGCCCGGGCGCGAAGCGGACGCGCGGCTCCAGCGGTTCTTCTTCCCCGCGGCGGCGGAAGGGCAGCACCGACCACCACAGGCCGGGCAGGACGAGCTCGCGGGCCAGGATGGCCAGCGGCATCACCGGCGTGACCGGCCACCGCTTGATCAGGGCGAGGGCGGTCTCCACCACCAGCCAGGCGGCGAGCGTCGCGCCGACCATCGTCCAGGGAGAGAGCCCGAAGGCCGGCGCCGCCAATGCGCCGGCGATGCAGCCGGCCGCAGCACCGACGAAAAGCTCCGCGAAATAGGCGGCGGGCGCCTCCTGCCGGCGGCACAGGATCCAGCGCCGGTGCCGTTCGAGGAAGGCCTTGAGGCTTCTGCGGCCGAGCGCCTGGTCGACGGTCGTGTCCGCGAAGGCGGTGCGCAGGCCGATGGCGCGCATCGCCTTGGCGAGGGCGTGATCGTCGGCGATGGAGGCCGCCATGGCCTCGACGCCCTTTGCCTTGGCGAGATCGCCGCGCTCCACCAGCATGGCGGCGCCGATGCCGATATCGAGGCGCAGGGCCGAGGCGGCCAGCAGGAAGCGGGCGCCGTGGGTGTTGATCACCGCCTGCTCGACGTCGGCGACGAAGCCGGCTGCGTCGGTCGCGACCGGCACGGCGCAGACCAGGCCGACGCCCGGGCCGTGCGAGCGCATCATCGAGCGCAGCGTTCCGGGGGCGAGCCGGGTGCCGGCGTCCTTGAGCAGCACGTGATCGTAGCTTGCCGTGGCGATGGGATCGATCAGGTTGGCGACCTTGGGATTGATGGCGCCGGGCTGCGACCGGGTGCGCCGCACCACCACCGGGCAGGTCGTCGCCGCCTGCAGCACTGTCGTGATGGCGGACGAGCTCTCCTCCGCAGCCGAGAAGGTCACGTCGAAGGCGGGGTAGCGCTGGGCGAAGATCGAATGCGTCGCCGCAGCCAGGCCCGGCAGGTCCCTCTTCAGCGGCACCAGCACCGAGATCGGCGGCATCTGGGCATTGCGGGCCCGGCGGCGGGCGAGGACGGGCTGCACCAGCGCCAGGATCGCCGAGCCGACCAGGACGGCGATGATCGCGCACCACCAGAGCGCGGCGAGGTCGAAGACGATGGTCATGCCGCCGTCGCTCCGCAGATGTCACACGTCATGGATTGTGCTCCCCCGTTCCGCCGTCTCTGGAACCTCGATGCCCGGTCGGTCAAGAATGCCGTCGCCGAGGCGATGAGGCAAGCAGCCGAGCAGCCGCAGCCCGATATAGAGCGGCAGCGGGAAGGCGATCATCGCCTTGCGCCGGTCGAGGCCGCGCCGGATGATGGCCGCAGCGCGCTCGGCGCTCACTTGCAGCGGGCGCGGCGCGACGATGTCGCGGTTGAGCGGTGTCGCCACGAAGCCGGGCGCGACGATGCTGACGGCGATGCCCTGGCGGCGAAGCCTCGGGCGGATGCCCTCTGCATAAGCGTGCACGGCGGCCTTGGCGGCGGAATAGGCGGGAGAGGAGGGCAGCCCGCGCAGGGCGCCGAGCGAGCCGATCACCGCGACGTGGCCGCTCCGGCGCGCCAGCATCGGCGCCAGCAGCGGCTCGACGGTGTTGATGACGCCGACGAGGTCGACGGCGAGGACGGCGCGGACGGCCTCGGGCGTCTCCAGCGCACGGCCGACGCCGAGGCCGGACGTGATGCCGGCACCCGCGACGACGAGGTCGATCGGCTGCTCGCCGTCCCAGGCAAGGATCCGGCGGCCGAGCCCATCGCGGTCACGCACGTCGACCAGGGCCGTGGCGACGCCGGCGCCGGCGGCGCGGCAGAGGCCGGCGATCTCGTCCATGCGCCCGGCGTCGCGGCCGACCAACCGCAGGGCGGTCTGCGGCCCGGCATAGGCCAGCGCCAGGGCCCGGCCGATGCCGCTGGTCGCGCCGGTGATCAGGATGGTGCGCGCCGTCACGGTACCGCCGGAACCAGCGTCGCCTCGCCGACGCTGGCGAGGGCCCCGGAGCCGTCGCGCAGGAACAGCCGCATCACGGCGCCGGCCGCGTCGACCTTGACGATCCGCCCCGAGATCTCGACGCTGTCGCCGACGGCCACCGGCGCCAGGAAGCGCGTCGACAGGGCGGTGATCGCGACGCCCGGGCGCGACCGGCTGACCGCCTCGTGCATGAAGGCGACGAGCTGCATGCCGGGCACCGGCGCGGCCTCCAGGCCGGCGCGCCGCGCCGCCGCGGCATCGACATGGATGGGGTTGCGGTCGCCGGAAGCCTGCGCGAAGGCCTCGACGCGGCCGGCCGTGATCGGGCCGATGCGCAGCGGCGCCAGCATCTCTCCCGGTGCGAAGGCGGCCATATCAGGGCTCCGGGCGGGCGAAGAGCCGGTAGGAGGCGGCGAACTCGGCCGCGACCTCGCCGCCCAGCGTCTGCACCACGGCCTCGATGACGAAGGCGTCGGGATCGGCGGCATCGCCGCGCCGGTCGATCTCGAACCTGTAGGTCTCGCCGATGCGCAGGGCCTGGCGGTAGGAAAAGCGCTGGGCGGTGAGCACCGGCGCCTTGCCCTCGCCGCCGACGCCGGCCACCGCGGCCTGGGCTCTCGGATGCCACAGCCAGACTGCGGGGAAGGTCGCGGGGACCCGGTCCGGTTCCGGCGCCTCGCCGTCGATCGCCGTGGCCCGGGCATAGGCGGCGACCTCGTGCGGCTCGATCCGCGCCTCGATCGGTCCGATATGCAGATGCGCCACCCGTTCCGACGCGTCCGTCACGTGCCCTCGACCCTGCCCAGCACCAGCGAGGCGTTGATACCACCGAACGCGAAGGAGTTCGACATGGCGATGCCGATCGGGTGCGGCCGCGCCGCGCCGGGCACGCAGTCGAGCTCGCAGCGCGGGTCGGGCGTGGTCCAGTTGAGGGTCGGCGGCACGATGCCGGCCGCGAGGGCCGCCAGCGTCACCGCCAGCTCGATCGCGCCGGCTGCGCCGAGGGCATGGCCGTGCACCGGCTTGGTGGAGGAGACCGGCAGGGCGGCGAGCCGCTCGCCGAAGACCTCGCGCAGGGCCGCCGTCTCGGCCGCGTCGTTGGCGATGGTGCCGGTGCCGTGGGCGTTGACATAGTCGACGGCACCGGCGGCAAGGCCGGCATCGGCGAGCGCGGCCGCCATGGCTGCCGCCGCCCCGCCGGGATCGGGGCGGACGATGTCGCCGGCATCGCTGGAGGTGCCGTAGCCGAGGAGCTCGGCCAGCGGCCGGGCGCCACGACGCGCCGCGGTCTCCTCATCCTCCAGGACGAAGATCCCCGCGCCCTCGCCGAGGGTCATGCCGTTGCGGTCCCTGGAGAAGGGGCGGCAGAGGTCCGGGGAGAGCACGCGCAGCGCCTCCCAGCTCTTCATGCCCGAGGCGGTGATGCAGGCCTCCGCGCCGCCGACGACGGCGCGCTCGACCAGGCCGGCGCGCACCATGTGGGCGCCGAGGCCGATCGCCTGCGCGCCGGAGGCGCAGGCGCTGGAGACGGCGAAGGAGGGCCCCTGCGCTCCGATGCGGGCGCTGATCTGGGAGGCGGCGGCGTTGGGCATCAGCCGCGGCACGCTCCAGGGGTCGATGCGCTGGCCGGTGACATAGGCGTTGTGGATGCCGGCCTCGATGGTCTCCGCCCCGCCGATGCCGGTGCCGACGATCACCGCCGTGCGCGGGCCGAGGCGTTCGCCGGCGGGCAGGCCGGCCTGCGCCAGCGCCTCGGCGGCGGCGACCAGGGCGAACTGGGTGAAGCGGTCGCAGAAGGGCAGGACGGCCGCATCGATATGGGCGGCGGGGTCGAAATGCTCGAGGCGGGCGGCGATGCGCACATTGCTCTTCAGCGGCCGGGCGAGGTCGAGCGGACGGACGGCGCTGACGCCGTCGCGCGCCGCATGCCAGAGGGCCGGCAGGCCCAGGCCCGCGGCGGTGACCGCGCCGCAGCCGGTGACCAGAACGCGTCGGCCCATCTATTTCTGCTCGGTGGCGATGCGCTGGATCACGCCGTCGATGAACGATTGCAGGTCCTTGGCCTCGGCGATCGAGCCGTCCATCGGGATGTAGACGTCGAACTTCTCCTCCACCGCGGTGAGAATCATCACGATGTCGATCGACTTCAATCCGAGCGTCTCGAAGGTCGCGTCCGGCGTGACCTTTTCTCGCTCCACCATGCCCTCGGACACGATCAGATCGACCACCTGCTGGTAGACTTGCTGCGGGTTGGCGAGAATCTCGTCTTTGGATAGCGTCGGCATGGTGTCTCAGGGGGCTCCTATCCCCGCGCCGCGGCTCCTTGCATGGCCTGAGCCGTCGCGATCGTCTTTTCGAACACGCCGAAACGGCGCGTGAATGTGGCGCCGAGCCACTGAACGACGCTCGTCATCGCATAGTTGTCATCGAGAATCCAACCGCATTCCACTTGGCTCACGCCCGTGCGCTCGGCGCGGCGCATCAATTCGTCGACCAGAATCAGGGCGATGCCGGCGCCCGACACCGATCCGACCACGCGGGCGGCGACGCCGAACAGCACGCCCCGCCCGCCGGTGAAGCGCCCGCGCCAGGCGCGCCAGCCGAGCCTGGCCCAGCCGAGCGGCGAGGGCGCGCCGCCGAGGTCGCCGGCGATCTCGAACAGGTTCGGCAGGAACAGGGCGAAGCCGACGAGCTCGCCCTCTCTCTCGACGAAGACGCCGAACTCCGGCCGGAGCAGCGGGCGGAAGGCACGGATCATCGCCGCCATCTCGACCGCCGACACCGGCACGAAGCCCCAATTGCCGGCCCAGGAGGCGTTGAACAGCTGCCGGGCCGCCTCCGCATCCTCGTCGAGCCGGTCCATGCGCATGTCGCGGACGGCAAAGCCGGCGCGCCGCCGCTCCAGGCCGAGCGCCTTGAGGCGGCCGGCGAGGTCGCCGGTGCTGTTGTCGAAGGCATAGGAGTTGAGCGTCTTGACCAGGCGATAGCCTGCCGCCTCGACATGGGCGGCGAGATAGTGGGGATGCCAGGGCATCATCACCATGGGCGGGCGGTCCTGCCCCTCCAGCAGCAGGCCGGATTCGCCGTTGATCGACAACAGGAAGGGGCCGCGGGCGATGCGCCTGCCCTTGCCGGCGAGCCAGGCCTCGGCGGTGGCGAGGAGATCGGCGACCAGCGCAGGGTCGTCGGCGGCGTCGAGGCAGCCGAAGCAACCGACCCCCTCGTGCATCGGGCCGGTGGCGAGGTGGTCGATCTGGGCCGAGATCCGGCCGATCGTGCGCCCCTCGCGCCGGGCGATCCAGTAGGCGGCCTCGCCGTGGGTGTGGAAGGCGCCGACCTTGGGATCGAGGAACTGGCGCCGGTCATGGTCGAGGGGCGGGACGTAGGACGGCTCGGCCGCATAGAGCCGGCGCGGCAGGGTGATGAAGGCGCGGAACTCGGCGGCCGTCGAGACTGGCGTGATGGTCGGCGGCATTCCTGGCTCCGCGGCGTGGACGGGCCGGCCCCGGGGCTGCGCCCAACCATGCGCGCGACCTTGTCCGGGCAGGACGGCTTCGCTATGGCTCCGCGCGGTTTAACCGAGACAGGCTCGTTGCTTCAACCCTTCACCGACGCGTCAAAGCCCTTCGTCGACGCCTGGCGGCACCGGGAGCTGTTCCGCGCCATCCTGACGCGCGAATTGCAGGTCCGCTTCCGCGGCTCGGTGTTCGGCTGGGCCTGGGCGATCCTGGCGCCGCTGGCGATGCTGTCGGTCTACACGCTGGTGTTCTCCGGCGCCCTGAAGCTCGACGCGGCGCGCACGGGCGGGCGCTTCGACTACGCCTTCTCGATCTTCGCCGGGCTGATCGTGTTCAACTTCTTCGCCGAGATCGCCTATCGCTCGCCGCTCCTGCTGGCCGAGCACAAGCACATCATCCGGCGCTCGATCTTTCCGCCGCAGATCCTGGCCTGGATCGCGGTGGCGCGCGCGCTGGTCTATGCGGCGATCGCCCTCGCCGTGCTGCTCGCGGGCCAGGTGCTGATCAACCACACCGCGCACTGGTCCTGGCTGGCGCTGCCCTTCGTGCTGCTGCCGCTCTGCCTGACGCTGCTCGGCGTGGTGTGGATCCTCTCCACCATCGGCGCATTGACGAGCGATCTCAACCATCTGATCATCTCGATCATCCCGGTGGCGATGTTCGCCACGCCGGTGTTCTACGAGGCCGGGGCCGTGCCGGAGGGCTGGCGCTGGCTGCTCTATTGCAACCCGCTGACCGTGATCATCGAGATGCTGCGGGCCATCCTGCTGCGCGGCGAGGCGCCCGGCCTGTCAGCCTATCTCGGCGCGCTGGCGGCGGGCCTGGCGCTGTTCTATCTCGGCCGCACCCTGTTCATGCGAAAGAAGGCGATCCTTGTCGACATCATCTGAGCCCGGCGGCGGGAGCCCGGCGGTGCGCTGCCAGGGCCTCGGCAAGGCCTACCAGTTCTACCGGCGGCCGATCGACCAGGTGAAGCAGGTCCTCCTCGGCGGCCGGAAGCGCTACTACGACGAATATTGGGCGCTGAAGGACATCAGCTTCTCGATCGCCAGGGGCGAGGCGGTCGGCATCATCGGCCGCAACGGCTCGGGCAAGTCGACGCTGCTGCAGGTGATCTGCGGCATCACCGCGCCCACCGTCGGCACGGTGCGGGTGGAGGGGCGGATCGCGCCGGTGCTGGCGCTCGGCGCGGCCTTCGACTACGAGCTGACCGGCCGCGAGAACGCTTATCTCTCCGGCGCCATCCTCGGCCTCAGGCGCGCCGAGGTCACGGCGAAGATGGGGGCGATCCAGGACTTGTGCGGCCTCGGCGACTTCTTCGACCAGCCGGTCAAGCTCTATTCCAGCGGCATGGGCGCGCGGCTCGCCTTCGCGGTCTGCGCCCATGCCGACGGCGACGTGCTGATCGTCGACGAGGCCCTGGCGGTCGGCGACGAGGCCTTCCGGCAGCGCTGCCAGGCGCTGATCCGCGGCTTCCGCCGGCGCGGCACGCTGCTTTTCGTCTCGCACGACGCCGGGCAGGTGGCGGATCTCTGCGACCGCGCCATCTGGATCGACCGCGGCGCGATCCGCGCCGACGGCCCGCCGGAGCCGACGCTCGCCGCCTATCGCCGGGCCCTGGCGGAGGAGCCGGACGACCCGAACCGCTTCCATTTCATGAACTGACCCCCCGAGGATGGCGCCATGATCCCCCTGCCTTTCCCACGCGAGGAGTACGACCGGCGGCTGCGGGCCGTCCGGAGCGAGATGCAGCGGCGCGGGCTGGACCTTCTGGTCGTCAACGACATCGCCAACCAGCACTACCTCACCGGCTATGACGGCTGGTCGTTCTACACCCCGCAAGTGGTGCTGGTGCCGCTGGAGGAGGCCGAGCCGGTGTGGATCGGGCGGGCGATGGACGCCGCCGGCGGCCGGCTCACCGCCTGGATGAAGCCGGATAACGTCGTCGGCTTTCCCGAGGAGCTGGTGCAGCGGACCGACGCCCACCCGATGGACTGGATCGCCCGCTGGATCGTCGACCGGGGCTGGGGCCGCGGCTCCGTCGGCATCGAGCTCGAGGCCTATTATTATTCCGCCAAGGCCCATGCCCGTCTCGCGGCCGGCCTGCCCGACGCCCGCATCCACGACGCAGATCTCCTGGTGAACTGGATCCGCGCCGTCAAGTCGGAGGCGGAGGTCGCCTATCTCCGCCGGGCGGCGCGGCTGGCCGAGGCGGCGGTGGCGGCGGCCTACGACGTGATCGAGCCCGGCATCCGCGAATGCGATGCCATCGCCCGGATCCAGGCCGCCCAGGTCGCCGGCAGCCCGGACTTTGCCGGCGACATCACCGCGCTGCCGCCGACCATCCTCGGCGGCGAGAACGCCTCGGCGCCGCACATCATGTGGAGCGACCGGCGCTTCGGCGCCGACGAGACGGTCGCCCTGGAGCTGGCGGGCGTGTGCCGGCGCTATGCCGCCGGCCTGGCGCGCACCCTGCAGCTCGGCAAGGCGTCGCCGAAGGTGGGCGAGACCGGCAAGGCCGTGCTCGAAGGCATGGAGGCGGTGCTGGAGGCGATGCGGCCCGGCGTCGCGGCGGAGGAGGTGGAGGCGGCCTGGCGCGCGGTGATCGGCCGCTACGGGCTGAAGAAGGCCTCGCGCATCGGCTATTCCATCGGCGTCGCCTACCCGCCAGACTGGGGCGAGCACACGATCAGCCTGAGGCCCGGCGACCGGACGGTGCTGCAGCCCGGCAATGTCCTCCACTGCATCCTCGGCATGTGGATGGACGGCTGGGGCATCGAGGTGAGCGAGACCATCCTGGTGACCGCGACCGGCAACGAGACCCTGACGCGCTGCCCGAGGGCGATCCATGTCAAGCCCTGAGGCCGGCCTGCTCGACCCCGGCCTCCTGGCGCGGATGATCGCGGTGCGCCGCCACCTCCACCGCTTTCCCGAGCTGTCGAACGCCGAGGCGGGGACCCAGCGCCATCTGCGCGATGCGCTCGAGGCCGAGGGCCTCGACGGCGTGCGCGAGGTCGCCGGCCACGGCCTGGCGGTGGATATCGTCGGCGCGGCGGCGCCGTCGAACCGCAAGATCGCGATCCGCGCCGACATCGATGCCTTGCCGATCGCGGAGGAAACCGGGCTCGGCTTCGCCTCCGAGCACCCCGGCGTCATGCATGCCTGCGGCCATGACGCCCACGCCGCGATGGGCTTCGCCGCGGCCGTGCTGCTGCACCGCTCGCGCGCGAGCTTTCGCGGCACGGTCCGGCTGATCTTCCAGCCGGCGGAGGAGGCCGAGCCGCTGGGCGGGCGGCGCGTCGTCGCCGAGGGCCTGCTCGACGACGTCGACGGCGCCATCGGCATCCATGTCGATCCCTACATCCCCTCGGGCCGGATCGTCGCTGCCCCCGGCCCCTGCACGCTGGCCTGCGACATCTTCGACGCGGTCGTGACCGGCGTCTCGGCCCATGCGGCGCGGCCTTCCGACGGCGTCGACGCCATCGCCGCCGCCTGCGCCATGGTCGGCGAGTTGCAGGCGATCGTCTCGCGCGAGACCGACCCCTATGATCCCCTGGTCATCTCCATCACCGGCATTTCAGGCGGCGGCGCCTACAACGTGATCGCGCCGGAGGTGACGCTCAAGGGCACGATCCGCAGCGGCAGCGACGCGACGCGCCGGCGCGCCTGGCGGCGGCTGCGCGAGGTGATGGAGGGCATCGCCGCCGGCCGCGGCGCGGCGGTGCGCCTCGACATCGTCGAGGGCGAGCCGGCGGTGGTCAACGACGCGGAGCTTGCGGCCATCGTCCGCGACAGCGCGGCGGCCTGCCTGGGAGCCGGTGCGGTGCTGGCCGCCCCCGGCTGGACCGCCGCCGACGATTTCGGCTTCTACAGCCAGAAGCGACCCTCGGTCTATTTCCGGCTCGGCATCCGGGACGAGGCGGCGGGCTCGGTCCATCCGCTGCATCACCCGCAGTTCCGGGTCGACGAGGCCGCGCTGCCGGCCGGCGTGACGACGCTGGTCGCCTCGGCCCGGCGCTTCCTGGCGGCGGACACGCAGACGGGCTGAAAGTCCGGCCACGGCAAGGGATTGACGTTCGAGGCTCGCACGAACAAACGTCTCGTCACGCGCGCGGCGGTCGGCTAGAACGGGACGCGGCTTCGGGTTGTACGCCGCCCTGCTCCGGCGGGATGAGCCGCGCGGGGCGGACCGATGCGGCGCCGGGGCGCATCGCGCCCGCAGCGATCCGGAGGTCCGGGATTGGCGATGGACAAAGACGCAGATCCGATATTCGCGGCCGGGCGCCCGGCTTCCTGGCCTGCCGACGATGGCGGGGAGGAGACGCGCGCGATGCCGCGGCGGGGCCGGTCGCTCCTGTCCTCGTCCCTGGTCGGCGCCACCAATCGGGGCCGCGTGCTGCAGACCCTGTTCGACCTCGGGCCGACCAGCCGGGTGGAGCTCGCCCGGCAGGCCGGCGTCAACCGCACCACGATCTCCGGCATCGTCCAGCCCTTGCTCGACCAGCAGCTCCTGGTGGAGGGCAAGCCGACCTCGGCCCGGGAGGGCGGCGGCAAGCCGGCCCGGCCCCTGTGGTTCTCGCCGGAGGCGCGGCCGATCTGCGGCGTCCTGTTGATGCCGGGCTCGATCCGCACCGCGCTGGTCACGCTGGAAGGCCGGATCCGGGTCGAGCACGAGGCCTCGCTGCCGACCGCGGCGGAGCAGCGCGCCGAGCTGATCGAGGGCATTGCCGCCTGCATCGGCCGGACGCTCGCCGCGGCGCATCGTCCGCCGCTCGGCATCGGCATCGCCGTCGGTGGCATGGTGGATACCGGCCGGCGCGCCGTGGTCATGGTCAACCTGGCCCCGGCGCTCGACGATGTTCCGCTCGGCACGGAGCTCGGCCGGCGCTTCAACCTGCCCGTCATGCTCGACCACCATCCCCGGGCGCTGCTGGTCGGCGACCGCTGGTTCGGCAAGGGCCGCGGCGTGCGCGACTTCGCCGTCGTCTATACCGGCGAGGTGCTGGGCGGGGCGCTCTATCTCGACGGCCACCTTCACCGGGGCCCAGGCGGCGCCGGCGGCGAGCTCGGGCATACCTTCGTGCAGATCGACGGCGAGCTCTGCCGCTGCGGCCGGCGCGGCTGCTGGGACACGGTGGCGACCCTGGGCTGGCTCCGGCGGCAGGCCCGCGCCGCCGGGCTCGAGGATCCCGATGCGATCGACGCCCGCCGCCTCGCCGGCCTCGCCGCCGCCGGCGTGCCGGAGGCGGCCGCGCTGATGGACCGCTATGCGCGCAATGTCGCGGTCGGCATCGCCAACCTGCAGCAGACCGTCGCTCCGAACTTCTTCATCCTGCATGGCGACGTGGTCGGCGGCGGTCCGGCCATGATCGAGGCGATCACCGGCCATGCCCGGCGCCTGGTGCCGCCCCACCCCGGCGGGCAGATGGTGTTCGCCACCGGCGAACCGGAGGATCGCGCCGCCCTGCTCGGCGCCGCCGGGCTGGTGCTCTCGGACCTGCTGCGCTTCCCGCTGTGAGGCGGCGGGCCGCTATGCCGGCAGCCCGGGCCTGCTCGCGCTCACGCTCGCAATCCGGGCTTGCTCGCTTACGCTCGCAATCCGGGATAGCTCGCTTACGCTCGCAATCCGGGATAGCTGGCGAACCAGGGCTGCAGCCGCTCGAAGGCCGCGGCCGCTGCCAGCACCGTCTCGTCGGCATGGCGCCGGCCGATGATCTGCAGCCCGACCGGCAGGCCCGCGTCGGTGAGCCCGGCGGGGACCGAGATGGCGGGATGGCCGGTGAAGTTGATGGGATAGGTCATGCACCAGCCGATCAGGGGATCGACGGCCTCGCCGTTGATCGCGTGGGGTCCGCGCGTGTTGCCGTCTCGGGCATTGACGACGGGCGGCACGGCCAGGGTCGGCGCGACGATGATGTCGTAGCGCTCGAAGACGTCCTCCAGCGCATCGTGCACCGCGGTGCGCAGCACGTCGTCGAGGGCGTGCTCGACGGCGCCGACCCGCCCGGCGGCCTCCAGCATGGCCCGGAAGTCCGGGGTGAGCTCTTCGGCATGGGCGCCGAGCAGGTCGAGACCCTCGGCCTTCCAGTGATGGGCGATGGCGCCGTAGTGCACCGAGATGGTGCGGACCCAGAGCGCGGCGAGCTCGCCGTGGTGGGGCCGGATCGCCGGCTCGACCTCGTCGACGGCCATGCCGCCGGCGGCGATCGCGTCGGCGGCCCGCCGGACCACGGCGGCGACGGCGGCATCGACCGGGAAATTGCCGAGGCGCGGGCTGTAGGCGACCTTCAGCGGTCCGGCCGGACGACCGGCGGCGGCGCAATAGTCCGGGCCGTTGCCGGGCAGGGAGAGGGGATCACGCGGGTGCGGACCGGCCATGACCTGCGTCATCAGCGCGGCGTCGGCGACGGTGCGGGCGAGCGGGCCGATATGCACGAAAGGATGACCCCACAGGAAGGCGTCCGGCCGGGTGACGGAGGGGATGCGGCCGAAGGACGGCTTGAAGCCGACGACGCCGCTGAAGGCGGCGGGAATGCGCACCGAGCCGCCGCCATCGGTGCCCTGGCCGAGGGCGGCGAGCCCATCGGCCACGGCGGCGGCGCTGCCGCCGGAGGAGCCGCCGGCATTGCGGCCGATCGCCCAGGGCGTGTGCGTCGGCCCGAAGCGCAGGTTGTCGGTGATGCCCTTGTGGCCGAACTCGGGCGTGTTGGTCTTGCCCAGGATGATCGCCCCGGCCGCGAGGAGGCGCTCCACCGCCGCGGCGCTGCGCCGCGGCACGCGGCCCTGCACGGCGAGCGATCCCATCGAGGTCGGCACGCCGGCGACGTCGTCGAGATCCTTGATGGCGACGGGCACGCCATGCAGCGGCCCGAGCGGGCCCCCGGCGGCCACCGCCGCCTCGGCCGCGCGCGCCGCGGCGCGGGCCTCGTCGGCCAGGACGAGCGTATAGGCGTTGATCACCGGGTTGCGCAGCTCGATACGGCTGACATAGGCCTCCACCACCTCGACCGGCGAGAGATCGCGGCGGCGGATGCGGGCGGCGAGCTCGGTCGCAGGCAGGAAGCAGAGTTTCGTCGCGTCGTCGGTCATCGCATCGCTTCCTTGGGCAGGGCGGTCACTTCAGCACCACCGGATTGATCGAGCCGCCGGTGCCTTGGGCGACCTTGATGGGGCTGGCGCAGTAGAAGGCCTCGTAGCGGCGGTCCTCGGCGCAGTCGGCGGCGAAGTCGTCGAGGAAGGCCGCCTCGGTGAAGACGACGCCGAGATTGCGCATCAGGGCGCCGTGCAGCGGCAGCATCACGCCGGTCCTGGGCTCGTAGGTGGTCTCGTTGGCGAGGGTGTCGGTGACCAGGCAGGGGATCTGCATCGCGTCGAACCAGGCGACGAGATCGCGGCTGAAGGTCAGGCCCGGCTCCCAATAGTCGGGCCCGATCGCCTCGCGGCCGTCGAGCAGGGCGCCGAGCCAGCCCGTCCGCAGCATCAGGATCGTGCGCGGCGCGATCGCGACGCCCTGCGCGGCGGCGCAGGCCAGGAGGTCGCGATGGTCGAAGGTCTCGGCCCGGCCGAGGGCGTCGCGGCCGCGATGGCGGGCGATGTCGAGGAGGAGGCAGCGCCCGACGATACCGCGCGCGGCGATCGGCTCGATGCCGGCCTTGCGCATGCCGCCATTGCTGCAATCGGCGCAATAGCCGTTCCAGAGCCGGTCGCCGTACCACATGTGGCCGAGGGCGTCGCAATGGGTGCTGGCCTGGGCGAAGCCGGTGACGTAGTCGTCGGCGAATTCGAGGCCCCCCGGCAGCGGCTGCCAATGGCCGGCACGAAAGCCGGCCTTGTCGGCGACGACGAAGCGGCGCGCGGCCCAGCGGCCGGGAAAGACCGGATCGCCCTGCGGCGTCGCCAGCGGCGCGCCCAGGGTGAAGGTCCGCCCGTCGCGCACCGTGGCGAGGCCCGCCCGGACCTCGTCGGGCGTGAGGTAATTCAGCGCACCGACCTCGTCCTCCGGGCCCCAATGGCCCCATCTGATCGGGCAGTCCGCCAGCAGGCGCGCCAGCGCCTCGCGATCGGGCCCGCTCACGACGCGGCTCCGAGATCGGGCACGGCGGCCACCCGCTCGCCCCTGGCGCCGGTGATATAGGCGACGACCTCGTCCATGACGGTGTTGCGGCTCACCAGGTCCGCCACCTTGGCGCCGCGGCGCAGCACCACGACGCGGTTGCAGACCGACCAGAGGTGCTCGAGGTTGTGGGTGACCATCACGATGGTCAGCCCGCGCTGGCTCAGCCGGCCGATCAGGTCCAGCACCTCGCGCGATTCGCGCACGCCGAGCGCCGCCGTCGGCTCGTCGAGCAGCAGCAGCTTGCTGCCCCAGAAGGCGGCGCGGGCGATGGCGGCGATCTGGCGCTGGCCGCCCGACATCCGGTCCACCGGCAGGGTGCGCGCCTGCGGGATGGCGATATGCAGCGTCTCGAGGCCGCGCATGGCGGCATCGGCCATCGCCGCCCGCCGCATGAAGCGGAAGAGAGCCGGGCCGCGGCCCCAGGCCATCTCCCGGCCGAGGAAGAAGTTCTCGGCCGCGGTGAAGCTGCCGATCAGGGCGAGGTCCTGGTAGACGGTCTCGATGCCGAGGCGCTGGGCCTCGGCCGGCGGCGCCAGGGTGTGGGGCACCCCGTCGAGCAGGATCTCGCCCGACGTCGGCTCGTGCGCGCCCGACAGGATCTTGACCAGGGTCGACTTGCCGGCGCCGTTGTCGCCGACCAGGCCGACGACGTCGCCGCGCCGGAGGTCGAGGGTCAGGTCCTGCAGGGCCTGGATCGCCCCGAAGCTCTTGGTGACGTGCCTGAGGCGGACGAGCGGCGTGATGGCGTCGGCCGCCATGGGCGGGATCTCAGCCTCTGACATAGCGCCGACCGATCCCGCCGAGGGCGACCGCGACCACCAGGAGGCCGCCGGAGAACAGGTACTGGGTGAAGATCGGCGCCCCGATCATCGCCAGGCCATTGTTGCCGACGGCCACCGTCAGCACGCCGATGAAGGTGCCGAGGATGTGGAACTGCCCCTCCCGCAACGCCGCCGAGCCGAGGAAGGCGGCGGAGAAGGAGGTGAGCATGAAGCCGTCCCCGGCCGCCACCTGGCCCGAGCCGAGGTTGGAGGCCATCAGCACGCCGGCGAGGGCGGCGCACGTGCCGGCGATGGCGAAGGCGACGATGCGGCAGCGGTCGACCGCGATGCCGGCGCGGCGCGCATTCTCGGCGCTGACGCCGATCGCCTTGATGTGCTGGCCCTGGACGGTGCGGTTCAGGACTACCCAGAGCAGCACCAGCACCGCGGCCATGATCAGGACGAGGTGCGGGATGCCGACGATCCGGCCGAGGGCGATGTCGGTGAAGGACAGCCCATGGCTGAGCTGCAGCGGGATGCCGCCGGAATAGGCATAGTTGAGCCCGACCACCACCGTGCCGGTGCCGAGCGTGGCGATGAAGGCGTTGACGCCGATCTTGGAGACGATGACGCCGTTGACGATGCCGATGAGCGCGCCAAGCCCGACCACGGCGGCGACGGCGAGCGGGATCGGCCATTGATTGTCGCTGAGAAGGCCGACGACCAGCAGGCCGCTGAAGCTGGCGACATAGCCGATGCTGAGGTCGAAATCACCGCCGACCAGGGGCACGGTCAGGCCGGCGGCAATGATGGCGGCGATAGCCATATCATTGAAGATGTTTCGGAAATTTCGATAGGTCGCGAAAGTGCCGGGCTCCAGCGCCGCGAAGACCGCGATCATCAGGCCGAGGGCGAGGAGCGTGCCATAGGTGCTGAGCAGCCGCATCGGGCCCGAGGCGCCCCCGCCCCGGAGCGCGGCGAGGACGGCTGCCATGCCGGGGCGCCCCGCCACCATTCCCGTCCTGTCCCCTGTCGTCATGCTCGATCGCCCTGCGGGTTGCGGGCCGGATCGCCGGCCCGGCACTCGGATCTTGCTCAGCCCCGGTCCGGATGGGCCTTGATGTAGTCCTCGACATTGTCCTTGGTGACGATGACGTGGTCGGGGATCACCGATTTCGGCGTCCAGGCGGCGCCCTGGCGGCGGATCTCGGGAATGGCGTCGACCAGGATCTTGCCGGCGGAGGTCACGTCGACCGACAGCGTCGCGGTCATGCTGCCCTCGCGCACCGCCTGCAGCGCCGGGGCGGTGGCGTTGTAGGAATAGACCTTCACGTCCCGGCGCTCGTTCTGCTTCAGCGCCGCGATCGCGCCCATGGCATTGTCGTCGTAGCAGTTGAAGATGGCGAAGGGCCCGCCCGCGCCGGCATTGGCGCTGAGCCAGGCCGAGGTGGCGGCCTGGGAGGAGGCGGCGGCACTCTGGATGTCGATCTCGTGGCTGGTCGGCTTGATCGCGGGGTTGAGCTTCATCGCCGCGTCGAAGGCGTCGGCGCGCTCCCGGCAGGGGATGCCGGGATGATAGGTGAGGTCGAGCACCGTGCCCTTGCCGCCGAGCTCCTTCAGCATCAGGTCGACCATCGGCTGGCCGGCGCCGGTGCTGGCGGCGAGCGCCACGCCGGGCGCCAGGCCGCCGCCGGCGGAGAGGATGGGAATGCCGGCCTCCCGGGCCGCATCGATGCCGGCAGCCAGCGAGTTCGAATCGAACACGGTGACGATGATGGCGTCGACGCCCTTGGTGACCAGCTGCTTGATGGCGGTGTTGGCCTGCAGCGGCTCGCCCTGGGCGTTGAGATTGGTGACGGTCCAGCCCTTGGCCTGAGCCGCCGTGGTCATGGTGTCGACCATGGCGTTGGTGTTCAGGTCGGAGGTGGAGAAGGTCACGATGCCGATGGCGAGCTTGGCATCGTCGGCCCGGGCGATCGGGGCTGCGGCCAGCGCCAGCAGCAGGGCAGTCCCAAAGGTCGTGGCTAGTCTCATCGTCGTCCCCTCTGCGGCGGCCTCCGGCATCGGCAGCCGCCTTGCGTTGTGGCCGGATGGATGGTCGTGCCGGCCGCGGCACGGGGCTCGTCTCGTGAATGTTCGTGCGAGCCTCGCACAAATAGGAGCATAGTTGACGCGGCAGCGCAATGCGGTTGTTCCGCATGCGGCGGAGGGAAGCCGTCGATGGGGAGAACGAGCCGATCTGCCGGACAGGCGAGGCGCCGACGGGCCTACCCCTTCAGCGCCGCGGCCAGGCGGGCGATGAGGCCGGGCCGGGGCGGCGGCTCCGGCGGAGGCGGCACATAGGAGGGCCGGGCGCCCTGCGGCGCTTCGCCGAGATGGACGCCGAGATGGCCGTCCATCAGGAGCTGGTCGAGCTTCTGCGCCGAGAAGAAGTCGACCGGCGGCCGGTCGGCGAGGTGGAGGTCGGCCTTGCCGGGGCTGATGCGGCGCCGGTTGTAGGGCTGGCGCCACCAGCCGTCGCAGAGCGGATCGAACGCCGGCGCCTCGGTGCGGCGGAACAGCGCCGTGGTCACGACCGTCTCGACCAGCTCGAACATCGGCTCCTCGAACAAGAAGTCGGCGAAGCGTCCGATGGTCGGTATGTGCACGTCGTCGACGATGAGGTGGCCGCCGGGGCGGATCTGCGGATAGAGGAAATAATATTCGAGCTCGACGAAGGGATAGCCGTGCGGCCCGTCGAGCAGCACCACGTCGAAGGCGGGCGGATCGAAGGCGTGGCGGGGCAGCGTCGCCTGGGTCGGCCCGAGCACGAAGCGGCAGGCTTCGGGGCGGAACAGCGGGCTCGCCTCGACGAAGGCGAGGCTCGACCCGGGCGCGCCGCGATCGTCGATGGCGAAAGCGAGATGCTCGCGCGAGGCGCGGGAGAAGAAGATGGTGCTCTTGCCGCAGCCGGTCTCGAGCGTGCGCCCGAAGCTGGAGCCGATCAGCTCCTCGAGGCGCTGCAGGACGAGGTCGTTGAAGGTGCCGCCGTGATGGCTGGCGTCCGCCGCCAGCGATTCGGCGATTTCGACGGCGATGCTCATGATGGGGCCTCGCTCGCGGGACAGTGTTCCTGTTGCCACGCCGGCGAGGCTGCCGCAACGGCGCCAAGCGGAATTTCCGAGCTCGGCCCCAGGGCGGGCTCGGAAATCCTGCAGGCTGCCGAAGGGGTGGCAGTCTGAGCAACCCGTGGCTGAAGCCACGAGAAGCTGCTTAGACGGTCAGGAGGCTGCCGATCTGGCGGCGGATGGCGGCGCGCCGGCGCCTGGCCTGCGCCGCGAGCAGGCCGTGCGCTGCCTTCTCGGCGGCGCGGGGCGAGGCGAAGGCCATGCCGTCGATCGGGTTGAAGCGATGGTCGGAGGCATGGAAGCGGAACACCCGTCCGTCGCGGGCGACGATGCCGGCGGTCTGGCCGCGCACTTCGATGATATAGGCGTCGGATCGATAGGGATTGGTCATGTCAGCAGTCCCGCTGCCGGCTGAGCCGGCATCTTTCGGAAAGAGGTCTTCGGAAAAGAGCGATCAGGCCAGGGACATTCGACACAGGCCGTTCGCGCGGGGGAAAAGCTCCGGATACGCAGAAACGCAGGTACGGACAGTCATGATGTGCCCTCGATGCTCGGGAGCCCACGATGGCGATCGTGGCGCTTTAGCGATGGTGACGCGGCGCAAGCTGCTTCCTTCAAATCCCGCGGCGGCAATCGAACAAGCCGCGGGAAGAATCTCCTCCATCGTCGAGTGTTTCACAAGGCGGCGAGAATTCTTTTCCTCGACCGACCGGGAGAAGCCCATCTTCGCCCACGCCCGGGATGGAGAACGATCCTGTCCCGCCCGGGTTCCCGATTCGCGCAAAAAATGCCCGCGGCCTGTGGCGTGGCGATGACGGCTCGCGTTCTGCGTGTCCGCGGCGCTGGAGCAAAGCGCGTTTGGGCGGAAACGCTGCTTTGCTCCAACTCTTTGTTTCGACGCGTCTTTGCGATGCCTGGCGAGTCCGCCGAATCGCAAAACGCTTAGAGCGTGCGATAGGCGGTGGTGGCCTTGATCCGCTCCATGGCGAAGCGGGAGGTGACGTTCTTGAGCGGCACCGCCGCGATCAGGCGCTTGTAGAAGCCGTCATAGGCGGCGATCTCGGGCACGACCACGCGCAGCATGTAGTCGACGTCACCGGCCATGCGGTAGAATTCCATCACCTCGGGCATGCCGGCGATGGCCTGCGAGAAGCGGCTCAGCCATTCCTGGGAATGGTCGCCGCTCTCGATCGAGACGAAGACGGTGAGCCCGAGCCCGATCGCCTCGGGGGAGAGGATCGCCACCCGCCGCTCGATCACGCCGGTCGCCTCCAGGCGCTGGATGCGCTTCCAGCAGGGCGTCTGCGACAGCGCGACCTCGCGGGCGATCTCGGCCAGCGACAGGGTCGAATCCTCCTGCAGCAGCCGCAGGATCTTGCGGTCCATCGCGTCGATGCGCGGACGCGCCGGCTCGGGCGGCAAGGACGTGGCGGAAAGGGGCGTGGCGGAAACGGATGTGGCGGAAACGGTCATGGACGTCCCGGAAACGGAAGCGGCGAAACATCCCTTTCTAGAGAAAAACCTTCTCTCGCGTCAACTCTAAATCTACAGAATTAGTATACTAATGGCGGCGGCGCTGGTGGCCGCAGGGGCGGCTCAGCTGCCGTGCCCGGCGATGAACTGCCGGAAGCGTTCGGAGGGCGCGTTGGCGAACAGGTCCTGCGGCGGCCCCTCGGCCTCGACCTGGCCCTGGTGCAGGAACATCACCCGGTTGGAGACGTTGCGGGCAAAGCCCATCTCGTGGGTGACCACCAGCATGGTGCGCCCTTCCTCCGCCAGGGCGCGCATCACCCTGAGCACCTCGCCGACCAGCTCCGGATCGAGGGCCGAGGTCGGCTCGTCGAACAGCATCACCTTGGGCCGCATGGCGAGCGCCCGGGCGATGGCGGCCCGCTGCTGCTGTCCCCCCGAGAGATGGGCGGGATAGTGGTTGCGCTTGTCGGCGATGCCGACCTTGGCCAGCAGCGCCTCGGCCTCGGCGATGCATTCGGGGCGGGGGCGCTTCTGGACATGGACCGGAGCCTCGATCAGGTTCTCCAGGACGGTCATGTGCGACCAGAGATTGAAGCTCTGGAACACCATGCCGAGCTCGGAGCGGATGCGGTCGACCTGACGTCGGTCGGCCGGCTCGGCATGGCCGTCGCGCCGCCGCCGCATGCGGATGGCCTCGCCGGCGACGATCACCTCGCCGGAGTCGGGCGTCTCCAGGAGGTTGATGCAGCGCAGGAACGTGCTCTTGCCCGAGCCGCTCGACCCCAGGATCGAGATGACGTCGCCCTCCCGCGCCTCCAGCGAGACGCCCTTGAGCACTTCGAGCTGGCCGAAGGTCTTGTGCAGGTCCCTGACGATCAGCGCAGACTCGGGCGAGGTGGTCATCACGTCTCCTGTGAAGCGACGGCCGGCCTGAGCCCGGTCAGCCGACCATGCCGGGGCGCGGGCGGGCCCGTTCCGGCATGGCGCGAAGGTGGGGGGAAAGGCGGTGCTCGACCAGGCCGAGCAGGCGCACGATCACCAGGTTGAGGACGAGGTAGAGCAGCGCCGCGCAGAAGAACACCTCGAAGGTGCGATAGGTCGAATGGATCACCTTCTGGGCGATGCCCGTCACCTCCCAGACCGTGACCAGGCTGGCGAGCGAGGTGGACTTGACCATCAGGACCAGCTCGGTGGAATAGGCCGGCAGCGCCTGCCGGAGCGCGATCGGGGCGATGATGCGGCGCAGCAGCAGGAGGCCCGACATGCCGCAGGCCCGCGCCGCCTCGATCTGCTGGCCCGGGACGGCGAGCAGGCCGCCACGGAAGATCTCGGCGGTGTAGGCGGCCGTGCACAGCGCCAGGGAGAGCGTGGCGCAGAAGAAGGGCTCGCGCAGCAGCGGCCAGAGCACGCTCTGGCGCACGAAGGCGAACTGGCCGAGCCCGTAATAGACCAGGAACATCTGGATCAGCAGCGGCGAGCCGCGGAAGATGTAGATGTAGCCGCGCGCCAGGCGGTCGAGCACGGGATGGCCGCTCACCCGCATCCAGGTGATGCCGAGGGCGAGGAGGCCGCCGGCGCTGATCGACAGCACGAACAGGCCGAGCGTCACCGGCAGCACCGCGAGGAGCTGGCCCATGGTGTCGAGGAGGAAGCCCGTGTCCATCAGGCCCGCCCCAGGCCGCGCCGGAAGCTCTTGCCGACGCGCGCCTCGGCGGCGTCGAACGCCCGGTTCGACAGGCCCGTCAGCACGAGGTACAGCGCCCCGCCGGCGAGGTAGAACAGGAAGAACTGGTGCGTCGAGCCGGCGGCGATCTGGCTGCTGCGCATCAGCTCGACCAGGCCGGTGACGGAGACCAGGGCCGAGTCCTTCAGGCTGAGCTGCCAGACATTGCCCAGGCCCGGCAGGGCGAAGCGCAGCACCTGCGGGGCGATGATGCGGCGAAAGCGCAGGAAGGGCGGCATGCCGACGGCCCGCGCCGCCTCGATCTCGCCGCGCGCCACCGCCAGGAAGGCGCCGCGATAGACCTCCGCCTGGTAGGCGCCCGAGATCACCCCGACCGCCAGCGCGCCGGCGAGGAAGGAGGGCAGGCCGAGGAAGCCCTCGAAGCCGAGGGCGGCGGCGGCCGCGGTGACCAGGGTCGAGCCGCCGAAATAGAACAGATAGATCACCAGGAGCTCGGGCACGCCGCGGAACACCGTGGTGTAGGCGTCGCCGACGAGGCGTCCCGCGAGGCTCTTCGACAGCTTGGCCCAGGCGACGAGCGTCCCCAGCACCGCGCCGATGGCGAGCGACACCAGCGTCACGGCGAAGGTCATCGCCGCGCCGAACAGGAGGAAGCCGCCCCAGCCGGTCGAGCCGAAGCCCAGGGTGGTCAGGAAGCTCATGGCAGGGCCCCGCTCACGAGGAGGCGCCATGCCGGGCGGCCATGCCAGCCCGGCATGGCCGCCCGGTCACGCCGATGGTGTCGCGATGGATCGCCGGCTCGGCCCACGCCGCTTCGTCCCGTCCGGGGGCGTCACGGCGAGACGTCGAGCTTGAACCACTTCAGCGCCAGCTTCTTGACGGTGCCGTCGGCCAGGGCCGCGGTGATGGCTTCGTCGAACTTGGCCTTGAGGTCGGTGTCGGCCTTGCGCAGGCCGAGCGCCTCGCCCGCGCCCCAGATCAGGCCGCCGAACTCCGGCCCGCTCATGGCGAGGTCGGCATTGTCGGGCTTGGCGAAGGCGGAGGTGAAATAGGTGGCGTCGTCGAAGGCGGCGTCGATGCGCCCGGCGGTCAGGTCGAGATCGTGCTCGGGCGAGGTCTTGTACTCGCGGATGGTCGCGACGTCCTTGAAGTTCTTGTAGATGAAATCGGCGTAGACGGTGGCGGCCTGGATGCCGATGCTCTTGCCGGTCAGGGCCTTGCGCAGCGCCTCGATCGCCTCCTTGGCGCCCGTGCCTTCGCCGTTGACGTCGAGCCGGAGCGTGGTGCCCGTTCCCGCCAGGTTGGCGAGCGCGCCGGATTTGGTGACGGCGAAGCCCGCGGGCGTGTTGGCATAGGGCTTGGAGAAGGCGATCACCTTCTCGCGGTCCGGCGTGATCGACAGGGCGTCCATGATCACGTCGAACTTGCCGGCCTGCAGCGCGGCCATCATGCCGTCCCAGTCCTGGGCGATCAGCTTGCACTCCACCTTCATGCGGGCGCAGAGGTCCTTGGCGAGCTCGGGCTCGAAGCCGTCGAGCGTGCCGTCCGGCTTGGTCGAATTCCACGGCTCGTAGGCGCCTTCGAGCGCGATCGTCACCGTCGTCCAGTCCTTGGCCGAGGCGCTGGCGCCGCCGAGCAAGGAAAAGGCGATCGCGCAGGCTGCGAAACGGGCAATCATGATGGTCCCCTGTCTGACGGCGATATCGTGTTGTGCCCCCGTGGGCGAACATTGGCCCAGTCGAGGCCACCTGTCCATCGGGCCCGCGGGCCTCGTGCATTGAGGTCGAGCCGCACCGAAGTTCTTGTCAGGCGCCGACCTGTTCACGCCGGTGCGCGCCACCGCAACCTACAACTCTTAGGAGAGCGCGGTGCGGCCGATGATCGACATGCCGTCGCCGATATCGGCCTGGATCGCGGCGCGCAGCTCCGCCGCGTCGCCGCGGGCGATGGCGGCGATGGCGCGCTCGTGCTGGTCGACCAGGGTCGTCAGGTCGACATGCGCGTAGACGATGCGCATGAACGGGCCGAACTGCAGCCAAAGGCTCTCGATCAGCGGCACCAGCACGCTGGAGGGAACGGCGCGGTAGATGGCGAAGTGGAAGGCGTGGTTGGCCGCCATGTAGCCGGCGGCGTCGTCGCTCGCCAGGCACGCCTCCAGGAGCTCGTCGTGGCGCCGGATCGCCTCGAGCCGGGCCGCGTCGATGCCCGGCAGGGCGCGCTCGGCCGCTTCGCCCTCCAGGAGCATGCGGGTGCGCACCAGCTCGTCGAAGCGCTCGCGCGTCATGGCGGGAACGCTGACCCGGCGGGTCGGCGTCATTGCCAGCGCGCCCTCGGCCACCAGCCGCGTCACGGCGGCGCGCACCGGCATCGGGCTGACGCCGAGCATCTCGGCGAGGCCCCGCAGCGTCACCGAGCGGCCGGGGACGAAGGCGCCGCCGACCAGGCCCGCGCGGATCGCCTCGTAGACCTGGCCGTGGATCGGCGCGCGCGGGGAGGGAGGCTCCTCGTCCGGGAGAGGCCGGTCGGCCGGGGGGGCGGGTGTGTCGTAAGCCATCGCGCAATCCGTCGGGTCGGGCAGGTGCCGGGAGCCGGGGTGGCGGCCGTCACGGCGCGGCGACCCGATCCCATTTGACACCTTCCGAATTTGTGATCACAATTAGGTCCGCTGAAGAGGCCGTCAAGACCCGACGGTCCTCAAACTCCGGTGCATCATGGGTTTTCAGACGTCCGGCGCAAGTCTCGCCGGCGGCGAGCCGGGCCATGGGCCCGGCGCCAGCGACATCGACGTCATCGAAGTGCTCCTGCCCGACACCAGCGGCATCCTGCGCGGCAAGTGGCTGCCGGGCTCCGCGCTCGAGAAGGTCCTCGCCGACGGCGTGGCCATGCCGATGTCGATGTTCGGCCTCGACGTCTGGGGCCGCGAGGTGGAGGAGACCGGCATCCATATCGAGACCGGCGACAAGGACGGCCTGTGCCGGCCTGTGCCCGGCACGCTCAAGCCCGTGCCGTGGGCGCCGCGGCCGGCGATGCAGACGCTGGTGTCGATGTACCGGCCGGACGGCTCGCCCTGGGAGCTCGACCCGCGCCACGCCCTGCAGGCCGCCGTCGACCGGCTCGCCGCCAGGGGGCTGACCCCGGTGGTCGCCTTCGAGCTGGAATTCTACCTGCTCGAGGCCGAATGCGCCGCCGACGGCACGCCGCGCACCGTGTTCGACCGCGGCGCCGGCCCGGCCCGGCAGAACATGTATGCCATCGCCGACCTCGACGAGCACGCCGCCATGCTGCACGAGATGCGCGAGGCGGCCAGGATCCAGGGGCTGCCGGCCGACAGCATCATCTCCGAGGCGGCGCCGGGCCAGTTCGAGATCAACCTCTACCACCGCGCCGACGCCATGGCGGCGGCCGACGACGCCGTGCTGCTGCGCCGGCTGATCCAGGGCGTCGCCCGGCGCCACGGCCGCCGGGGCACCTTCATGGCCAAGCCCTACATGGCGGCGGCCGGCTCGGGCATGCACGTGCATTGCAGCCTTCTCGACAAGGACGGCGCCAATGTCTTCGCCGGAGCCGGCGCGGGGGAGGCGCGGCTGCGCCATGCGGTGGGCGGCCTCCTCGACACCATGCCCGGCGCGGCGCTGCTGTTCGTGTCGAGCTATAACGGCTTCCGCCGCCTGATGCCCGGCTCCTATGCGCCGGTATCGCTGACCTGGGGCTATGACAACCGCTCGGTGGCGCTGCGCATCCCCAACGGCAAGCCGGCGGCGACGCGGATCGAGCATCGCATCGCCGGGGCCGACGCCAATCCCTATCTGGTGCTCGCCGCCATCCTCGCCGGCATCGAGGAGGGCCTGGAGCGCCGGGCCGAGGCGCCGGAGCCGGTCGCCGGCAACGCCTACGACCTCGGGGCCGAGCGCCTGTCGGGCTCGATGCGCGAGGCGGTGGCGGCCTTCCGGGCGAGCCCGTTCTGCCGGCGGGTGTTCGGCGAGACCTATGTGCGGGTCTATTCCGTCATGAAGGAGATGGAATGCGCCGAGTTCGAGCGGCGGATCTCGCGGCTCGAATACGAGACCTATCTGTGAGAGCCGCGCCGGGGGTTGAGCGCCGCCAGGTTGCGCTCTAGCCTGGACCCGTCTCGATCCTCGCATCGCCGGGACGGCGAGGTTTCCCCGCCCGGCGATGCCGCCTTCCGACCCAATGCGCGGCGTTCTGGGAAAGCGCCCGCGCGACATCCAGAGGAGAATCCCATGCGGAAAGCCTGTCTCTTGGGCGTGGCGGTGGCTGCGGCGCTGGCCGCCGCGCCGGCGCTGGCGCAGACCAAGGTCGTCAACGTCTACAACTGGTCCGACTATATCGACCCCTCGGTGCTGGAGGACTTCACCAAGGAGACCGGCATCAAGGTGGTCTACGACACCATGGACTCCAACGAGGTGCTGGAGACCAAGCTCCTGGCCGGCAAGACCGGCTACGACGTGGTGGTGCCGACCGGCTCGTTCCTGCAGCGCCAGATCAAGGCCGGCGTCTACCAGCCGCTCGACAAGGCCAAGATCCCGAACCTGCAATATGCCTGGGACAAGATCTTCACCAAGCTCGCGGTCTACGACCCCGGCAACACCTATGCCGTCAACTACATGTGGGGCACGACCGGCATCGGCTACAACGTCGCCAAGGCCAAGGAGCGCATGGGCGATGCGCCGATGAACAGCTGGGACGTGGTCTTCAAGCCCGAGCTGATCTCCAAGTTCGAGGATTGCGGCATCTACATGCTCGACGCGCCGGAGGAGCTGATCCCGGCGGCGCTGAAGTATCAGGGCCTCGATCCGGATTCGAAGGAGCCCAAGGACCTGGAGAAGGCCGGCGCGCTGCTCGACACGATCCGCAAATACGTCAAGAAGTTCAATTCGTCCGAATATATCAATGCGCTCGCCAACGGCGACATCTGCCTGGTGGTCGGCTGGTCCGGCGACGTGTTCCAGGCCAAGAGCCGCGCCGCCGAGGCGCACGGCAAGTCGCCGGACAAGCCGCTGGTCGACATCGACTACGTCATCCCGAAGGAAGGCGCGCTGATGTGGTTCGACAGCTGGGCGATCCCCAAGGATGCCGAGCACGTGGACGAGGCGCACACCTTCATCAACTACATGATGCGCCCCGAAGTCGCGGCCAAGAACTCCAACTTCGTCTCCTACGCCAACGGCAACCTCGCCTCGCAGGAGAAGATCGACGACGGCATCAAGAAGAACCCGTCGATCTATCCGGACGAGGCGACGATGGCCAAGCTCTTCACCGTCACCGCCTATCCCGCCAAGGTGCAGCGCGTGGTCACCCGCATCTGGACCAAGTTCAAGACCGGCCAGTGATCCGACGGGCGGGCGCTCCCTCGCCGGAGCGCCCGCCGCCCGCGCGCCGTCTTTCCCTGCCGGCGCGCGCGAACCCTCTCGACGGAACCGCCTCTTCCATGCTTGATGGCGCCGCCAACTAGCATTTCACAGGGGATGCGGCCCATGCTCACCAAAGATTTCGAAGTCATCGACAAGCGCTTCGAAAAACTCGTCTTCGGCAATGTCCATCTCGAACGCCTCCATACCGGCACCCGCTGGGCGGAGGGCCCGGCCTATTTCCCGGCCGGCAAATACCTGATCTGGTCCGACATCCCCAACAATCGCCTGATGCGCTACGACGAGACCGATGGCAGCGTCTCGGTGTTCCTGGAGGGCAGCAACAACCAGAACGGCCACACCGTCGACCGCGAAGGCCGGCTGGTGGCCTGCGAGCATCGCGGGCGCTGCGTCTCGCGCATCGAGCCCGACGGCTCGCGCACCGTGCTCGTCTCGAAGTTCGGCGCCAAGCGCCTCAACTCGCCCAACGACGTGGTGGTGAAATCCGACGGCTCGCTCTGGTTCACCGATCCGACCTACGGCATCGATTCCGAATATGAGGGCGACGCGGCGGAATCGGAGATCGGCGCCTCCTACGTCTACCGCTTCGATCCGCGCGGCAAGAAGCTGACCGTGGTGGCCGACGACTTCGTCAAGCCGAACGGCCTCGCCTTCTCGCCTGACGAGAAGAAGCTCTACATCGTCGACACCGGCGCCACCCATGTGGAGAACGGGCCGCGCCACATCCGCGTGTTCGACGTCGGCGCCGACGGCGTCACCCTGACCGGCGGCAAGGTGTTCGCCACCTGCCCGGTCGGCCTCTATGACGGCCTGCGCGTCGACATCCACGGCAATATCTGGACCTCGGCCGGCGACGGCGTCTATTGCTACGCGCCGGACGGCACGCTGCTCGGCAAGATCAACGTGCCGGAGGTGGTGGCCAACGTCGCCTTCGGCGGGCCCAAGCGCAACCGCCTCTACATCTGCGGCACCACCTCGCTCTATGCCGTCTACCTCAACACCCAGGGGGCGCTCAGGCCGAAGAGCACCTGAGGCGATCCGCGGGGACGAGGACATGGGATTGGCGTGCGGGCCGGCCTTGCGCTAAGCAGGGGCGAACCGGTCCGAGCCCATGCCCTTCGTCAAGATCTGCGGCCTCTCCACGCCCGACACCCTCGACGCCGCGCTCGATGCCGGCGCCGAGATGATCGGCTTCGTGTTCTTTGCGAAGTCGCCGCGCTACGTGACGCTCGAGCGCGCCGCCGCGCTCGGCCGGCGGGTCGGCGGGCGCGCGCGCCAGGCGGTGCTGACGGTCGACGCCGGCGACACCGAGCTCGAGGCCATCGTGGCGGCGCTCCGGCCCGACGTGCTGCAGCTGCACGGACGCGAGAGCCCGGAGCGCGTCGCCGCGATCCGCGCCCGCCACGGCCTGCCGGTCATGAAGGCGCTGGGCGTGGCCGCGGCGGCGGATCTCGCCGCGATGGAGGCCTATCGCGGCGTCGCCGACGCGATCCTCGCCGACGCCAAGCCGCCGAAGGACGCGGTGCGGCCGGGCGGCAACGGCCGCGCCTTCGACTGGACGCTGCTCGCCGGGCGCGAGCGGCCGCGGCCGCTGGTGCTCTCCGGCGGGCTCGATCCCGACAATGTCGGCGAGGCCATCCGCATCGTCCGGCCCGACGGGGTCGACGTCTCGTCTGGCGTCGAGGACCAGCCCGGCGTAAAGAACCCCGACCGGATCTTCGCCTTCGTCGCCGCCGCCCGCGCGGCCTTTGCGCAGATCCACGAAGCCTTGCCACTCGAGGCATGGTCGGGCGAGCGGCGGGCGCCGCGCCCGGCCGTGCCCGCCACAGGACCCTGAGCCGATGACCGCCGTTCCCCAGCCGAACTCCTTCCGCAACGGGCCGGACGAGCGCGGGCATTTCGGCCAGTTCGGCGGCCGCTTCGTCGCCGAGACGCTGATGCCGCTGATCCTGTCGCTGCAGGAGGCCTACGAGCAGGCCAAGGCCGACCCGGCCTTCCATGCCGCGATGGACGGGCACCTCAAGCACTATGTCGGCCGGCCGAGCCCGCTCTACTTCGCGGAGCGGCTGACGCAGCATTTCGGCGGCGCCAAGATCTACCTCAAGCGCGAGGAGCTGAACCACACCGGCTCGCACAAGGTCAACAACGTGCTCGGCCAGATCCTGCTGGCGCTGCGCATGGGCAAGCCGCGCGTCATCGCCGAGACCGGCGCCGGCCAGCACGGCGTGGCGACGGCGACGCTGTGCGCCCGCTTCGGCCTGAAATGCGTGGTCTACATGGGCGCGGTCGACGTGGCGCGCCAGGCGCCGAACGTCACGCGCATGAAGCTGCTCGGGGCCGAGGTGGTGCCGGTGCAATCGGGCTCCAGGACGCTGAAGGACGCCATGAACGAGGCGCTGCGCGACTGGGTCACCAACGTGCACGACACGTTCTACTGCATCGGCACGGTGGCGGGGCCGCATCCCTATCCCGGCATGGTGCGCGACTTCCAGTCGATCATCGGCCGCGAGACGCGGGCGCAGATCCAGGAGGCCGAGGGCCGCCTGCCCGACAGCCTCGTCGCCTGTATCGGCGGCGGCTCCAACGCCATGGGCCTGTTCCATCCCTTCCTCGACGATCCCTCGGTCGAGATCTTCGGGGTGGAGGCGGCCGGCCACGGCCTCGACAAGCTGCACGCCGCCTCGATCGCCGGCGGCCGGCCGGGCGTGCTGCACGGCAACCGCACCTATCTCCTGATGGACGACGACGGCCAGATCCAGGAGGCGCATTCGATCTCGGCCGGCCTCGACTATCCCGGCATCGGGCCGGAGCATGCCTGGCTCAACGATGTCGGCCGGGTCCGCTATCTCTCGGCCACAGACGAGGAGGCGCTGGAGGCGTTCCAGCTCCTGTCGCGGCTCGAGGGCATCATCCCGGCGCTGGAGCCGTCCCATGCGCTGGCGCGGGTGGCCGAGCTCGCGCCGCAGCGGCCGAAGGACCATCTGATGGTGGTCAGCCTCTCCGGCCGCGGCGACAAGGACGTGGCGCAGGTCTCCGACATGCTCGCCGGGCGGCTGTGATGGCACCGGCGGCGGAGGCCGGGCGCTGGGCGCCGCGCACCGTCGTCAGGCTGGGGCCGTGGTCCTGCGGCGGCGTGCCGTTGAAGACCTACGGCATCCTGGCCGATGCCGCCGCTCCCCTCGGCGAGCCGCTCGTGGCGGCGGCGCAGCAGGCCGTGGACGGCGCTTCGGCGCAGCTGGCCGCGACCGCGCATGAGGGGCTCGGCTTCGTCATCCTGCACCGGGGCACGCAGGGCATCTGGCTGCTGCTGCACTGGTGGGTTCACGGGGGCATCTGCGCCCAGGTGCTGTGGCGCAGCGAGATCGCCGGCCCGGTCAGCTTCGCGCCGCTCGGCCGGCCGCTGATGGCCTGCGTCTGGGAGCTCGCCCTGATCGACTACGAGCGCCGCGCCTATGTCCGCACCGTGATGGCCGGGCGCGGGCCGCAGGCCTACCTCGCCGACATCTACCGGCAGGATTTCTGCTGACCCGCCGACCCCGGCAGGGCGTAGCCCATCTCCGGGCGGGCGCGGCCGCTATTGCGACTGGCACATGCTCAGCGCCACCCAGTTGCAGGTCTTGCTGACGATGCTCTTGGATTTTCCCGGCGCGCAGACGCCGACGCCGGGCGTGTCGTTGCAGCTGTACCGGGCATCGATGCAGCTCGTCGCCGTGACGAGGTCGCCGGACTTGCTCTTGTAGGTGATGTCGACCTGGCAGACATGGGTGAGGACCGAGCCCGGGTCGTCGCTCGCGGCGGAGGCGTCTCCGAGGCTCGCCGCGAGAGCGAGGCCTGTCGCCATGGCCGCCGAGAACGCACGCAGGACGCTGCCCATCTGGATCACCGGACCTTTCCCGATCACACCACACCACGACGCCCTTCGCAGGGCAAGGGTGTGCAGGGCGCGGGCTCGCCGGATCGCCCGATGGCGCGATGATGCTCTTCCGCCACGGATTTCGCCGTGCTAGCAGCATCATATGACCACCCGCCTCGCCGCCCGCTTCGCCGCCCTCGCCCAGGACAATCGCGCCGCGCTCGTGACCTTCGTCACGGCGGGCGATCCCGACCCCGAAACCTCGCTCGCCATCATCGCCGGCCTGCCGGCCGCCGGGGCCGACGTCATCGAGATCGGCATGCCCTTCACCGATCCGATGGCCGACGGCCCGGCGATCCAGGCCGCGGGCCTGCGCGCCCTCAAGGCCGGCATGACGCTTCACCGCACGCTCGACCTGGTGCGCGGCTTCCGCCGGGGCGACGATGCGACGCCGATCGTGCTGATGGGCTATTTCAACCCGATCTACATCTACGGCGTCGAGCGCTTCCTCGCCGACGCCAGGACGGCGGGCGTCGACGGCCTGATCGTCGTCGACCTGCCGCCGGAGGAGGACGACGAGCTCTGCCTGCCGGCGCTGAAGGCCGGCCTCAACTTCATCCGCCTGGCGACGCCGACCACCGACGACAAGCGCTTGCCCAAGGTGCTCGAGAACACGTCGGGCTTCGTCTACTACGTCTCGATCACCGGCATCACCGGCTCGCGCACGCCGGACTTTTCGGAGGTCGCCGCCGCCGTCGGCCGGATCAAGCGCCACACCGACCTGCCGGTCTGCGTCGGCTTCGGCGTCAGGACCGCCGAGCATGCCCGGGCGGTCGGCCGCGGCGCGGACGGCGTGGTGGTCGGCACGGCCCTGGTCGAGGCGGTGCGCGGCTCGCTCGACGCCGAAGGCCGCGCCACGGAGCGCACCGCGCCGGCCGTGCACGCGCTCGTCGCCGCCATCGCCGAGGGCGCCCGCACGGCGCGCGCCTGAACGCCTCGCCTCAGGCGAACAGCTCGGGACGGCGCAGGCGCAGGGTCTGCACCAGCAGGAGCGTCTTGAGATCGCGCAGCTCGCCGCCGTCCGCCAGCGCGGCGAGCGCGGCGAGCGGCATCTCCACCACCTCGATCTCCTCCGTCTCCTCGGCCAGGCCCCCGCCTTCGGCCACCCGGTCGGCCGCGGCATATTCGGCGAGGAAGAGATGCATCTTCTCGGTGGAGACGCCGGGCATGGGATAGGCGGCGCCGAGCGGCACCAGCGTGCGCAGGAGCAGGCCGGCCTCCTCCATCGCCTCGCGGCGGGCGCACGCGGCCGGGTCCTTCTCGTCGAGGATGCCGGCCGGCGCCTCGAGCGAGGCCTGCTCGCCATGCGCCTTCAGGAGCGGCACGCGCATCTGCCGCACCAGGATCGCCGTGCGCCGGACCGAATCGACCGGCAGCACGGCCACGGCATCGCCATGGTCCTCGACGCTGCGCTCGATCACCGAGCCGCGCGCCGTCCGCGTCTTGACCATGGAGAGCCGGTTCCAGCCGGAATGGACGATGCGTTCTTCGAGGATGGCTGCTGTCAAGGCTCGCTCCTTTGCTGCGGTGCACGAGACAGGATGAGGCCGGCGAAATCAAGCGCAGGGAATGCATCGGAGTGCGTTGACAATCCCGCCGGGCCCCCCTAGAAGCATCGCCGCTGCCCAGATGGCGGAATTGGTAGACGCGCACGGTTCAGGTCCGTGTTCCGCAAGGAGTGGAGGTTCGAGTCCTCTTCTGGGCACCAGTTTCCAAAAGGCCCGATGCGATTGATGCGCGTCGGGCCTTTTCGTTTTGGGGTGGGCGTTGGTCCGCCGCGGTTGGCGCTCGTGGTGATCGCGGTTGAGTGCACTGGCACCGTAATGCCGGGTCACCAGAAAAATGCTTCTTTTGGTGGTAATGGCCTTGTCGCCCGTGGTGATCGGGTCGATCGTCGCCGCGCGCAGTGTGGACCTGCGTGTGCTTGGCGGGCAACGGCGCTGGCGAAGATGAAGTCGAGGGCGTCGTGCGAAGTGCAAGCTGCTCGTGCTCTGCCTGCTGCCCCCTTGGGGCCGATCGCTCGAGGGGCTCTCGAACGTGACTCATGCCGAACTTGAATCAGGCGATGGGCTCGTCACCGTCAGGAGGCGGACCTGCCGGAAGATCATGCGGCGAGCGGTTGCCTCCGCGATGCTGTCCTTCCTTGTTGCGAACGCTGGGGCCGCAACTGACATATCGGTCTCCGCGCCAGCCATTCAGGCCAGGATTGTCGACGCTGTCGACCATGAGCGAAAAGCCTATGGCGCGGGCGGCATCGTTCCCGGTGTTCTCGTCGGCGTATGGGACGGAGAGAACCACAGCTTCATTCGAGGATTTGGCACGAGCGATCTGCAGACGGGCCGCCCGTTCAGCCCGGACGATCATGTCCGTATCGGAAGCATCACGAAGACCTTTGTCGTCAGCGTTCTCTTGCAGCTTGTGGACGAGGGGAAATTGTCCCTTGATGACCCACTGAGCAAATTCGATCTTGGCGTAGCGGTCCCGAATGCCGATCACATCACGCTTCGGGAACTCTGCCAAATGCGCAGCGGTCTCTTTAACGTCTTTGAGCTGCCTCAATTCAGGAACTACGTACCCCCGAATTCCGTATGGGAGCCACGGCAACTCATTCGATGGGCCGTAGAACGGAAGCCCTACTTCGCGCCAGGCCGAGGATACCACTACAGCAACACGAATTACTTCCTACTCGGCCTGGTGATCGAGGTCGTCACCGGACAGAGTGTCCAGCAGGCAATAGTGACGCGCCTGCTGCGCCCCTTTAAGCTTGACCAGACCAGCTATCCGGCCACCATGGAAATGCCATCCCCATGGGCGCATGGCTATGCGGTGAAGCCGGGCGGCGGCTGGACGGACATAAGCAACATCGTGCCCGTTTCCGTGGTCGGGGCGGCCGGAAACATGATCTCCAATCTCTGGGACATGCGTCGTTGGCTTGAATTCTACGTCGGAGGAAAAACCAACGGTCCGGCCACGCAGAAGAGCCGCCTGGATTGCATCCCGTCAGGACAAGACAACATGTCCTTCGGCCTCGGCGTTCAGTGCAGCGGCGATTGGCTTGGCTATACAGGCGGCCTACCCGGCTACAGCACCGCCGCATACCGATATCCCGGGGGCAATATGACCGTGGTGGTTTTCGCGCTCAACTTCGAACGCAACGAGGATCCGACCATGGCCGACTCCATTCTGCGCGACATCGCGGCGATCGTGACCCCGGGCCATGTTCCGTTCGCGGCGCAAAGTGCGGGTAAATGATCTGCCCCCGAGGGTGAGGCCGTTCGGGATGTGAGCGGAGTGGCTCACGTCGAGCTCTCCCAGTCTCAACACCGTGAGCCCGCCTCGAGCAATTTGCGCCCGGTCTCGCAGAATCCGAGCCCAAGGCGGATGACGGTCTCAGGCAATGCGAGCCGGACATCGCGGTGCTTTCCAGCCTGATGCCGGACAATCTCAAGACGCCATACGGAGAGACGCCTCCCTCGCGGTCGATGGCCCGAACGCCCTGACGGTCGACCGCGGGCGCCATTCCACGGCGTCGCCTTTGCGATTGCCTATCCTTTGTGCGCGCTGAAACTCGCGTCAAACTCCGATTGACAAGTGTCTATTCGTATACGATCCTACATTTCAGACCGGAGCCGCGCTCCGGGCGCGAGCAGATAGTCCCATGAAGACAGCCATCGCCTATCCCGGCCTGAGCGCCATCGACCGGCCCATGGGTCCGGCGCCGATCTCGGCGGCGATCCTGTCCGGCCCGATGCTGTTCGTCTCCGGCCAGGTCGGGATCGACCCGCTGACCGGCGCGATCGCCGGCCCGGATATCCGCAGCCAGACCCGTCAGGCCCTGCTCAACATCCAGAGCCTCCTGGCCGCGGCGGAGATGACGATGGCCGATGTGGTCAAGGTCGGGATCTTCCTCACCGACCTCAGCCAGTTCGGCGCGATGAACGAGATCTATGCCGCGTTCTTCGCCGCCCCTTTCCCGGCCCGGGCGACAGTCGGCGTCACCCTCAACAATCCCGATCTGCTCATCGAGATCGACGCCATCGCCATGCGCTGACTTCTCCCTCCCGATACGCCGAACCGTCCCCACGACCGCAAGACAGGCCGCAAATGCACATCCATATCGAGAACGACCTGTCCTGGCCGGCCCCGCTGCAACTGTCGGCCGAGCGCCTGCGAGCCCGGCTCGATCGGGAAGCGGGGCTGCCCGCGGGCATCACCATCAGCGAGAACGGCGACCCCGCGCGGATGCCGGCCGCGATCGCAGGCGCGGACGTGCTGTTTGCCTGCGGCAAGCCGAACCTTCGCCGCGCCAGGAGCGCGGCGCCCGATCTGCGCTGGGTGCAGGTGACCACGGCCGGCGTCGAAGGCCTGGTGGCTGACCTGCCGCCCGATCTCATCCTCACCAACGCCTCCGGCGTGCACGGCGACAAGGGCGCCGAGTTCATCCTCGCCGCCGCCCTGATGCTCAATTTCGGCATTCCCGGCTTCGTCACCGACAAGGAGCAGCGGGCCTGGCGCCCGCGCTACGGCGGAACGGTCGCCGGCAAGACGGCAACGCTCCTGGGCGTCGGCGCGATCGGCACGGCGGCGGCCGCCGCCCTGCAGTCGCGCGGCGTCGCGGTGATCGGCGTGACGCGCAGCGGCACATCGGATGCGGACCTCGACCGCTGCATCGCCGTCTCCGCGCTCGACACGGTGCTGCCGCAGACCGACATCCTGGTTTCGAGCCTGCCGCTGACGCCGGAGACGCGCGGCCTGATCGACCGCCGTCGCCTCGGCCTGCTGCCCGAGGGCGCCGGGGTGGTCGTGGTCGGCCGCGCCGCCGTCTTCGACTACGACGCCCTGGCCGACGGCCTGGCCGACGGGCGCCTCGGCGGCGCCGTGCTCGACGTCTTTCCGCAGGAGCCCTTGCCGGCCGAGAGCCGCCTCTGGTCCTGCCCGCGCCTGATCATGACCCCGCATTGCAGCCTCGACGACCACGCGGTCTACCTCGATGGCTGCCTCGACATCTTCGTGGACAATCTCCGGCGCTTCTGCGCGGGCGAGCCGCTCGTCAACGTCGTCGAGGCCGCGCGCGGCTATTGAGCCGCGACCCGCCCGGCCGGGATGCCGCGGAGCTTCCAGCAGGCCTGCAATGCGCACGGGCCCGCTGTCTTCAGGACGATCGGCCAGCCCGCCGTCCGACCATGCGCCAAAAGGGGAACGGATCGTGAGAAAAGCCATCAGGACGACTGCCGCGCTGCTCGCCGGCCTTGCCAATGCGACGATGATGGGCGGATACGCCGCGCGCGCGGCCGATTCCGTCCAGCCCGATGCCGCGGCCTTCGCGGCCATGCCCGCCTGCAAGGCCCTGCAGGCCAAGTACCCCTCGCTCGTCGGCAAGAAGGTCGTGGTCGGCCTCGGCGGCTACACCAAGGGCTTCGAAGCCCCGAGTGCCGACGACCCCTCGGTCATCGAAGGGCTCGACCCCTCCCTGTTCGACCGCATCGGCGCCTGCCTCGGCTTCACGCACGAGTATCAGAGCGGCTCCTTCAACGTGCTGCTCACCTCGATCTCGAGCGGGCGCGCCGATATCGGCCCGATGCTCTACGTCACCGAGGCGCGCCTCAAGCAGATCGCGTTCGTCGCCTCGGTCCAGGTGCAGGACGGCTCGGTGGTCAAGAAGGGCAATCCCAAGGCCCTGACCTCGCTCGACAGCCTGTGCGGCGCGACGGTGGCCGCCGCCGCCGGCACCTATGAAGCGACCAAGCTCGTTCCCGAGCAGACCGAAGCCTGCACCAAGGCCGGCAAGCCCGCCGTCGAGATGCTGACGGTCCAGAACACCGACAACAGCATCCAGGCCCTGCAGAGCGGCCGGGCCGACATCTACCTCACCGAGGCCGGCTCGGCGCGCGAGATCGCCAAGGCCGACCCGAGCCTGGAGAGCGCCTTCACCGTCGACCTGCCGATCATGGTCGGCTTTCCCATCGCCAAGGACAACACGGTGATGCGCGGCGCCGTGCTCGACGCGATGAAAGTGATCCAGGCGAGCGGCGCGCAGAAGAAGCTGCTCGATTTCTGGGGCCAGGGCGGCGACGCCGAGCGCCCGGCCGTCGACAAGGGCTAGGCCGTAGCGGTGGGCTGATCCGCACCGGCGGCGAACCAGTCCGGACCACGGGAACCGGCTTCGGGCCTCGAAGCCCGGGACATGCGATGATGCCGCCCCCGGGACCGGCATCGTCGCGGCCCCGGAGGGCTCGAACAGAGGCGATGAGATGCAGGATTTCCTTCATTACCTGACGCTGCCCTATCTCTGGCAGGGCGCGGTCATCGCCGTCGAGCTTCTGGTCGGGGCGCTCGCCGGCGGCATCCTGATCGGCTTCTTCCTCGCCCTGGCCAGCACCTCGCGGCATCTGTGGCTGCGCCTGCCGGTCCAGGCCTATATCTATGCCCTGCGCGGCACGCCGGTGCTGCTGCAGCTGATCCTGCTCTACAACGTGCTGCCGCAATTCGGCCTGCGCTTCTCGCCCTTCGCCAGCGCCATGCTGGCGCTGATGATCAACGAGACCGCCTTCTGCGCCGAGATCATCCGCGGCGGCATCGTCGCCACCGATCGCAACCAGCGCATGGCCGCCCAGGCCTTCGGCTTCTCGCGCCTCAGCGAGATGGTCCATGTCGTCATTCCCCAGGCGCTGCGGGCGATCCTGCCGACCCTCGGCAACGAGGCGGTCGGCCTGCTCAAGTCGACCTCGCTCGCCTCCGTCGTCGGCGTCAACGAGCTGACGATGCGGGGCCAGATCATCGTCTCGCAGAACTTCCTGTTCATCCCGGTGCTGGTCGCCTCGGGCGGAATCTACATGATCATGTCCTCGGCGCTCGCCGGCGGGCAATGGTGGCTGGAGAGCCGGTTCGGCCTCGATCACCGCGCCCGCCGGGCCCAGCGCCGCCGCGACCGCAGCGCCCGGGCCGAGGCCGCGAGCCCCGACTTGCTCCCGCCGGCCCGTGCCTTCTCCAGCACCGCCGCCGTGGTCCTCGACATCGACGGGCTCCATGTCGATTACGGCAGGAAGCCGGTGCTGAAAGGCCTGTCGCTGAAGGTCCGTCGCGGCGAGGTGGTGGCGCTGCTCGGCCGCTCCGGCTCGGGCAAGAGCACCCTCCTGAAGTCGATCCTGGCGCTGACGCCGGTGACCCGCGGCACGATCCTGGTCGAGGGCCACCCGATGGGGCAAACCGCGGCAGGCCGGCCGCTGCCCGAGCGCCGCCTGCCCGCCAACCGAGCGCGGTCCGGCGTCGGCATCGTGTTCCAGCATTTCGCGCTGTTCGACCACATGACCGCGCTGCAGAACTGCATGACCATCCCGCGCATCGTCCAGCGCGCATCGGCGGCGGTGGCGCGCGGCAAGGCGCGGCGGGCGCTCGCCACCGTCGGCCTCTCCGCCTTCGAGGCCAGCCTGCCGCACGAGCTCTCCGGCGGCCAGCAGCAGCGCGTCGGCATCGCCCGGGCGCTCGCCGGCGAGCCGCAGGTGCTGCTGTTCGACGAGCCGACCTCGGCGCTCGACCCGGAGCTGGTGCGCGAGGTCAACCAGACCATCCGCGACCTCGCCCATACCGGCATCACCATGCTGATCAGCACGCACGACATCGCCTTCGCCGCGACGGTCGCCGACCGCATCGTCTTCCTGCAGGACGGCCTGCTTGTGGAAGAAGGGCCGCCCGCCATTCTCGAACACCCCCGGACCGAGCCATTCTCCGCCTTCCTGCGCCATGAGCTCGGCCGGCCGGAGCCGAGCGCGCCCGCTTCCACCGAAACCGCGGCAGACGCCCATGCCTTCGATCGCAACTAGCACCCTGCCTCATGGCGAGGAGGCGCGCGAGATCCTCGGCGAGGCCCTGTTCGCCTATCTCGTCGGGCGGGCCCGCGACCTGCCGCCGGACGCCGCCGATGCCAACGAACAGGACCTGCGGAGCTATCGCCTCCTGCCGCGGGTGATGACCGGGGCCGCCGGCATCAGCCTCGCGACCGCCCTCTGCGGGCGGACGCTCGCGGCGCCGCTCGGCGTCGGTGCCTTTGCCGGGGACCGCGTGTTCCATGCCGACGGGCTGCTGCCGATCGCCCGCGCCTGCCGGCGCGCCGGCCTGCCCCTGGTCGTCTCGGAAGAGACGATGACGCCGCTCGCCGCGATCACCGCCGAGCATCGGGATTGCTGGCTGCAGCTGCGTGCCGCCGGGCCGCCGAACCGCATCCGCCGCCTGGTCGACGAGGCCGCCGCCGCCGGCGCGGCGGGGCTGGTGCTGACGGTGCTGGCGCCGGTGCATCCGGCGCCCGGGCTGCAGCCGGGCGGCTATTCGATCGGCGCGGACATCGCCCGGCGGGGATCGACGACGATCGGGTCGACCGATCCGGGCGTCGAGGCCCTGCCGCCCTTCCCCGCGTGGAGCTGGTCCGATCTTGCCGCCATCGCCGCTCACGCCGGCGAGGCCGGCTTGCCCCTGCTGGCCAAGGGCGTGCTCCACCCGGCCGATGCGGCCGCGGCCGAACGGGCCGGCTGCGCCGGCGTGGTGGTCTCCAATATCGGCCTGCGCCAGAGCGGGCGCTGGGCGACGCCGGCCTCGCAGCTGCCGTCCGTGCGCGCGGCGAGCGCCGGCGCCGTGCTCCTCGACGGCGGGGTCCGCCATGGCGTCGACGCCGTCGTCGCGCGCTGCCTCGGCGCCGACCTGTCCCTGGCGGTCCGCCCGGTCGTCACCGCTCTCGTCGCGGGCGGCGAGGCCGCCGTGCACGACCTGCTCGCGCGCTGGCTCGACGAGATCGCCGCGATATCGAGCTGGTGCGGCGTGTCGTCGGTGACCGACCTCGACGGCGGCTTCGTCCTGCATGGGGGCGTCCAGCCATGACGACGCCGGACCTTGTCCCGCAGCCCCTGCCGGTGCTCCGGCTGAACCAGGGCGATCCCAGCGAAGCCCGTGTCTATTATTGCGCGCATTTCGTCGCCGACGCGCTCGGCCTGTTCGCCGATGAAGGGGTCGCGGTGTCGTTCACCACGACCGAGTCCGGCGGAGCCACGGTCCGAGGCGGCCAGGTGCCGGCGGTGATCGACGGCAGCGCCGACCTGACGATCGGCGGCCCGATGGTGACGATGAAGATCCACGAGGAGCGCGGGCCGCGTCTCGTCTCGTTCTGCGCCGCCGTGGCGGCCAATCCCTGGGTCCTCGCGGCGCGGGCGCCGGAGCCCGGCTTCCGGCTTTCGGACCTGAGGGGCCGCAGGGTTCTCGACATCGCCAATATCGGCACGGCAACGCTGTGCTTTCGCTGGCTCGCCGCCCGCGCCGGCCTCGCCGAGGCCGACATGGCGCTGATCCCGGGCAGCGGATCGCACGAGGCCGATCTCGACGCGGTCGCCTCCGGCGCCGTCGACTATGCCCTCCATTCCCTGCACGCCCTCGGCCCCGCCATCGCCGAGGGCCGGCTCGCCCTGGTGCAGGATCTCGCCGGCCCGACCGGGGCGGTCCCCTGGAGCGCCTATATCGCCCGCCCCGAAGCGATCGCCGCCAGGCGGCCGGCCTTCCTCGCCTTCACCCGGGCGATCGCCCGCGCCCTCGCCTGGATCGGCAGCCACGAGGGCGCCGAGATCGCCGCCATCATCGCGCCGCGCTATCCGTTCCAGTCCCGCGCGGCCCTGGAGACAATCATCGCCGGCTATAGGAAGGCTGGCGCCTTCGCCGCCGGTCCGCTGATCCCGCGGGCGGATTTCGACCATTTCGCGGCCATCCTGGCCGCCATCGGCTGGATCGGGGCACCCCCGCCCTATGCCGAGCTGGTCGAGGCCGGCCTCGCCCGCGAGGCGGTGCGATCCCGGCCGGATGCCGTCTCCGACGCCGATCCCGAGAGGACACCATCATGGACACGCTGATCACAGGCGGACGGATCGTCACGGAAACCGGGGTGCTCGACGCCGACCTCGCGATCGCGGCGGGCCGCATCGCCGGCATCTTCGCGGCCGGCCGCGCCCCGCCGGCCCGGGAGACGATCGACGCCGGCGGCCTCATCGTCATGCCCGGCGGGATCGACGCCCACACCCATTTCACCGGGTCGCACGACCATCCGGCCGAGGAACTGCGCGAGGGCACGCGCGGCGCCGCCGCCGGCGGCATCACCACGGTGCTGGAAATGCCGCATTCCGGCCCGCCGGCGACCACGCTCGCGGGCTTCCTCCGGAAGCGCGATCTGGCCGCCGCCCATGCCTCGATCGATTTCGGGCTCTGGGCCGGCCTCGACGGGCACAACCTGTCGGCCCTCGCCGAGCTCGACGCCGCCGGCGCGATCGCCTTCAAGGGCTTCCTGTGCAGCGGCGATCCCGATGGGCGCGCGACCGATGCCAAGGGCCTGCCGGCGCTCGATGACGACGACCTCATCCGCGCCATGCGCGGGGTCCGGGCCTTCGACGGCCTGATCGGGCTGCACGCCGAGAACCATGCCATCCTGATCGGCGCCGGCGCCGAGCAGCGGGCCGCCGGCCGCAACGACGCCCGCGCCCACGCCCTGGCCGGACCGGAGATCGCCGAGGTCGAGGCCGTCGCCCGCGCGATGCTGCTGGCGGAGGAGACGGGGGTGCGCTGCCACATCGTGCATGTCAGCTCGGCACGGGCGGTGGAGCATATCCGTGCGGCCAGGCCGCGGGCCAGGGTCTCGTTCGAGACCTGCACCCATTACCTCGTCCTGGACGAGGACGACCTCGCCCGCATCGGCCCCAACGCGCGCTGCGGCCCGCCGCTGCGGCCGCGCGCCACCGTGGACGCTCTGTGGTCGGCCGTGCTCGCCGGCGAGGCGGACGCGCTCGCCTCCGACCATTGCCCCTATCTCCCGGAGCAGAAGGCCGCCGGGCAGGCCTCGATCTGGAACGCCGGCATGGGGCTGACCGGGATCGAGACCACCGCGCCGGTGTTCTTCAGCGAGGCCGTGCACAAACGCGGCCTGCCGCTCGTCGACTTCGCCCGCATGACCGCGACCGGCCCGGCCCGGATCTTCGGGCTCTATCCCCGGAAGGGCGCGATCGCGGTCGGGTTCGATGCCGATCTCGCCCTCTACGATCCCGCGGAGAGCTGGACCGTGCGCGGCGCCGATTTCCGCGGCCTCGGCACCTGGAGCGCCCTGGAGGGGCTCACCTGCAACGGCCGGGTGGTGCGGACGCTGGTGCGCGGGACGACCGTGTTCCGCGATGGGGCGAGCGTGGCGGCACCCGGCTTCGGCGCTTTCGTCGAACGGCAGCGCAGCACGAGCGGGAGGTAGGACGATCATGGCGAAGACACGGACCCGGGTCGCCAGCTCGGCAAGGGCGCCACAGGCCGAGACCATGGTCGAGGGCATCGGCGGCGCCGTGATGGCTGCCGCGGACCCGGGGATCGGATGGGAGGCGGCGCGGCCGCGCACCCTGGTCGATCATGCGGTGGACGTCATCCTCTCGGCTGCCGCGCGCGGCCTGATCCTGCCGGGCGACCGCGTCTCCGAGCCGGAGCTCGCCGCGCATCTCGGCATGAGCCGGGTGCCGATCCGGGAGGCCCTGCGGATCCTGGAGAGCCAGGGCGTGGTGACGAGCCAGCCCTACAAGGGCATCCGGTTGATGGAGGTTTCCGCCGCACGCCTCGAGCAGATCATCGACGTCCGCGTTCCGCTCGAGCTGCTCGCCTGCCGCCGTGCCATCGAGGCCGGACGCAATGGGCCGCATGAGATCGCCAAGCTGGAGAAGGCGATCGCCGAGCTGGACCTGATGCGCCAGCGCAACGACGTCTACGGCTTCGCCAGCGCCGACACCGCCTTCCACCGCCTGCTCTGCAGCTTCGGCGGCAATCCCGTGCTGAGCAACCTGTGGGAATCGATCGCGCGGCAGCTCACCGTCATCTTCGGCCTGTCGACCATGGGCAAGCCGATGGACGCGATCGTCGAGGAGCATCGCGCGCTGCTCGCCGTGTTCGCCTCCGGCGACATCGACGCCATGGTCCGCGAGATCGAGGAGCACGTCCGCGTCCAATGGCTCGACGTCAACTACGACCAGGTCATCGCCGATCGCCGCGCGGCTCTCTTCGCCAGGCAGGCCTGATCGCCGGCATCCCGCAACCCAGGACCCTCGTCTGCGACCACGGCGGTGCGCCCGAACGCCCGCCACCTGTCGTCATCACCTTCCCATCGCAGGACTTGATCTCATGAAAATCACCGATGTCGAAGCCTTCTACCTCAGGCTTCCCGAAATCCAGGCGCGGACTGACAGCTCGCAGGACGCCCTCCTGATCAAGATCACCACCGATTCCGGCCTCGTCGGCTGGGGGGAGGTCGACGGCAGCCCCTACGTCACCAAGGCGATCATTGACGCCCCCTATTCCCACACCATGGTCACGGGCCTGAAGTCGCTGCTGATCGGCGAGAACCCGCTGGAGACCGGCCGGCTCTGGTCCAAGATGCATCGCGCCACGATCTACTACGGCCGCAACGGTGCCGTGATCCAGGCCATGGCCGGCATCGACATCGCGCTCTGGGACCTCAAGGGCAAGGCCCTCGGCCGCCCGATCGTCGACCTGCTCGGCGGGGCGCTGCGCGACCGGATGCGGGTCTATTCCTCCAACATGTTCCAGTTCAGCATCGAGGCGACCGTGGCGCGCGCCCGGCATGCGGTCGACACCGGCCATACCGGCGTGAAATTCGGCTGGGAGCCCTTCGGGCAGAGCGAGGCGCAGGACCTGCGCTATGTCGAGGCGATCCGCAGGGCCGTCGGCGACGATGTCGACTTCATGCTGGACGTGGGCCTGGTCTGGGACGCCAAGACCACCATCCGCCGCGCCCAATTGTTCGAGCCCTACCGCCTGTTCTGGATCGAGGAGCCGCTGCATCCCGACGACTATGCCGGCTACGGCAAGGTCTCGCGGGCCTGCACCCAGCACATCGCCGCGGGCGAGGAGGAGTGCACAATGGTCGGCTTCGAGCGCCTGATCGACGAAGGCGGCATCGACGTGGTCCAGATCGACGTCACGCGGACCGGCTTCACCCAGGCGATCCAGATCGCCGACCTTGCCAGGCGCCGCGGCCGCAAGGTGTGCAACCACAACTTCACGACCGACATCAACACCGCCGCCTCGCTGCACTTCCTCTGCGCCATCGAAAACGCCCTGGTCATGGAATATTGCGTCGAGCCGGGCGAGATCAGCCGTTCGCTCGCGGTCGAGCCGGTCCGCATCGTCGACGGCCATGCCCACCTCCCGCCCGGCCCGGGCCTCGGCGTCGAGCCCCGCGCCGACATCATCGAGAGATACCTGGTGCGGTGATACCGGAGTCGCAGCGCTCCAGGGCAACGGCGATCGCGCTTCAGGTGGCTTCCACCTCGTAGCGCGGTCGCCTGGACCTCGCACTTGGTGCCGTCGTCGCCGCAGGGCCATGCAGCAGACCGATTGCGATTTCTGGCTGGAAGCAATGCGGTGAGATAACTGCACTGCACCGGAGTGAAGCTGTCACCGTAGTGAAGCTGCTCGTGAGGGTCGTCTATGGCCAGCGAAGCCCGCCTATCAGATCCGTGTTCGCGGCAAGGTACCACGAGCATTTTCAACTTTAGTATGAACTGCCTCTCAGGGATTAACGAGAGCATGGATGACAAAAGCCACCGCATACAAAGCACAAAGAACTAAGAGTATCCCCACAAGGTATATTACTGCCGATAATACGGCAAAAGAGTGCCTCCCGTGCGAAGTAAGGGCTTCAATTGCTGTTAGAATAGTAATTGCGAGACAACCTACTATCATCCATTTGATTATCTTCAGGCTTTTGATTATTATCATATCGCCTCTCGCGCAAAATCAGTACCGGCAGTTCGTGTAGAACCCAGTCGAGAGGCACCTCACCTGGTTCCCGCCCGGCGGCGTGATCGGCATCGCCATCTGCGGATAGCGAGCCGCTGCTAGCGCCTGGTTCCCCGCAGCGAGTTGTGCGTCAAACTGCGCACTTTCTTGTGCTCGCCGCTGTGCCAGGATGGCCTGGTTCGACTGGTAGACGAACAATTCCTGGTCCGTCATGGCATTCCGAACACTAGTTGCTTGGTCTTGCGCATTCGCGCATTGTATCTGGGTTGGCGCTACCAATCGGCGGCGTGGACAGCTTTCCCCGCCGGTCATGTAATAGTTCCCGCCTACAATTTTGGACTGACGACCGGAGTGTTTGCACACCCGGCCGTCAACGTTCCAACCAAAAGAACCCAACTGCGCTTCACGATGCCCCCCGGCTGTGATGAAAGATCGAGATAGCGCAGCCGGAGCTCCTGGGTCAACGGACCAGGTTCACCCACGGGTTGAGTCCGAAGACGTGCAGTCCCATGCTCGGGCATTACGGTGACAGGGCATTACGGTGACAGTGCTGGACTGCCCCCCTTGATTGAGACAACGGAATGCGGTGACAAGGCTCCAAGGACCGGGTCATGTCGAAGCAATCAGAGCGTGTGTTCTCAGCGGCCTTCAAGGAGGCGGCGGTGGCGCAGATGGAGGCCGGGCGCAAGGTGGCGCCGTTGGCGAGGGAGTTGGGCGTCGCGCGGCAACTGCTCTATCGCTGGCATGCGGCGTGGCGTGCCGAGGGTCCTGCCGGATTTGGCAAGCGGCCCGGGCGCAAGCCGGGGCAAACGGGCGGGGCGCCCCAGGCGCTGACGACAGAAGCTGTCGAGGAAACGGTTGGAGACGGCCCGCCGGACAAGGCAGCTTTGCCGCCGGATGACGCGCTCGCGCAAGCGGCGGCGCGGATTGCCGAGTTGGAACGGATCATCGGCCAGCAACAGGTCGACCTTGATTTTTTTCGGCGAGCCTTGCGTCCCTTCGTGGCGGACACGACAGCAAGGCCGGCACCGTCCGCGCCCACATCTACACGGTCATCGCGCAAATGACCCGAGAGGCAGCACAGGCTCGGGCCGAGCAGGGCCAGGCCAGCAGCGCCTTATCCCGGCGATCCCCCGTTCGGATCGAACGGCTATGCCGCTTGGGCGAGGTCTCGCGGGCCGGTTACTACCGCCATCTGGCGGAGTGCGCGCCGGCGCGCGCCGACGCCGACCTGCGCGAGACGATCCAGACGGCGGCCCTGCGCAACCGAAGCTATGGCTACCGGCGTATCGGCACGCTGTTGCGGCGGGAAGGCACACCCGTCAACAACAAGCGGATTCTGCGACTGATGCGCGAAGACAACCTGCTGTGCCAAAGGCAGGCCCCCTTCGTGCCCCGCACGACCGACAGTCGGCATGACAAGCGGGTCTGGCCCAATCTGGTGCACCATTGCATCCCGACCACGCTCGACCAGATCTGGGTTGCGGACATCACCTATATTCGCCTGCTGGAAGACTTCGCTTATCTGGCCGTCATCCTCGACGCTTTCTCGCGCAAGGCCGTCGGCTGGGCGCTTGACGGCCACTTGATGGCCAGCCTGGCGATCGAAGCACTCGACATGGCCATCGTCGCGCGAAAGCCACCACCCGGCCAGCTCATCCACCATTCCGACCAGGGGGTGCAATATGCCAGCCTCACCTATGTCGAAAGATTGGAGAAGGCCGACATCGCGCCCAGCATGAGCGCTCGAGGCAACCCCTACCACAATGCCAAGGCCGAGAGCTTCATGAAGACGCTCAAGGTCGAACAGGTGAACGCCCAAGCCTATCGCAATCTTCACGAGGCCAGACGCGACATCGGACACTTCATCGACGTCACTTACAACCAGCACCGCCTCCACTCTGCCCTCGGCTATCGCCCCCCGGTTGAGTTCGAGGCGATGCATCTTCCCAAGCATCGCCGCAACGCCTAACAAGGCAATCAATCGTCACCGCATTCCGTTGTCTCAATCAAGGGGTGCAGTCCAGTGCAAATGACTCCTCTGTCTGCGCGTGATCGTGACGATTATATCAATTAAATGCACTGTCACTATAATGCCGGGATGTGGGGAGTGTCCCTCGCGGCCGGTTGGCGCCGGCGGCGCGGCTGCAGCCGACGGGCCGGGCGATCAAGGCACCGGACATGGCGCGACACCCCAGATCTCGGTCGCATATTGCGCGATGGTGCGATCGCTGGAGAATTTGCCCGAGCCGGCGATGTTGAGAATGGCCTTGCGCGCCCAGGCATCCCTGTCCGCGTAGAGCGCGCAGAGCGCCCGGTCCGCTTCGAGATACGAACCGAGATCGGCCAGGTGCCTGTAGTGGTCGCCGTCCTTCAGGAGCCTGTCCAGCAGCGGGGCAAAGGCGCCGCGCTCGTTCTGGCTGAAGAAATCGCCGGCGATCAGGTCGAAGGCCGCCCTGGTCTCCGGGTCGTTGTCATGGTGCCAGTGGGGATTGTACCACCCGGCGCTGTCGGCCACCTCTTGGGCTGTCAAGCCAAACAGGAAGAAGTTCTCCTCTCCTGCTTCTTCGGCCATCTCGATCGTGGCGCCATCGCGCGTGCCGATGGTCAGCGCGCCGTTCATCATGAACTTCATGTTGCTGGTGCCGCTGGCCTCATAGCCGGCGGTGGAGATCTGGTTGGAGACGTCGGCCGCCGGAATCAGGCGTTCGGCGAGGGAGACATTGTATTCCGGCAGGAAGACCACCTTGAGCCGTCCCCGCGCGACGGGGTCGCCATCGATCGTGCCGGCGAGATTGTTGATGAACTTGATGATCAGCTTGGCGAGGCGATAGGCGGGCGCCGCCTTGCCCGCGAAGAAGAACGTCCGCGGAGCCACGTCCGCTGCCGATCCCGTCCGCAACCGGTTGTAGAGAATCACCACGCGGAGCGCATTCAGCATCTGCCGCTTGTACTCGTGGATGCGCTTGATCTGGCAATCGAAGATGCTGTCGGGGTCGACGACCTCGCCGGTCGCCGCTTTCAGCCAGGTGCCGAACTGGGCCTTGGCATCGCGTTTCGTCGTCAGGACCATCTCGCGAATCCCGCGATCGTCGGCGGCCGGCTTCAGCCTGGCGACCTGGCCGAAATCCGTCACCCATCCCTCGCCGATCACGCTCGTGATGGTGCGCGCCAGGCCGGGGTTCGCCAACGTCAGCCAGCGCCGCGGCGTCACGCCATTCGTCTTGTTGTTGAACCGCTCCGGAAAGATCTCCGCGAGATCCTTGACCGTCGAGCTGCGCAGCAATCGCGAATGGATCGCGGCGACGCCGTTGGTGCTGTGCGATCCGACGATCGCCAGGTTCGCCATCCGCACCTTGTCCTCGGCGCCCTCCTCGATGAGGCTGACGCGTTCGACGCGCGCCTCGTCGCCCGGGTAGAGCCGCCGCACCTCGGAGAGGAAACGGTGGTTGATCTCGTAGATGATCTCGAGCTGGCGCGGCAGCAGCTGCTGGAAATAATGCAGCGGCCACTTCTCGAGCGCCTCGGGAAGCAGCGTGTGGTTGGTATAGGCGAGCGTGCGCTGCGTGAGATCCCAGGCCTCATCCCAGCCGAGATGGGCCTCGTCGAGAAGGATGCGCATCAACTCGGGGACGGCGAGCGTGGGATGCGTGTCGTTGAGCTGGATCGCGACCTTGTCGGGAAGGGTGCTCCAATCGTCGTTGGCGCTGCGAAACCGGCGCACGAGATCGGCAAGCGAGCAGGCGACCAGGAAATATTCCTGAACGAAGCGCAGGCCCTGGCCCATCTCCGTCGAATCGTCGGGATAGAGCACGCGGGTCACGGTGTGCGCCGAGATGCCCCCGACGAGCGCGCCGACGAAGTCGCCGGTGCTGAACTCCTGAAAGTCGAACGAATCGTGCGCCGCGGCGCTCCATAGGCGCAAGCTGTTGACCGTGCGGCCGCCGAAGCCGACGATCGGCCGGTCATAGGGCACGCCCACGAGAACCGAGGGGCGGTTGGGAACGACCTGCAGGCGCTCCTGATGCATCTCGAACGTTGCGGCGAGCTTGATCTCGACGGCTTCGCTGCGACGGGAGATTTCCCAGGGGTCCTGCCGGCGGAGCCAGTTGTCCGGCCGTTCCCGCTGCCAGCCGTCGACGATGGACTGGTTGAACATGCCGTATTCGTAGCGCAGCCCGTAACCCATGGCCGGGAGCTGCATCGTGGCCATGGAGTCGAGGAAGCAGGCGGCGAGCCGGCCGAGTCCGCCATTGCCGAGCCCGGCGTCGGGCTCCTGCTCGACCATGGCCATCACGTCCAGGCCCTCGTCGCGAAGCGCACGCGCGACGAGCGGGTCCAGCATCATGTTGACGATGTTGTTGCTCAGCGACCGGCCGATGAGGAACTCCATCGACAGATAATAGATCCGCTTCGGATTCTGCCGGTCATAGGAGCGCTGCGTGTCGATCCATCGCTGCGACAGGAGATCGCGCACGGATCGCGCCACGGCTTCGAAGCGTTGGCGCTCATAGGCCCTGGCGGGCTCGACAACGGCGTCCGACATGAGATGCCGGACGAACAGCCGGTTGAGCGGCTCGGCGCTCGAGCTTTCGTCGCCCTGCCTGGCCGGGACTGCCGCCCCAGCTGTCGCCTCTCCATCCATATCGCCCCCCTGTCGTGGTCGAGTGAGCCCGTGCGATCGGGCCTTCCAGATCTCTGATGGCCGGCAATTCGCGGTAGCAGTCGGCGCGCGATGCGCGCATGGAGCTGGGGTCGGAACGATCCAGAGCCGTAGTCTTCGATCTTTAAGCTTTTGTGACGTCGGTCTCGGCGAGGAGCGATGGACGATCCGCTCGGCAGGGCGGCGCCGGTCCGTCATGGGCGCGCGCCCTGCTGTCCCATGCGAACCGGACGGGCACCGCCGACAGCCGCGAACGGGAGCAGACTGTCGCGGAAGACGGCGCGGGGAGTGGCTGCCGCAGGCAGGGGATGCGAGGGCGCTCGGTACCGCGTCAGGCGTCGCGGCGATGCCGCGCGATCAAGGCCGGGGACAAGGCCCTAGACCTCGGTCGCCGTCCCATTGCGGCCCTTGGCCAGCACGAGAAGATTGAGGCCCCACTCGTAGATGCCGTCCGGATCGGCAGGAAAGGCGCCTTCGCTGATATAGGCCTGCACGCGCCTCTTCACCTCTTCGCATTCGGCCGATGTCGGCAGATCCCAGATCGCTTCGGCGCTGCGCATGGGGCTGCTGATGGCGTGAATGGCCATGGCGACAGCAGGGTGGGTCTGCTTCGCTGCGGCCCAGCCGGCCGGAACGGCGACACGGCGGGTTTCGACATGCGTCACAAGCTCGGCCAATTCGGAGCGGGTCCCGATTGAAGCCGGCAAACTATACGCCTGTCCGAGAGCATGGCGAAGCCCCGGAGAAGTTACCCACAGAGGAGCGTGCAGGAGCTGCCGGGTCCGACTTCCGGGCGCCAGGCGGGGCGGCCTGCAGGAAGGGGCAGCAATGGCCCCCGCCGAGCCGAGCAGCCGGCCACGAGCGTCGCGATGGCAGGGGCCATTGGCTGGCGCGAGACCGTCCGGAACGGCAGCCGGCCTTCAGCTTTCCCCTTCGGTCTCCGGCTCGATCTTCGCCAATTCCCTCCTGGCTGCCCTCCGGCACTCCGCCAGCCGTATCCCGAGGAGCGTGGCCATCGCCTTCTGGCGTTGAGCCGTCGCGGCCTGCCTCGCGGTTTCGAGGGAGGCGGCCTCGATCGCGAGCCTGATCGCGCGGGAGATCGGAGAGCTGGTGGGCGGCTTGGGCATGGCCCGGAGAGAATACGCGAGGAGGGCGAGGCGCGCCACGGGCGGCGGGCACGGGGCCGGCCTGCCGCCCCACGGGGGAAATTCGCGTGGCGGAGGCTCCCTCAGTCGGCGATCGAGCGAATGACCCGCGCCGGATTGCCGCCGACGAGGGTATTGGGCGGAACGTCCCTGGTGACGACCGAGCCGGCTGCGACGACCGCGTTCTCGCCGACGGTCACGCCGCCGATGATGGTCGCGCCGGCTGCGATCCAGACGTTTCTCCCGATCGCGATGGGCCTGGCGATGACGAAGGCGCGCCGCTGGGACGGTTCGAGGGGGTGGCCGGTCGTGATGATGCTCACGTTCGGCCCGATCATCACGTCGTCGGCAATGTCGAGGCCGCCGAGGTCGTAGAAGGTGCAATTCTGATTGACGAAGACATTGCGCCCGACACGGATATCGAGCCCGCAGGCCGTGTAGAACGGCGGGATCAACACGAAGCTGTCGTCCACCGTGCTGCCGATGAGATCGCTGAACAAGGCCCGGACCTCGTCCGCGTCGTTGAACGTCAAACGGTTGAGAGCGGCGGTGATCGCCATGGCCCGCTTGACGTTTGCCGACATGGCCGCCGATTCCGGCGTTCTCCTGGGAATGATCCGGGTGCGGTCGTCATTTGCCATTCCTGGTCGCCTCCGGGCGCGGTCGAACGAGCGTTCGGCGCATGACGGCCGCGCCGCGATTCGCCGAGCTTAGCCCCATGGCGGCAGGGCCGGAATCCACCCCGAACCGAAGCTCGAAAGGTCTGGACACGCAGCGGGCTGCCGCGCTTGCCGCGGCCGGCTTGCGGCCGGGCGACCCTCTGCGCTATCAGCCGTCGCGCGTGCCGTGGCCCGGCTCCCGAGACGACGAGCTGTCACCGACATGTCTCAACAGTGCCTGATCGGCGTAGACTTCGGCACGGCTTCCGCCCGCGGCGTCCTGATCGATGCCGAAACCGGCGTGCAGGTCGACTCGGCCGTGCATCGCTACCGGCACGGCGTTCTGTCTCAGGCCCTGCCGAACGGGCGGCGCCTGCCGCCGGGCTATGCCTTGCAGGTGCCCGCCGACTATCTCGAGGCAGCCGAGCATATCCTGACGCGGCTGGGGCAGGGGCGGCAGGTCGTGTCGATCGGCATCGACTTCACCGCCTCCTCGCCGATGCCCGCCTTCGCCGACGGCCGTGCGCTCCAGGCGGCGCTGCCGGATGAGCCGCACGCCTATGTCAAGCTGTGGAAGCACACGGCAGCCCAGTCCTACGCCGACGACGTCAATCGCCTCGGCGGACGCTTTCTCGACAATTTCGGCGGCCGCGTCAGCGGCGAAGCGATGCTGCCGAAGGCGATCGAGCTGGCGAGGCAGTCTCCGGCGACCTGGTCCCGGTGCGAGCGCTTCATCGAGGCCGGCGACTGGCTGGTCTGGCAGCTGACCGGCTCGGAATGCCGCAGCATGGATTTTGCCTGCTTCAAGGCCCAATACACGCCCGACGAGGGATATCCCTCGCATCTGCTCCCAGGGTTGAGCGAGCGCCTCGGGCCGCCGACGGCGGTGGGCACGGCGGCGGGCGAGTTGAGCGAGCGCTGGCGGTCCAGCACCGGCATCCGGGGCTGGCCGATCGTCGCCGTGGCGTCGATCGACTCCCACGCGGTGCTGCCGGCCGTCGGCGCCGTGCGAGGCGGCGCGCTGGTTGGCGCATTGGGCACCTCCGCCGGCTTCATCGCCGTCGATCCGACGGCTCACGCCCTGCCGTCGGGGCTGGAGAGCGCCGCCATGGGGGCTGCGCTGCCGGGCCTGTGGAGCTGCGAGGCGGGGCAGGCGGCCTTCGGCGACATGTTGACCTGGTTTGCGCAGACGTTCCCGCTCGCCCCGGACATGCAGAGCAACTTCGCCAGCTATGACGCGGCCGCATCGGCGGTGCGGCCGGGGCAGTCCGGACTGGTCGCGCTGGACTGGTTCGGCGGCAACCGCATACCGTGGCGCGACTCGGGCCTGGGCGGCGTCCTCGCCGGGCTGCGGATCGGCGCGAGCGCGGGGGAGATCTATCGGTCGCTCGTCGAATCCCTGTGCTTCGGCGCGCGGCTGATCGTCGAGCTGATCGAGAACGGCGGTGTTCCCGTCCACGAAATGATCCTGACGAGCGGGCTCTCCCGGAACGCATTGCTCGTGCAGACGATGACCGACGTGCTCGGCCGCAATGTTTCGATCCCGAAAATCGAGAACCCCACCGCCGTGGGCGCCGCGATACACGGTGCCGTGGCGGCAGGACTTGTTCCCGACTATATCGCTGGATCCTTCCGGTACGGCGCAGGCAGCAAGCGGGTGCTGGAGCCGAACCAGGCGCATCGCGCGATCTACGACGAGATCTACGGCGCCTATCGTGAGCTGGTCTTCGACGACAGCGTGCGGTCGGTGATGCGCCGCCTGCACGGGGTCAGCGCCCGGTGGCAGGGGTGACCCCCGCGGATCGATCGCCTCGCCGCGCCAGGCGTGCCCAGCGCGGCGATACCACCATGGAGGTCGCCTTGGCCGGACATGAATCGGACGCCTCGCGCATCGAGACGGCGACCCGCGCCGCCTGGCTCTACTTCGTCGCGGGCAATACCCAGGAGGAGATCGCTCGCAAGCTTCGCGTCTCGCGGCCCACGGCCCAGCGGCTGGTGACGCTCGCCGTCTCGGAGCGATTGATCACCTTTCGCGTCGAGCGCCGGCTGGCGGCCTGCATGGAGCTTTCCGAGCAGCTGCGGGAGCGTTTCGGGCTGCAATATTGCGAGATCGTGCCGACCGACCTGGAGAATCCGCAGTCCTTGACGGGCGTGGCCTTGAGCGCGGCGAACTTCATCGAGCAGATCCTGATGTCGCCGACGCCGAGCATCCTGGCGATCGGTTCCGGGCGGACCCTGCGGGCCGCCGTGGATCAGATCGTGCCGATGGACGCCCGCCACCACACGCTGGTGGCTCTGGTCGGCAATATTGCGCCCGACGGCTCGGCGAGCTTCTTCGACGTGCTCCACAAGCTCGCCGACGTCACCAAGGCGAAGCACTATCCCATTCCGCTTCCCGTCCTGATGGAGACGAGCGAGCAGCGCGAGCTGCTCGCAGCCCTGCCGCTCGTCCAGAAAGTCCATGCATTGGCCGCAAAGGCCGATGCCGCGCTCGTGGGCGTCGGGCAGATGGATCTGAGCGCTCCGCAGTTTCAGGACGGATTCATCTCCCGGGAGGAGCTCGTCGAGCTCATGAAGGCCGGCGCCGCCGGCGAAGTGACGGGCTGGAACTTCGACAGCCGCGGCAGGATCCTCGGCAACCAGGTCAATTCCCGGTTGACCTCGGCGCCGCCGGAGCCCGGCTCGGGCCGGCTCGTGGTCGGTGTCGGGATCGGCGAGCCGAAGGCCAGATCAATCTTTTCTGCGATTGCCGGACAAATTCTCACGGGCCTCATCACGGATGAGGCGACGGCCAGGCGCGTCATCGCCTTCTGAGCGCAGATTTCGTCCATCAAGCTTGCTTTGCTCGGCACAGCGCTCGCTTTGCGGGCGCTTGAAGGCGCATTGACATGCCCATTGCGGTGTGATGAACATATATACGAACTGTGCATAAATGTTCATGACGCGCAGGGAGGAACCGTTCCATGAGATTTTTGAGCCATCTCGCCGGCATCGCCATGGCCGGCGCGGCCCTGGCCACGGGCGCATCCGGCCCGACCCTGGCCAAGGACATCAGATCCGTCGGCATATCCGTCGGGTCGCTCGGCAACCCCGGCTTCGTCATCATCGCCAACACGGCCACGCGGCTGATCAAGAAGGCCTATCCGCAGGCCCAGGTCACGACGGTCGGCTACGACTACGACCTCGGCAAGCAGGTCAACCAGATCGACAATTTCATCGCCGCCGGCGTCGACTTCATCCTGCTGAACCCCGGCGACCCCAAGGCGATCACGCCGGCGATCCGGAAGGCCCAGGCTGCCGGCATTCCGGTCATCGCCTTCGACACCGTCGCCGACGGGGCGGACGCCGCCGTCACCACCGACAACGTCATGGCCGGGCGGATCTCCTGCCAGTACATCGCCGACAAGCTGAACGGCAAAGGCAGCGTCATCATCGAGAACGGTCCCCAGGTCTCGGCCGTCGTCGATCGGGTGACGGGCTGCAAGGCGGTGTTCTCCAAATATCCCGACATCAAGATTCTCTCCGACGACCAGGACGCCAAGGGCTCGCGCGATGGCGGCCTCGCGGTGGCGCAGGGCTATCTCACGCGCTTCCCGAAGATCGATGCCATCTTCACCATCAACGATCCCCAGGCCATCGGCACGGCGCTGGCCGCCAAGCAGGCCAATCGCGGCGAATTCTTCATCACCTCGGTCGACGGCTCGCCCGACATCGAGGCGGCCCTGAAGGATCCGGGGCTCGACATGATCAAGGCCTCGGCCAGCCAGGACTTCTACGCCATCCCCAAGGTCTCGGCGCAGACCGGCATGGATATCGTCAACGGCAAGAAGCCTGAAAAGACGCTCCTGCTGATTCCTTCGACGCTGGTCACCCGCGAGAATGTCGGGGACTACCAGGGATGGAATGCCAAGCACGACGATTGAGGCTGTTTCCTCGATCGTGAACGGTCCCTCCTCCCGCGGGGAGGAGGGCCTGCCGACGCCCGGAAGGCATGAGTCGAATGCTCCCGCTCAACACCACGACGCTCGCATCGTTCGGCCCGACCGTGACCAGGCCGCGCTATGACCGCAGCCGGCTTCGTCCCGGCATCGTGCATATCGGCGTCGGCAACTTCCACCGCGTGCACCAGGCCGTGGCCGTCGAGGCCTGCCTGCACCTTCCCGGTCACGAGGCCTGGGCCATCTGCGGGATCGGCCTGACGGACGGGCCCGCCGCCCTGGCCAAGGCGCAGGCCTATCGCCGCCAGGACAACCTCTACACCGTGACGGAGCTCACCGGGCCGACACCTGAGAAGACGCAGGTCGTCGGCGCGATGGTCGAGTACCTCCACGCTCCCGCCGAGCCGGAAGCCGTCCTCGCGCGGCTTGCCGATCCCGCCACGCGCATCGTCTCGCTGACCATCACCGAAGGCGGCTACTTCATCGACGAGGCCAGCGGCGCGTTCAGCCTCGCCGCGGCGGATGTCGCCGGCGACCTCGCCGGCCGGACGCCGAAGACGGCGTTCGGCACCATCGTCGCGGGGCTGGCGCGCCGCCGCCAGGCCGGGTTGCCGCCGTTCACGGTGATGTCCTGCGACAATCTCCCGCGCAACGGCGACACCGCGCGCCTCGCCGTCCTCGGCTTCGCCCGGGCCAAGGACCCGGCGCTGGCCGATTGGATCGAGGCGAACGGCGCCTTCCCGAACTCGATGGTCGATCGCATCGCGCCGCAGGTGCCGGAGGCGGAACGCCGGCGGATCACCGCGGCGACCGGCGTCGACGATCTTCTGGCGGCGACCTGCGAGACCTATACGAGCTGGGTGGTGGAGGATCGCTTCAGCGCCGGGCGGCCGAGCCTCGAGCGCGCCGGCGTGGTGTTCAGCGACGAGGTCGCCGCCTATGTCGCGGTGAAGGGCCGACTTTCCAACGCCGCCCACATGCTGATGTGCTACCCCGCCCTGCTGATGGGCTCGCGCCTCGTCGACGAGGGCATGCGCCATCCCGACATTCCGCGCCTGCTGGGCAGATTCTGGGAGCTCGATGCCCGCCGCCTGGTCGTGCCGCCCTCCGGCTATTCGACCCGGGCCTTCACCGACACGGTGGTCGAGCGCTTCGCCAACCCGGCGATCAAGGACCAGCTGCTGCGGGTGGCCGGCGACGGCGCCTCCAAGATCCCCGTGTTCCACGGCAGGACGATCACGCAATTGATCGCCGGCGGCGGCGACCTCGCCCGCGAAGCCTTCCTCATCGCGTGCTTCGGGCGCTATCTCGGCGGCGTCGACGACAGGGGCGTCGGGTTCGAGATCTTCGAGCCGCGCATCGGGCCGCAGGACTGGCGCGGCCTGCGGACCGGCGATCCCCTGGCCGTGCTCGGCATCGAGGCGTTTGGCGGCCTCGGCCTCAGGCAGAGCCCGGCTTTCGTCGCCGCCTACCAGAGAATTTCACGACAGCTGGCGGCGCAGGGGACTGCGGCGACGCTGGCGCAACTCCTAGTGTAGCAGTCCATGAGCGAAGACGGCATGAACGCGGGCGCGGCGCCTCCATTCCTGGACATGCGCAATGTCTCCAAGACGTTCGGGCGGGTCCAGGCGCTCAAGGGCGTGTCGTTCGACGTCAGGCCCGGCGAAATCCATGCCCTGATGGGCGAGAACGGCGCCGGCAAGTCGACCCTGATGAAGATCCTCTCCGGCGCCTATGTGCCCGATGCCGGATCGGAGATCCTGATCGACGGACGGAAGGTCGCGATCAACGGGCCGATGGCGGCCAGGCAATTGGGCATCGCCACCATCTATCAGGAGCTCGCCCTCGCTCCGAACCTGACCGTCGCGGAGAACATCTATCTCGGCCGCGAGCCGCGCCGGGCCGGCTTCATCGACCGCGCGGCGATGAACGCGGGCGTCGAGGACGTGCTGCTGCGCCTCGGGGCGACCTTCACGGCGCGCGACAAGGTCGCGGACCTCTCGATCGCCGAGCGCCAGCTGGTCGAGATCGCCCGCGCCGTGCATGCCCGCTCGCGCATGCTGATCATGGACGAGCCGACCACCACCCTCTCCGAGCGCGAGACCGAGCGGCTGTTCGCCCTGGTGCGCCAGCTCAGGCAGGAGGGGCTGGCCATCGTCTATATCAGCCACCGCATGAAGGAGGTCTACGACCTCGCCGACCGCGTCACCGTGCTGCGCGATGCCAGCTATGTCGGCACGCTGGAGCGCGAGGCGATGACGCCGGCGAAGGTCGTGCGCATGATGGTGGGGCGCGACCTCTCCTCCTTCTACAAGAAGGAGCACGACGCCCATCAGAGCCGCGGGCCGCTCATCCTCTGCGTGCGCGACATCGCCGACGGCAGGCGGATCCAGCCCTGCTCCTTCGACATCCATGAAGGCGAGGTGCTCGGCATTGCCGGCCTGGTCGGGGCGGGACGCACCGAGCTCGCCCGCCTGATCTACGGCGCCGACCCGAAACTATCGGGCTCGGTCGCGGTCGACGGCCGCGAGGTGGCCATCCGCTCGCCGCTCGATGCCATCGAAGCCGGCATCGCCTACCTGACCGAGGACCGCAAGCTGCTCGGCCTGATGCTCGACATGTCGGTGTCGGAGAACATCAACCTGGGCGTGATCGGCCGCGATGCGCTGGCCGGCGCCCTGCTCGATCGCGGCAGGGGCCGCCGGCGCGCCGCCGAGGCGATCCAGGCGACCGGCATTCGCACCGCCTCGCCCGATGCGCCGGTCGGCGGCCTGTCGGGCGGCAACCAGCAGAAGGTCCTGCTGTCGCGCCTGCTCGAGACCAGGCCGCGCGTGCTGATCCTGGACGAGCCGACCCGCGGCGTCGACATCGGTGCCAAGTCGGAGATCTACCGCCTGATCGACCGGCTGGCGCGCGAGGGCGTCGGCATTGCCGTGATCTCCTCCGAGTTGCCGGAAATCGTCGGCATCTGCGACCGCGTCCTGGTGCTGCGAGAAGGCCATATCGCCGGCGAGCTCGGCGGCGCGAACGGCGAGCCGATCACGCAGGAAAACATCATGGCCATCGCCACGTCGGCCGCAAAGGCCGCGGCGTGATGCGTGGCCGCCGACATGCCTCCTCACGCACGACAGGCAGGGTGACGCGATGACCTCCACCGACCTCCCCGCGGCAGACGCCTCGCGCCGCAGGCTGGCCCTGGCCGGCACCTTGCGCGGCCTCGGCATGCTGCCCGCGCTCGTGCTGATCGCCATCCTGTTCCAGCTGCTGTCCGGCTATGTCGAGACCGGCGGCCTGTCCTGGGCCAGCGGCCGCTTCGGCACCTGGAGCAACCTGTCGATCGTCGCCCAGCAGGCCTCGATCAACACGGTCCTGGCGGCCGGCATGACCTTCGTGATCCTCACCGGCGGCATCGATCTCTCGGTGGGCTCGGTGCTGGCGGCCTCGGCCATGGCAGCCCTCATCGTCTCGCTGATACCCGGCTGGGGCATGCTGGGCCTGGTGGCCGCGCTGGTGACCGGCGGCCTGCTCGGCCTGGCCAACGGGGCGCTGATCGCCTTCATGCGCCTGCCGCCCTTCATCGTCACCCTGGGCTCGATGACGGCCGTGCGCGGCCTCGCCCGCCTGTTCGGCGAGGACAAGACGGTGTTCAACTCGAGCCTGCCCTTCGCCTTCATCGGCAACGGAACCATCTTCGGCGTTCCCTGGCTGATGGTGATCGCGCTCGCCACGGTCGTGATCTCGTGGCTGATCCTGCGCCGCACCGTGCTGGGGCTGCGCATCTATGCCATCGGCGGCAATGCCGAGGCCTCGCGCCTCGCCGGCATCAAGGTCTGGTCGATCCTGCTGTTCGTCTACGGCATGTCCGGCCTGCTGGCGGGCCTGGGCGGGGCGATGTCCGCCGCCAAGCTCTATGCCGCCAACGGCCTGCAGCTCGGCGGATCCTACGAGCTCGACGCCATCGCCGCCGTCATCCTCGGCGGCACCAGCTTCGTCGGCGGCGTCGGCTCGATCTGGGGCACGCTCGTCGGCGCCCTGATCATCGCCGTGCTCTCCAACGGCCTGATCCTGACCGGCGTCTCCGACATCTGGCAATTCATTATCAAGGGCCTGGTGATCATCGGCGCGGTCGCGCTCGATCGCGTCCGTTCGTCCAGCAGCGCGAGGACCTGAGGAGCGGCCCTCACCTGCGAGGGCGCACGGTGATATGGTCTTCGCCGATCCCGCTCCGGCAAGGCTGCACCGGCGCGATCGGAACGGCATGCGGCTTCGAAGACTCAACAGGGAGCGTCCACGGCGCATGACAAAGCTTTCGACATCATCGCTTCCGGATCTGCGATCGCCGGTCCGCGTTCCCACCTATGACAGGTCGGCGGTCCGCGGCGGGATCCTTCACTTCGGGGTGGGCAATTTTCACCGCGCCCATCAGGCGGCCTATATCGACGATCTCCTGGAGCACGGGTCCGACATGCGCTGGGGGATCGTCGGCGCCGGCGTTCTCCCCGGCGAGCGCCCCGGCTGGCAGAAGCTCCGGGACCAGGACTGGCTGACCACGGTGGTGGAGCAGGATGTCGAGCACATCGACGCGCGCGTGACGGGCGCGATGGTCGATTTCCTGGCTCCCGGCGATGCGGCCGCGATCGTCGAACGCCTCTGCGATCCCTCGATCGCCATCGTGTCGCTGACCATCACGGAGGGCGGCTATTTCCGCGACGCGTCGGGGGCCTTCGCCGCGGATCACCCGGCCGTGCTCGGCGACGCGGCGAGGCCCGAATCGCCTGCGACGGTCTTCGGCATCATGCTCGCCGGCCTGCGTCGCCGCCGCTCCGCCGGCATTGCGCCCTTCACGGTCGTGTCCTGCGACAACATTCCCCACAATGGCCACGTGACGGCGAGCGCGCTGAAGGGCCTGGCCGGCGTCCGGGATCCGGACCTGGCGGCCTGGATCGAGGACAATGTCGCCTGCCCCGACGGCATGGTCGATCGCATCACGCCCAGGACCAGCGACGAGCAGGTGCTCCTGCTGCGGGAGCGGTTCGGCATCGAGGACAATTGGCCGGTCTTCTGCGAGCCGTTCCGGCAATGGGTGCTGGAAGACCATTTCCCGCTGGGGCGCCCGGCGCTGGAAGAGGTGGGCGTCGAGTTCGTCGCCGACGTCGCGCCCTACGAATCCATGAAGATCCGGATCCTCAACGGCGGCCACGCCGCGCTCGCCTACCCCGCCGCGCTGCTCGGCCATCGCTTCGTCCATGACGCGATGGGCGATCCGCTGATCCGCTCGTTCCTGGACAAGCTGGAGCGGGAGGAGATCATTCCGACGGTGGGGCTCATACCGGGCACGGACATGAGCGCCTATTTCCGCTCGGTCGCGCGGCGCTTCGGCAATCCGGCCATCGCCGACACCATCCAGCGGCTCTGCTTCGACGGCTCGAACCGGCAGCCCAAATTCATTCTGCCGGTCGCGCGCGACCGGTTGCGGGCGACGGGGCGTGCCCGCGGCCTGGCGCTGGTTTCGGCGCTGTGGTGCCGATACTGCCAGGGATCCATGGAAACGGGCGGGCGCGTCGAGGCGAACGATCCTCAATGGGACCGGCTGCGCGAGACGGCGGATGCGGCACGCGCCCGGCCGGGCGCATGGCTCGACATGTCCGACATCTACGGCGACCTCGGCCAATCCGAGGCGTTCGCGGCCGATTTCCGCGAGGAGCTGCGGCACATCTGGGACCATGGCACCGCGAGCGCTCTCTCGAGGTTCGCATCGGCCGGGGATTGAGGCGGCAGCCTGCCCGAGGCGGCACCTTGCCGGAGCGGCGCTTCGCGGGATGGGAGCACGGCGTTCCCCGCGAGGCGCGGCCCGATGGCGGCGATGAGGCGAGCGGCCTCGGCACGGTCGATCGACGCGGGTCCAGGTCAGCGCCTTGGCCGAACGGGGAGCTGGCCCGATTGGTGCAACAACAATCGCAGCCTTCCAGGGCGCGCGGGCCGCAGCGGCGGCATCGAGCATGGCCTCTGGGCTGCCCCCGGCGTGACGCCGGCCTGCGCGGCCGCTCAGCGCGCGCCCGACGCCTCCACCACCTGCCCGTTCCCGGTGAGGTGCAGCACCGTCAGGGGATCGACGCCGTAGCCGAACTGGTAGGCGCAGCCCATGATGCTGAGCACCAGCACCACGACGCGGCTGAGCACGCTCAGGCCGAAGTCGACGGGATGGCGCCGCGTCTCTTCCCGGCTCTCGAAATCGGTCGCGCGGGCCGTGCGGATCGCGGTCACGACCGACCAGGCGGACCACAGCAGCAGGGCCGCGTAGATCGCGAACATCAACTGGTTGCGCATGCAGGGGGGCTCGTGGGGTATCGCATCGCACCATGCACGAGCGGCGCGCAGGCCTCAAGGCCGCGCATGCGCCATCCATCCGTGCCGTCACCAGGGAAACAGGCCCGGGCGAACGATTCGCCGGCCGGGATGAATTGAAGCTGAACGATGCCTTACCGCGATATTCACGATTTTCGTGATGTGATCGCCGTCTCGGTCGGTCCGACCGTATCGGAGACAAGACATGAAAGCCCAGATCGTCATGGCGGGCTTGGCCGCCATCATGCTTTCCGGCTGTGCGACGGATGGGGAGACGGTGGTCTATCGGCCCTATCCCGCCCCGCGGCCGGTCTATGTGCAGCCGGCGCCGGTCTATGTCCGCCCGGCCCCCGTCTATGTGGAACCCCGCCCGGTGGTCGTCGAGACCGGGCCGGTCTATGGTCGCCCGCCCTATTGGCGTGGGCCGCCGCCGGTGAACCCCGGCGGTCCGCGCTGCCCGCCCTATACGCGCTTCGACGGCCGGCGCTGCGTGCGCTGACCCCCGGACGGCGGCCCCGCGCTCAGGTCCGGGGCCGCCCCAGGCCGGCGGCGGCCAGGGCGCGGCGGATCGAAGCCGCGACCTCGGTGCTCCGCATCGGCAGATCCGGCCCCGGCCGGCCGGTCTTGCCGCCGGGCTCCGCCGGCCGCGCCGGCATGCGCTGCTCGGTGAGGCCCCAGGCGCCGGCCATCGCGAAGGTCGACGAGATCCCCGCCTCGATCATGAAGGGACCGGCGTGGCCGCAGACGTCGTCGCCGGCGCCTGACGTCTTCAGCGGCGTGCCGTGGCCCATGCCGGGAACGAGCCAGGCCTCCACCGCGACGCCGCGCGGACCCGACCAGATCCGCCTGGACGCACCGGGCACCGGCTGGTTGCGGACGCTCGCGGCGTCGATGCCGTGGACGTCGAGCCATTGCCGCACCAGGGCCTCGGCATTGGCCGGAGCCACGGTCGCATCGGCCTCGCCGTGCCAGACGGTGATGCGGGGCCAGGGGCCGCGATGGGCCGAGGCGGCCCGGATGCCGTCGCCCCAGGCCTCGGCCGGCCGGTCGCGGCCGCGCGCCATCGCCTCGAAAGCCTCGCGCACCGACGTCGCGGCCCCATAGGGCAGGCCGGCGACGATGCCGCCCGCCGCGAACAGTTCCGGCGAGGTTGCCAGCATGGCGCAGGCCATGGCGCCGCCGGCGGACAGGCCGGTGATGTGGACGCGGCTGCGGTCGATGCCGTGCGCCCGGATCATGGTCTCGATCATCGAGCGGATCGAGCGCACTTCGCCCTCGCCGCGCCGGGTATCGGCCTCGGCGAACCAGTTGAAGCAGAGCTTGGGATTGTTGGCCGCCCGCTGCTCGGGGTAGAGCAGGCAGAAGCCGTGGCGCTCCGCCAGGGCCGACCAGCCCGAGCCGTGGTCGTAGCCGGCGGCCGTCTGGGTGCAGCCGTGCAGCACCACGACCAGCGCCCGCGGCGCCGCCAGGAGCGGCGGCACATAGGCGAGCATGCGCAGGTTGCCCGGGTCGGGACCGAAGGCGGCGACCTCGCGCAGGCGATCGGACGGTCCGGCGAAGGCCGGGTCGGCCGGCAGCGAGCGGGCCCATTGCCGCCTCAGCCTCTCCAGTTCGACAAGGGTCTGCTGCAAGCTGGCCATCACGCGCCTTTCCACAAGCCGCCTCGGAACGAGGTGGTTTCGAGCGGTCATGTTGCAATGCAACATTGGCGATAGATGGATATTGCGGTGCCGCATTCAAGGCGAGATGGCGATTTCGGGCTTGTACCAAGGGTCGATGAGCTCGACTCATCGACCCTTGGTACAAGCCCGCGCGGCGTTTGAGCGTCACCCGCTCGGCACCGGTCGGAGACCGGGGCCGACGGTATCAGGCCGGCGCCAGCACCAGGCTGTCGACCACCGCGGCATAGTGGCATCCGGCCGCGGCGAGCACGAAGCCGTGCCAGACCGCGTTCTGGAAGCGCAGCTTCTCCCAGACGTGGAAGACGACGCCGACCGTGTAGAGCACGCCGCCGATGCCGATCAGCCAGATCGCCGAGGGCGGCAGCACCGCCATGACGGTGTTGCTCGCCAGCAGGCCGCTCCAGCCCAGGGCGAGATAGAGGCCGATCGACAGGCGGTCGAGCTGGCCGGGAAAGCCGAGCTTCAGCACCGTGCCGGCCAGGGCGACGAGCCAGACGCCGGAGAGCAGCCCGACGCTGACCCAGCGGTCCGGCACCTGCATCAGGAACGGGGTGTAGGTGCCGGCGATCAGCAGGAAGATCGTGGCATGGTCGAAGCGCCGCAGCGTCCACTTGGTGCGGCAGACCGGCCAGACATTGTACGCGGCCGAGATGCCGAAGGTGGCGACCAGGGTGACGGCGTAGACCGATGCCGCCGCCAGCGACGGCCCGGTGGCGAACAGGGCGCAGAGCACGACCAGGGTGACGCCGGCCGAGAGCGCGAAGGTGCTGCCGAGCACGTGCACCACGCCGTCGGCGATCAGCTCCGCCCGGCTGAAGCTCCACACCAGCCTGACCGGCTTGCCGTCTTCGTCGATCATGCCCGCTCGTCCCAGGAGGAGGTCGGCATGCCTGCCACCGGAATCGGGCCTCGATATGGCCGTTCAGGAGCCGATGCCGCCGATGAGGCTGCGCAGGGGCCGGAGCAGCCGCACCGTCCAGCCCGGCCGGCCCGCGGCGGTGGATGCGGCGAGCGCCGTTGCCGGCCCGCGGCAGCTGCCGAGCGTGGAGAGGGTGGCGAAGCCCAGCCCCCGGGCCCGCACGGCCGCGATGATGCGCGGCACGGCGTCGATGGTCGAGGGATGGATGTCGTGCAGCAGGATCACCGAGCCCGGCGCGGCCCGGGCGGCCAGGAAGGCGCTCCAGACGGCGTTGCCGTGCAGCCAGTCGAAGCTGTCGATGTCCCAGGAGGCCAGCGGGCGCATCAGCCCGTGCCGGCGCAGCACGTCCTCGACCGCCGGCGTGATCACGCCGTAGGGCGGGCGGATGAAGGTCGGGCGCAGGCCGGCCTCGGCCTCGATCGCCGCGTCGGTGCGGGCGATCTCGGCGACGATGGCGTCCTCGCCGAGGCTGGGCAGGGGCTGGTGGTCCCAGGTGTGATTGCCGATCTCGTCGCCGTCGGCGTGCTCGCGCCGGACCAGGCCTGGCGCCTCCGCCATGCGTCGGCCGACGACGAAGAAGGTGGCGGGGACGCCGTTCTTCTCCAGGATGTCGAGGAGGCGCGGCGTCAGCGTCGCATCCGGACCGTCGTCGAAGGTCAGCGCGATGCAGGCCGGGGAGGGGGACTGCGCGGCCCGGGCCTCGATCGCCGCGGGGGAAAGCAGGGCGGCGGCGAACGCCAGGCCTGCGGCGAGGTTTCGGGGCAGTGCAACCTCCGTCGGTGGGCCGAAACCCGCGACCCTCGGCCAGGAATGCAGCTTTTCCGCGACGGTCACAGCACCCCTGGGGCGCTCACAGCACCCCGGGATAGGCACCGCCGTCGATCAGCAGGCTCTGGCCGGTGATGTAGCCGGCCTGGGCCGAGCACAGGAAGGCGCAGGCCGCGCCGAACTCCGCCGGCGTGCCGATGCGCCGGGCCGGGATCGATGCCTCCTCTTCCCGGCGCACCGCCGCGACGTCGACGCCGCGGCTCTGCGCCTGGCGCTCCAACCCGGACTGCAGCCGCCGCGTGTCGAAGGAGCCGGGCAGCAGGAAGTTGATGGTGACGTTGGCATGGGCGACCGAACGGGCGACGCCGGCGAGGAAGCCGGTCAGGCCGGCACGCGCTCCGCTGGAGAGGTCGAGCCCGGCGAGCGGCATCTTCACCGAGGCGGAGGTGATGTTGACGATCCGGCCGAAGCGCCGGTCCACCATGCCGTCGATCAGGCGCTGCACCAGCTCGATCGGCGTGATCATGTTGCCGACCACGCCGGCCAGCATCGCCTCGCGGTCGACGGCCCGGAAGTCGCGAAAGGGCGGCCCGCCATTGTTGGTGACCAGGATGTCGATCTCGGGCGCCGCGCCGATCGCGGCGTCCTGGCCCTCGCGGGTGGCGATGTCGGCGAGGACCGGCACCACCCGGGCGCCGGTCTCGGCCCGGATGTCCCGGGCCGTCGCCTCGAGCGCCTCGGCGTCGCGGCCGTTGATCACCACCGTGCAGCCCGCCCGGGCGAGCTCCAGCGCGCAGGCCCTCCCCAGGCCCCGGCTCGAGGCGCAGACCAGGGCCGTGCGTCCCGTCAATCCGAGCTCCATGATTCGCGCTCCCCGTTGGTGTCCGACCGCCGCACGCCGGCGGCACCACCCCGTCTACGCCGGCCGCCCGCGCGGGCGCAATGGGGTCGCATGGGGCCTTGCCGCTCGACATTTTTGCATCATGCGGAGCGTTCGCGAAGCGGGGCCGGGGACGGGGCGCGGCTGCCGGATTGACGCCCGCGTCACAGCTTCCTATCCCCGGGGCAGGCGTTCGCATCGACGGGGCCGCGGGCTGGTGAAGGGGCGGACAGGTAACCTCTCGTTAACGCTAATGCAGTGTTGATGGACGCGGGGGCAGCTTGTTCGGAATGAGTCGTTCTATCTCCGAGCCGGGATCTGCGATGATTCATCGTCTACTTCGGGCCGCCTGCCTCCTCGTGGCGGCTATCTCCCCCGCGGCTGCGGCCGATGCGCCGGCGCCCGAGGGCGCGCCGGCCATGGTCGGCGACCCCTTCTTCGACGAGGTGCGCATCGGCGTGTACAATCACGCCCTGGGCAGCCCGGAGCACGGCGGCATCGACCTCAACGGCGAATTGCTGTTCGGCAAGCCCTTCCACACCGACGACTGGACGGAATCGCTGATTCCCCGCCCGATGATCGGCGGCACGCTCAATTTCGCCGGCAAGACCAGCACGGTCTATTTCGGCGCCGCCTGGCACTTCGTGCCGTTCGATGCGCCGTGGTTCGTCGAGTTCACGGCCGGCGGCAGCTACAACAACGGTCAGCTGGAAGACACCCACAACGACATGAACCCGCTGGGGTGCCACTGGTTGTTCCGGGAGTCCGCCTCGATCGGCTACCAGTTCGACGAGCACTGGAGCGTGATGGCGACGTTCGAGCACAATTCCAATGCGAATCTGTGCTTCGAGAACCGCGGCCTGTCGAATCTCGGCATGCGCGTCGGTTACAAGTTCTAGCCCTCCACCGAGTCCGACGCCGCCCTTGCCGGCCGGCGCGCATCGTCCCATGCTGGCTTCCGGCACGGCAGCGCCACGGGCGCGGGCCGTTCCGGAACAATCGCCGCCTGCGACGATTGTATTGGCACGGCGGCCCGAGGGGCCGCACCCGTGTCAATGTGGAGGTGCCCATGAATTGGGATCGTATCGAAGGCAATTGGAAGCAGTTCAAGGGGAAGGCCCAGGCTCAGTGGGGCAAGCTCACCGAAGATGACCTCGATGTCGTCGAAGGAAAGCGCACGGAGCTCGCGGGAAAGATCCAGGAACGTTACGGTATCGCCAAGGATCAGGCGGAGCGTCAGATCGACGACTGGCTGAACCGCGCGCAGCATTGATCCGCCGCCCGCAGACCGGCGCCGGGCGTGGCCCGGCGTCCCGCATCGCCACGAAGCAATGAGATGGAGACCGAGATGACCCGCAAATTGGACCTTGTGAGTGGCGAAGGCGTCGATACCGGCGACGTCGCCGCTCAGATCGAATCGCTCCGCGCCGAGATGACGAAGCTCGCCTCCTCGGTCGCCGACATGCTCGCCAAGTCCTCCAGCGGGCTGGGCGCCAAGGTGGCGCAGAATGTCGAGAAGACCGCGGCCCAGGCCGGCACGCTGGCGAGCGAGCTCACGGCGCATTCGCTGGAGAACCTGACGGCGGCCGGCGACAAGGCCAAGGACGCGTCGCTGCAGCTCATCGACGCCGTCTCGGCGGAGGTGCGCAAGAATCCGGGCCGCACCCTGGCGATCACGCTCGGTCTCGGCATGATCCTCGGCCTGATGGCGCGATCGCAGAAGTGACCGGCGCAGGGGAGCGGCGGCGATGGGTCTGCTGACGAGCGCCCTCGGGGCGGTGGGCGGGGGCGTGCTGGTCAGGCGCGCCCTCCTGGCTGTGGCGTTCTACGGCGCGGCCCTGGCGCTGGCGCTGATCGCCATCCTGTTCGGGCTCCTCGCCGTGTTCTTCGCCCTCGTGCCCGCCTGGGGCGAGGTGGGGGCGGCGCTGCTGGTCGCCGCGGGCGTGGTGGCGGTGGCGCTGATCTGCGCCGGCATCGCCGTCTACCAGATGCGGGAGGCCAGGCGCCGCGCCGCCCTGCTCGCAGCGGCAGCCCCGGTCGTCACCGCCGTGGTGCCGGTGGCGGCCGCGGCGCTGAAGCGCGCGCCGGCGCTGCTGGCGCTCTCGGCGCTCGCCGCAGGCTTTCTGGCCATGCGGCGGCGCTGACGACGCGGGGGGGCGGGCTCAGGCGGCGTCGACGATCCGGGACGATTTCTGGTCGAAGAACAGCGCCTGGCTGATCACCGCCTTCAGCGTGTTGGCCTGGAAGGGCTTGGTGATCAGGAAGGTCGGCTCCGGCTTGGCGCCGGTCAGCAGGCGCTCGGGATAGGCGGTGATGAAGATCACCGGCACCGTGAAGTCGCCGAGGATGTCGTTGACGGCATCGAGGCCGGAGCTGCCGTCGGCGAGCTGGATGTCGGCCAGCACCAGGCCCGGCCGGGCTCGCGCCACCGCCTTGACCGCCTCGGCGCGGGTGCGGGCGACGTCGGTGACGGTATGGCCGAGGCCCTCTACCAGGGCTTCCAGGTCCATGGCGATGATCGGCTCGTCCTCGATGATCAGCACCTCGGTCGCAACCTGCTCGGCGATCTCGCGGGCGGCCTGGTCGATCAGGGCCTCGAAGGCGGGGGGATCGACGCCCATCACCGTCGCGGCATTGGCGTGCGAGAAGCCCTCGACGCTGGTGAGGAGGAAGGCCTGGCGGGACCGGGGCGTGAGATGCTCCAGCTTGGCGTCCGGCTCCAGCCGGATCGGCGCCTTGCCGTTGATCGGCGCGCCGTTCCAGATCGACAGGAACAGCTGGTAGAAGGCGAGCTTGGGGTCGATGTCGGTCCTGAGGGCCTGACGATCGGCGACGAGCGTTTCCAGCGTCGCCACGACATAGGCATCGCCGCTGTCCTGGCTGCCGCTCAACGCGCGGGCGAAGCGGCGCAGATAGGGCAGATGCGGCCCGATCAGGTCGGTTATCGACATGGTTGTCTTCTTTCTCCCAAGAGTGCCGATTGGAAGGTTGCCCGCCGGTCCCGTCGGCGCAAGCCGGAACCACCGCAGCATCCTGAAACCTGCAGTTGCGGCGGTGTTCCCGGACCGGCATGAACCCTTTGTTCAACGCGGCCTCGCAAAAATAGTTCCGGGCCGTTTGGAACAATTGTGGCACGGCACCGTTGCGAGTTTCGATGGGACGCGGCAGGACTTCGGGACCCTGCGGACTTCCGAGCCTGCCCGAGCGCGGACTCCGCGGGAAGGGCGTGCGGGCCTGTATCGGCGACGCCGGCGTGCGAAGGGCCGGGGCGGGTGTGGACTTTGGAGACAAGAATGGTTGATCAAGGCCCCAAGACCGCGCGGTCGAGACGGACGCCGGCCTTGCCGAAGGACGCGCAGGTCAAGATCGGGGAAAAGCTCAAGGCGCTCTACGACGATGTGGTCAGCCAGCCGGTGCCGGACCGGTTCAAGGATCTCCTGGCCAGGCTTGACGGCGGCTCGCCGGCCATGAGCACGGGACAGCCCGAGACGATGCCGGGACGCCCGGAGGGGGTGACGGAATGAGCCAGTCCCGGACCTTCCGCGACGGCCTCCTCGCTGAAATCCCGAACATGCGTGCCTTCGCGCTGTCGCTGACCGGCAAGAGCGATCGCGCCGACGACCTCGTGCAGGAATCGCTGATGAAGGCCTGGGCGGCGCATGCCAGCTTCGTCGAAGGCTCGAACATGCGCGCCTGGCTGTTCACCATCCTGCGCAACGCCTATTTCACCGAGCTTCGGCGCAAGCGCCGGGAGGTGGAGGACGTCGAAGGCAAGCATGCCGCGTCGATCGCGGTGGCGGGCGAGCAGGCCGGCCACCTCGACATGGCCGACTTCCAGAACGCCCTGGTGCAGCTGCCGCCCGATCAGCGCGAGGTGCTGACGCTGGTCGGCGCGTCGGGCTTCTCCTACGAGGAGGCGGCGGAGATCTGCGGGGTGGCGGTCGGCACCATCAAGAGCCGGCTGAACCGGGCTCGCGCGCGCCTGGCCAGCCTCCTGTCGATCGGCGACGTCTCCGAGATCGGCCCGGACCGGGCGACGCTCGCGGCGACCTCGCCACCGAACCCAGGCCAGCCCGGTCTGTGACGGCCGTTAGGGGTGACAGTGCCAGCGTCCCTGCGATTGCGGATCCTCCTGATCATGGTCGCCGCGGTCGTGCCTGCGGCGATTGTCGTCTGCGCCATCGCCTACCAGTTCTTCGACGCCACGCGCCGCAGCGAGCTCGCCGCGCTCGACCGCAACGCCGACGTCCTGCGCACCCGCCTCGACGTGCTGGTGATCGGCGCGGCGCGCACGGCGACGACCCTCGCCTCCTTCGGCAGCTTCGCCCGGGAAGACGCCGGCGAATGCCGGCGGGATGCCGCCTCGATGCTGGATCGCTATCGCAGCTATTCCGGCTTCATCGTGCTCAAGGGTGGAACGCCGTGGTGCGAGGCCCACAAGCCCGGCGCGCCCTCGTTCGCCGATCTCGGCCTCGACCTCACGCACGCCGACGGCAGCGCGGCGTCCGTCAGGCCGACCGTGCTGGCCGACGGACGCTTCGCTCTGGCCGTGGCCGCGCCGAGCGTCGAGCCGGAGACGGCCGGGGTCGGCGTGGTGCTGCTGATCGACAACGCCTATCTCGCCGACGTCCTCGCCGACTTCCGCAGCCTGCCCTCCAGCGTCGCCGCCCTGGCCGACGGCGCCGGACGCATCGTCGTCCCGCCGTCGGGCCAGGCTCGGGCGGCGATCTGGCCGGCCGAGCCGCTGGTGCCCGGGGACGATCGCGCCGTGACGGCAGCGGCGGCCGACGGCAAGCGGTCCGTCTACACCGTGGCCAAGCTGCCTTCGGTCGACCTGTGGCTGCTCACCTTCCAGCGCGAGAGCGATCTCCTGGGCGGACCGCTGCGCCAGTTCGCCGTCACCGCCCTCGCGCCGCTGGTGACGATCCTGGCCGCGGCCCTGGCGATCTGGATCGGCCTGCACGGCAGCGTGCTGCGTTGGCTCTCCAGCCTGCTCACGGCGACGCGCGCCTATACCGCCGGCAACCTGACCACCCGCATCGATGATGCCGCGGCGGCGCCGCGCGAGTTCTCCGAGCTAGCCGGGGCGTTCAACGCCATGGCGGACGGCATGATGGAGCGCACCCGCGACCTGGAGCATGCGGTGGCGGCGCGCAACAGCTACATCCGGGAGATCCATCACCGCGTGAAGAACAATCTCCAGGTGATCGGATCGCTGCTCGCCCTGCAGAAGCGCGAGCTCGGCCTGGAGGAACGCGCGATCCTGCGCTTTCCCGAGGACCGCATCAACGCGCTCTCGGCCGCCTACCGGGCCTCCTATGCCGTCTCGGAGCTCGGCCATGTGCCGATCGGCCATGTCGTGCGCGAGGTCGCCCACCGCCTGCAGGCCGGCGCCGACGGCGGCCAGGCCAGCTTCGCCTACGACTTCACCGGCGAGGAGCTGGAGATCGACCTCGACACCAGCGTCTCCATCGCCATGCTGCTGGCGGAGATCCTGCCGGCCTATGCCGACGCGGCGATCCGGAGCGGGGCAGTCGTCTTCATCGCCCTCGACGCCAGCCCGCAGACGCTCCGGCTGGAGATCCGTGGAAGCGAGCGCACGGAACGGCTCTCCGGCCCGTTGTCGCGCCGCTTCGTGCAGGCCTACCTGCGCCAGCTCGGCGCCACGCTCGACGAGCACACGCCCGGGCGCACCGCCATCGAGGCGCCGTTCCCGGCCATTGCGGCGCGGGCGTCCGGCCTGCACCCCTGATCCCGCCCACGCCTCTGCGGCCCGAGGGAACATTTTGCCTGCCGCCGCGTAGTTCCGGGACTGTCGATCGACGCACCGATGCCAGAATGGAGGTCATGCATGATGACCCTCTCGATGCTCCGGCGCTTCGCAATCTGCGGCGCGGCTGCCGGTCTCGTATCCGCCGCAGCCGCCCTGAGCCGGTCCGACGCGCCGGCGGACACGTCCCGGCAGGCGGCACGCGACAGCGCCGCCGCCATGGGCGTGATCCTGCGCGAGGCCCGCGCCGGCAACCTGGTGATCTCGCGGGAGGTCGACGGGCGCGTCGTGATCGATGCGGTCGTGCCGGCGCAGGATCAGCGCGGCGGCGTGCGGGTCGCATCGCTGCCCTGACGGGCCGACATTCGAGAACGGGGGGATCCCATGAACACGCTGTTCGCCATCGACTATGCCAGCATGGCCGAAGCCGAGCGCGGCCTGGCCCAGGCCCGGACCCTGCAGCGGGGCGAGGCAGGGCCGGCCATCCTCGACGCCGTGCTGGCGCATGTGCCGGACCAGGCCCGCGAGCGGCCGGCCAGCGTCCTGGTGCTCGTCGCCGGCGAGCTGAAGGAGGAAGCGGCCCTGCCGGCGCTTTCGGTGCTCGGCGGCACCATCCGCCACGCCGCCATGGCGCCGGCCGCCGGCTCACGCATCCGCCCCGGCGAGAAGCGCCCTGCGCACAGCGAGCCGGAGGTGGCCGAGGCCGTGGCCGCCCTCGATCGGGGCTGACGATCTTCCCGAAGCACGCACGGAGCCTGCGGCCCGCCATGCGCCGGCCGCAGGGCTGCCCGTCGACCGCCCGCCCTCGGGGAACCACGATCCCATCGCATCGTTGTCCATGCGCCCCGTCGCATCGTTGTGGATGACGATACGGCATCGTCGATCCGGAGATAGCCTCGAAGTGAAACGTCTCGACGTCACCCATCGCACGACCTACCGCTACAGCGAGCCGGTCGCCTTCGGTCCGCATCGCATGATGCTGCGGCCGCGGGACAGCCATGAGATGAGCCTCGTCAACGCCACGCTGACCACCTCGCTGCCGGCGGAGCTGACCTGGACCTACGACGTCTTCGGCAACGTGATCTGCACCGCGCAGTTCGACGGGACCACCGACGAATTGTCGATCGAGAGCCATCTGCAGGTGGAGCGCTATGCCCCGACCGAGCTCTCGCTGTTCGTGACCGGCGCGGATGTGGCCTATCCCCTGGCCTATTCGCCCGACGAGCTGACCGATCTCGGCGCCTGCCTGACCGGATCGGGGGAGCCGTTCGAGCCGGAGCTCGAGGCCTGGGTGCAGGCGGTGACCGCCCGCCATGCCGGCGGCGCCGCGGCGCTGCTCGCCGGGCTGTGCCAGGAGATCCATGCGGGCTTCACCTACGAGACGCGCTTCGAGGAAAGCACGCGCAGCCCGGCGGAGACGTTCGGCCTGCGCAGCGGTGCCTGCCGGGACTTCGCCGCCTTCTTCATCGGCGTGGCGCGACGGCTGGGCTTCGGCGCCCGCTTCGTGTCGGGCTACCTGTTCGACCCGTCGGGCGGGGACAGCGGCCTGCAGGGCGCCGGCGCCACCCATGCCTGGGCGGAGGTGTTCCTGCCCGGGGCCGGCTGGGTCGAGTTCGATCCGACCAATGGGCTGATCGCCTCGGACCACCTGATCCGCGTGGCGGTGACGCGCGAGCCGCACCAGGCCAGGCCGATCGCCGGGTCGTTCGTCGGCACGCCGGGTGCCTTCATCGGGCTGTGGGTGGGGGTGACGGTCGAGAGCGTCGAGTCCGCCGCCGAGGCCGCGTCCGTGCCGGAACTCGTCGCCGCTCCGGCGCAGGCTGCGACGCCGCCAACCGAGGCCGTCGCCGCCTGAAGGCCGGGCGCCGGGTCAGGCTCCGCCGGCCGGCAGGTCGACCACGAACAGCGTGCCGCCGCCGGACCGCGGCTCGCAGCGGACCCGTCCGCCATGGGCGAGGGCGATCTGGCGCACCAGGGACAGCCCGAGGCCCCAGCCGCCCGCGGCCTCGCTGCGCCCCACCGGCCGGTAGAAGGGCTCGAAGACGCGCTGGCGCTCGGCCTCGGGGATGCCGCGGCCGCGGTCGGCCACGGTCAGGCAGGCGCCGCCGGGCGCCTGCTCCGCGGTGATCTCGACCGGCGGCGCGCCGTGCTTGACGGCGTTCTCCAGGAGGTTGCGGATCAGGCGGCGCAGCAGCGTGGCATCGCCCATGACCTCGACCGGCGTGCCGGAGAGGGCGGCGTCGACCCGCGCCGCCTCCTCCGCCGCCAGGCCGAGCAGGTCGATCGAGCTCGCCCGCCCGATGCGCGCGTCGGGATGGTCGAGCCGGCTGGCCAGCAGGATCTCGTCAACCAGCTGGTCGACCTCGGCGAGATTGCGCTGGATCTCCTCGCGCGCCGCGGGGCCGGGGCGATCGGCGAAGATCTCCGCCGCCATGCGCAGGCGCGCCAGCGGCGAGCGCAGTTCATGGCTGGCATTGGCGAGCAGCGCCTTCTGTGCCGCGACGAGGCCTTCGACCCGCGCCGCGGCGGCGTTGAAGGTGCGCGCCACCGCGGCCACCTCGTCGCTGCCCGTCTCGGCGACGCGGGCATGCATCGCGCCCTCGCCCCAGGCGGCGACGCCGGAGCGCAGGTCCTCCAGCCGGCGCGTCAGCCGCGCCGTGACGGGAAAGGCGGCCACGCCCACCCCGCCGGCGACGATGGCCATCAGCATGAGGATGCGCAGGCCGGGCGGTCGCGGCGGGGGATGCATGCGCGCCATCACCACCCGCCCGTCGGGCAGGTCGAAGCGCACGAGGCGGTTCTGCCAGCGGCCGCGCTGCTCGTCGTCATCGGAGGGCAGCATCACCGGCTCGCCGCGGGCGGCGGTCAGCCGGCCCTCCCGGTCATAGACGGAGATGTCGGCACCGACGGCGCCGCCGAGCCGCTCCAGCGCCTGGGACAATGCGCCGGCCGGCGTGCCGTGCTCGGTGGCCAGCAGGTCGGTCAGGTGCACGCGCAGCGGGCCGAGGCGGTCGCCGATATTGCCGCTGGTCAGCCACCACAGCCAGCCGATCAGGATGGTGACGAGCACCAGGCTCGCCAGCAGCGTCAGGTAGACCTTCCAGAACAGCCGGCGGCGGACGAGCAGCATCGCGCGCGGTCTCGCCTACTCGTCCTGGCGCTTGGCGAAGACGTAGCCGGCGCTGCGCACGGTGAGGATGCGCCTGGGGTGCTTGGGGTCGTCCTCGATGCCGGCGCGGATGCGGGAGATGTGCACGTCGATCGACCGGTCGAAGGCCTCGAGCTCCTCGCCCTTGACCAGGTCCATCAGGCGCTCGCGGTTCAGCACCCGGCCGGCATTCTCGGCCAGGGCGACGAGCAGGTCGAACTGGTGGCTGGTCAGCGGCCGCTCCTCGCCGTCGATGCGCACCATGCGCGAGCCGCGGTCGATCTCGAGGCGCCCGAAGCGCATCGGCTCGGTCTCGTCGCGCGTTCCGCCGCCGCGCCGGCGCAGGATGGCGCGGATGCGCGCCAGGAGCTCGCGCGGGTTGAAGGGCTTGGGCAGGTAGTCGTCGGCGCCGATCTCCAGGCCGACGATGCGGTCGGTGTCGTCGCCGCGGGCGGTCAGCATCAGCACCGGCACGTCGGACCTGGCGCGCAGCAGCCGGCAGACCTCGAAGCCGTCGATATCGGGCAGCATGACGTCGAGGATCAGGGCGTCATAGGCGCCGCGCTCGGCCGCTGCCAGACCGTCGGCGCCGGTGTGCCGGCCGTCGACGGCGAAGCCGGCGGCCGTGAGATAGTCGGAGACCATGGCGGAGAGCCGCGTGTCGTCGTCAACGATCAGAAGCCGTTCCGCCATGGTGTCCCGTCGAGTCCTCAGCCGGGGATCGCGTTCCGAATCCGCGGCGGAAGCTTAGCCGTTATCCGGCTTGTCGTCGCCGGGGCCGTTATCCCGACCGGGTCCGCCCGGTCCATCGGGGCCGTCCGGTCCGGGCCGCCCGTCGCGCGGCCCGTGCCGCCAGCCGTCCGGACCCTGCCGCCAGCCGTGCGGGCCGCCGGGCCGCCATTGCTCGAGGCGGTCGGCGAGCTTGACGCGCTGCTCGGGCGTCAGCACGTCCGCCGCGTCGAGCAGGGTGCCGACCAGCGCCTTGGAGCGGGCGTCGATCGCGGCGATCTGATCGGCGCGCAGCTTCTCGATGGCGGCGCGGTCGAGCGTCGGCGCCCTGAGCAGCTCAAGCGCCTGCTTGCGCAGCTCCATATGCCTGGCCGGGTCCGGCGCCAGGGCGTCGAAATTCTTGGCGACGATGTCGTGGATCTTCGATTCCTGGTCGGACGAGGCGCCGATGGCGTCGAGGGTGCGCAGCACGAAGCCCTGGATGCGCTCGAGGCGCGGGCCCTTGTGCCAGCCGAAATGGTCGGGTGCGGCGGCCGCGGCCGCCAGGCCGCCGGCGCCGAGCGCCACGCCTGCGACCAGCGCGCCGCCGACGAGGGCGCTGCGCGGCCAGACGAACCGGCGGGGCCTGGCGGGCGGGGCCGTCATGGCCGGATCCGGGGCGGCGGCAGAGGGGTTCAACTCACTCATCGTCATCTCCTTCGCGGCAGCGTCGGACGCTGCGTTGGAGGCAGACTAGGCCGGCGAGGTTTCGGCAGATGTCGGGCAATGTAAAGAAAGGTGAAGCAATGGCGGCGCCCGGCGGGCAGGCTGCCGCCCCAGGCCTTCAGCGCGGGGCCCGCTTGGCCAGGATGCGCTGCAGCGTGCGCCGGTGCATGGCCAGGCGCCGCGCCGTTTCCGAGACGTTGCGGCCGCACAGCTCATAGACGCGCTGGATGTGCTCCCAGCGCACCCGGTCGGCCGACATCGGGTTCTCCGGCAGGTCGGGCTTGTGGCCGGGATCGGCCATCAGCGCGGCATGGATCTCGTCGGCATCGGCGGGCTTGGCGAGATAGTCGAAGGCGCCGAGCTTCACCGCCGTGACCGCGGTGGCGATGTTGCCGTAGCCGGTGAGGATCACCGCGCGCGCATCGGGGCGCCTGGTCTTGAGCCGCAAGATCACGTCGAGGCCCGAGCCGTCGGCGAGCTTCATGTCGATGACGGCATAGGCCGGCGGGGCGCTTTCCACCCGGGCGATGCCGTCCGCGACGGTGTCGGCCGTGGCGACGACATAGCCGCGCGCCTCCATGGCGCGAGCCAGGCGCTGCAGGAAGGGCTTGTCATCGTCGACGATCAGCAGGGAGGGGTCGGGCAGGCTCGAGACGGCAGGGGTCATGACGCGGGCACTCCATCGCCGGCAGGCGAAGCATGGGCCGGATCGCTCCGGGTATTGGCGGGCGAGTCACCGACCCGCTTTTCCAGGCAAGCTCTCATGCCGTGACATATAGACGCAACAGTTGCGGATTTCATCGGGGAAACCGGTCGCCGTCAAACACGATCGTCGGTCATGGTGTTTCCCCGCTCGAACAGCTCGCGGCTCCAGTCCAGGCGCACCACCGCGCCGGTCTGCGGCGGCGGGCGGTTGGCGAGCGCGATGGCGGCGCCGGAGCGCTCCAGCAGGGTCTTGGCGATGAAGAAGCCGAGGCCGAGGCCGCCGCCGGGCTGGCCGACCGCCCAGGGCTTGCGCCGGCTGATATAGGGATCGCCCAGCCGGCCGATGATGTCGTTGTGGAAGCCGGGCCCGTCGTCGCTGACGACGATCGACACCGTGCCCACGTCCCATCTGGCCGCGATCGCGACCTTGGTGGCGGCAAAGTCCACCGCGTTCTCGACGATGTTGCCGAGGCCGTAGAGCAGGCCGGCATTGCGCGCCGCCGCGGGCTCGTTCTGCCGGTCGCCCTCCAGCGTCACCGTGATGTCGATGCCGAAATCGCGGTGCGGGGCCACCACGTCCTCGATGATGTGGGAGAGGTCGAGCAGGCTGAACGGGGCCGAGCCCTCCTGGCCGAGCGAGGAGAGCTTGCCGAGGATCTCGCGGCAGCGCTGCACCTGGCTGCGCAGCAGACGGACGTCCTCGGCGAACTCGCCATGGCCGGCGATGCCCGCCTCCATCTCCTTGGCCACCAGGGCGATGGTGGCGAGCGGCGTGCCGAGCTCGTGCGCCGCCGCGGCGGCCAGCCCGTCGAGCTGCGACAGATGCTGCTCGCGCGCCAGCACCAGCTCGGTGGCGCTGAGCGCGTTGGAGAGCAGCCGCCCCTCCTCGGCCACCCGCCAGGCGTAGACGCTGATGAAGGCGATGCCGAGCAGCACCGAGGCCCACATGCCTGTCACGAACAGGAAGGGCAGGTCCATGTGCTGGCCTGGGAACCAGGGCAGGGGCAGGTGCCAGCTGGTCAGCAGCGTGGCGCAGACCATCGCCAGCAGGCCCAGCGCCAGGGTCAGCAGCGGCGGCAGCGACGTCGCCGAGATCAGCACCGGCGCCAGGAACAGGAAGACGAACGGGTTCTGCATGCCGCCGGTCAGGGCCAGCAGCAGCGCCAGCTGGATGATGTCGAAGGCGAGGAAGGCCGCGGCCTGGAACGGGTCGATGCGCTGCGTCGCGGGATAGCGCAGCCCCAGCACGATATTGACGCAGGCCGAGGCGCCGATCAGCACCAGGCAGGTCGCCAGCGGCACGGGAAAGCCGAAGCCGAAATGCACGCCGAGCACGGCGAAGGCCTGGCCCACCACCGCCATCCAGCGCAGCCGGATCAGCGTGCCGAGCCGCAGCGTGCGCAGCGGAAAGTCGGCTTCGGCGGCAAGAACGGACGGCATGGCTTGTCCTGGGCAGGTATCCGCAGATACGTGCGCTGCGCTTTGCGGCCGTCATGGCCGGGCTCGTCCCGGCCATCCACGCGAACGCGACGTCCGCCGGTGTTCGCGTGGATGGCCGGATCAAGTCCGGCCATGACGGATCGCCTCACTTATCCCCGGACGGCGCCTAAGCGCAAATCGCGCCCTTCGCCATAGGGATGATGCGGCGATGCCGGCCGCGGACGGCGCCGCCGCGGCACGCCGGCGGTCCGTCGGGTGCGCTGCAGCACACCCCTATACAGCTCCGCGGGCCCGCGCTAAGGAACCGGGATCGGAACACGTTTGCGAAGGTGAGCGGCATGGTGGCGGTCAGCGATCGGCTGGTGACGGTGTTCGGCGGGTCCGGCTTCATCGGGCGCCACGCGGTGCGCGCCCTCGCCCGGCGCGGCTACCGCATCCGCGTCGCCGTGCGGCGGCCGGACCTGGCGCAGTACCTGATGACGGCCGGCGCGGTCGGCCAGGTCACGGCGGTGCAGGCGAACCTGCGCTATCCCGACTCGGTCGAGGCGGCGGTCGAGGGCGCCGACGCCGTGGTCAACCTGGTCGGCATCATGCACCAGCGCGGCCGCAACAGCTTCGAGGCGGCCCAGGCCTTCGGGGCCGGCGCAGTGGCGCGGGCGGCCAAGGCGGCCGGGGCCGCCGCCCTGGTGCATGTCTCGGCGATCGGCGCGGACAAGGCCTCGGCCTCCGCCTATGCCGTCAGCAAGGCCAAGGGCGAGGAGGCGGTGCTGGCCGCCTTTCCGCAGGCCGCGGTGCTGCGCCCCTCCGTGGTGTTCGGACCGGAGGACGATTTCTTCAACCGCTTCGCCGCCATGGCGCAGATCTCGCCGGTGCTGCCGCTGATCGGCGGCGGCGAGACGAAGTTCCAGCCGGTGTTCGCCGGCGACGTGGCCGAGGCGATCGCCGCCGGGGTCGACGGCCGCCTGGCGCCGGGCACGACCTATGAGCTCGGCGGGCCGGACGTCATGAGCTTCCGGGAAGTCCTGGAGTTCGTGCTGAAGGTGACGCAGCGCTCGCGCATCCTGCTGCCGCTGCCCTTCGGCGTCGCCGGGCTCCTTGCCCGCGTCGCCCAATATGCGCCCAAGCCGCCGCTGACGCCCGGCCAGGTGACGCTGCTGCGCTCGGACAATGTCGTCTCGGCCAAGGCTGCGGCGGAGAAGCGGACCCTCGAGGGCATCGGCATCGCCCCGGCCTCGGCCGCGGCGGAAGTGCCGGCCTATCTCTGGCGCTTCCGCAAGGCGGGGCAGTTCGAGAAGATCACGGCCTGACGGGGCGTCATCCCCGGGCCGCCTCGCGATAGCGCGGCTGCACCGGGAAGGGCGCCGCGTCGAGGAGGGCCAGGGCGTCGAAGGGCCTGGTCGCGCGCTCCGTGCACAGGCCGGCGAGGTCCGCTCCCACCGCGTCGAGCCCTGCGAGGTCGAGCGGCGCCTGCGCCGCGATGCCCAGCACCGCATAATGGTCAAGGAACTTGGTGCCGTCGCCCGGCAGTGCCTTGCCGGCCGAGGACAGGGTGCACCAGCGCGTCGGGATGCCATAGGCCTGGGCCGCGATCAGGCCGTGCAGCGAGGTGGAGAGGATCGCCTCGCATTCCAGCAGCTCGCGGATGAAAGCCTCGATCGCCTCGTAGCCGATGCGGCGGATGTCGATCTCGTGCACGCCCTCGAGGCGGAGCGGCGCATCGGCGTGCAGCACGTGGCGCACGAGGCCGAGCCGGTGCTTCTTCGCCGGCCTCGGATCGTAGATCAGCGGCAGCAGCAGCGCGGGGTCGCCGTAGATCTCCGGCACCGAGCCGCCGGAGCGCAGCACGAGCTCGCGGGTCAAGGGACCGCGCACGGCGCGGTAGTCGGCTTCGGGCGACAGCGTGTCGGTCATGCGCGGCGTGCCGGCGCCCCAGACCGGCGTGCCGGCGCGCGCGAACTTGACGACCGAGCCGATCGCCAGGGTGCCGCCCGCGGCGAAGAGCGGCGGCAGGCCGGACAGCTTCTCGACGATATAGGGATTGAGCACGTCGCCGAAATTGCCGGGATAGGGCGTCTCCATCCACCACAGCTTCGGGCGCTGCTCCGGCGAGAGGCTCATGCGGCGGGCCCGCTTCTCCAGGGCCAGGCGGAAGCGGCGGCTGGCGATGAAGCCGGCTTCGCCGTCCCGGCCGAGGCCGGCGAGCCGGTCCAGCGCCTGCTCGGCCGCCGGGATGTCGCCGGCGCCGAGGGCAGCCTCGACGGCGCGCCGGACCTCGGCGGCGGAGGCGCGGGGGCGGAACAGCTTCGAGACGGCGCGCACGAGGCGGGGCAGCCGCCGGCGCCGGGCCTTCAGGCGGGTCAGCGCCTCGGCGGTCACCGTGTCGTCGGGCGCGAGCTCGCGGGCCTTTTCCAGGAAGACCTGCGCCTGCGCCCGGCGGCCGGCATTGAGCGCCTGCGAGGCATAATGGTGGAGATAGGCCCGCTGCCGGGTGGTCGAGGCGAGCGGGGGCGCGTGCTGCTCGACCCGGCGGATGAAGCCGGAGACGTTGCCGCTGGCGCCGAACAGGAAGCAGGCCTCGGGCCCGGCCGGCCGGCCTTCCCGGGCGACGAGGTCGCTCGCCAGGATCTGCACGCTGAGATGGCCTTCGAAGGTGCGCCAGGCCTCCTCCAGGAAATAGTCGTCGGTCGCCCGGGCGTCGGACCGGCTCTCCAGCGCGGCGAGATGGGCGAGGAAGGCGCGCGTGCGCGCCGTGGCGTTGAAATGCAGGATGCCGGGGTGGAACGTGCGGGGGTGGATGGCGGCGTCGAACTCCCTGAGGTCGACGAAGTCGCGCAGGAACGCCGCGAAATCATGTCCGCCCTGCGCCAGCGCGTCGGGGAAGCGCAGGATGCGCGTGTCGGCGTCGACCCACAGGATGCCGTCCGGGTGCTTTTCGAGCATCCGGACGTAGAACGGGATCTTGAGCCGGCAGATATCGGCCCAGTCGCGATCGGCGACGCCGTCCATTTCGACGATGTCATGGTCGAGGTCGTGCGCCTCGCAATCGCCTCTCAGCCTCTCGGCCGCCTCCCGGTAATAGGCCGGTCCGCAGTAGAAACTCACAATCGTCGGCTTGCGGTGCCCCATCGCGGCTCCGGTATGGACATCGGTGCCGGCGCTGGGGAGCGCCGGCCGGCAGGCGGTGCCCGGCCGCATCGGGCCGGGCGCGTCGCGGCGTCAGCCCGGCAGCACGGTCAGGTCCTTGACGCAGAACGAGATCTGGTGCGAGGCCAGCGGGTGGGAGGGCTGGGCCAGGGACCGGGGCGTGCGGGCATTGCGCGCCTGGAAGGTCAGCGCGATCGGGGTCTTGTCGTGGTTCGTCTGGACGGCGAGGCGAAGATCGAGCGCCGTCTCGTTGCCCCGCGGCCATTCGGCGGTCGCGGCATAGGAGCCGTTGACCAGGATCCTGACGCTTTGCGGCCGCCGGAACAGCGCCGGATTGAAGGGCTTGAGCTGCAGCGCGACGATGACGCGCTTGCCCGACTCGGTGTCGGGCACCGTGGTGCGGATCTCCGACTGGTTGCCGAAGCCCCAGCTTCCGTCGGCCGAGCTCGGCAGGAAGTTCTCGTACTCGATCTGCGGCTTCGGCGCGGCGGCCACGAGCGTGAGGGCGCCGTTGGCGGCCTTGTCCTCCCGCACCGGCGGCGGCAGCACCGGCGCCGGTTGCGGCTCGGGCTGAGGCTTGGCCTGCGCCACCGGTTTCGGCGCCGCCGCGGACTTGCCGGCCGCGGGCTTGCGGCCCGACAGGACCATCATCTCGCCTTCGGGGAAGGTATCGAGATAGGCGTCGAAATCGAGCTTCGGCAGCTCCATCGGCTCGGCCCTGAGCGCCTCGTGAAGGGTGTCGAAGCGCTTCACCTGGTGGCGGCCGGTGCCGTAGTAGTAATCGTAGAACTTGAGGTCGTCCTCGCCGCCGATCGGCACGTGCCAATAGGCCGGGATGCCCAGCGCCTCGGCGAAGATGACGCCGTGCAGGGAGCTGGAGACGACGACGTCGGCGCCGAGCAGCGCCTCGACCATGCCGAGCGGGGTGCAGTCGACCGAGACGAAGCTGTCGGAATATTCGGGATATTCGCGCCGGAACAGGAGGTCGTCGCGGTAGTGCGGCACCACCCTGATCCCGCCAGGCCGATAGTTGGGCGAGGCCTTCCAGGCGGCGATCTCCTTGGCGTAGAGCCGCGGCACCAGGCAGCCCGGATCGAAGAAATGCCGGATCTTCGAGATGTCGATGCCCGAGCGCAGCAGCACGCCGAGGGTCAGCGGCCCGCGGCAGGCATAGGCGTGGAGGTGCTTGACCGAGGGGTCGAGCTCCATCTTGGTGCCCTTCGCGCCGGTGCCCCAGACGATGTCGCCGTCGCGCGCGGTATGCAGCACCGAGCCGATGGTCAGGATCTTGCGCTCGTCCTTGCCCGGCACCCGGACGCGGCCGCCCGTCAGCCGCTCCACCGTTTCGGCGGCGGCGATGTCGCCGAAATTGCCGATCTTGAAGTTGCGGTTGCCGAACTGGCCGTCGAACTTCTTGCCGGCGGCGTTCCACCAGAACACCGGCAGAGACACGTCGGCCTTGCCGTTGGCCTTGGCCGGGCTCGCAGCGGCGGGCGCCACGGTGGCCGGGACGGTCGCCACGGTGGCCGGGACGGTTGCCGACGCCGGGCGATCCACCGGCGACATCGACTCCAGCACGTCCTGCAGGCCGACCGTGGCGACGGCGCAGAGCTCGTCGTTGATGCCGAAGGAGATCAGCAGCTTATCATCGGCCTGCACGAACCCGCAGGGGTAGACGACCTTGTGCACCTCGGGATTGAGGCGGGGCATGCTGAAATGGTCGCCGATCGGGTTGGGCACCTCGAACGGGCGCCGGGACGCCTGCGTGACCTTGAACGGAGACTCCAGGTCGAACTTGTAGAAGCAGGCCTGGTAGATGCGCCCCTTGGTGGTCTTGTAGCTGGAATGGGCGATGGTCAGGAAGTCCTCGCCGTGGCGGATCGGCTGGGCGCTGCCGCGCAGCACGCCGTAGAACTGGTTGTACTCGCTGTCCCAGAGGCTCTCCGACGCATTCTTGCACGTCACCACGTCCGGGTCGCTCAGATCGACCGCCAGCACATGGTGCGGATAGATCGCGTAGATCGCCCAGACACCTTTGTCGTTCTCGAAGAACATCCAGTTCTTCTCGACCGAGCGGCGCTCCAGGTCGGTGACCACCTCGCGCGCCGGGCCGACCGGGCGCAGGCCGTCCTCGGACATCTCCTGCAGGAACTGGTGGTTCTCCGGCTTGTTGGCGCCGTCGTTCCACAGCATGTAGATCTTGCCGCCGAGGCGGAAATAGCGCGGGTCCGCATGCCAGGTCAGGGCCCGCTCGTTGAGCTCGCTCCTGGAGGCGAAGGTGACGATGTCGGACAGCGGCGTGACGCTGTTCCGGACGACCTTGAGGTTCTTGGTCAGCCGGCACGTCGCCAGGCGGCGGATATTGTGCTCCTCGTCGACGACGCGATAGGCCAGGGCATATCCCTGGTCGGTGGCGACCATCGTCGGATTGAAGACGCGGAACTTGATCCTGCCCGGTTTGGCCGCGCCTTCGGCGTCGGTTTCGGAGTCGGTGGCGGCATCGTGGTCGGGCGCGGCGGCGATGGTGCGCTTCCAGGCGCTGGGCACCAGGTCCGAGCTTCTGAACAGTTGAAAATTCTCGTCAGTGACCGTCTTGGTGGACGTCATTGCGTTCTCCGAAACATCAAGCAAGTCTGATAAATCGATCGTCTTCCAAAAGCGGAGCCCCGGGCTCCGGCGCGCATCGGATCGGCGCCGCGGGGCGCGGGCCGTCGAGACTGGCGCCGCCGCGTCTCGTGCGGGCGGCCGGGGGAAAGCTTCGTCTGGTCGCGCGTCGCACGGTTTCGATGATGGTCCTCGATGATGCGGCAGGGAGCGCCGACGGTGCCCGCATCTTTATGCCGCAATTGCGTCGACGCTGCCAGCGGATCGAGGCCTCTGGATGACGCTGCGGCATCGACGACGGATCCGGACGCGGCCGGTCGGGGCTGTACCCGGCGCTCCCGCCGTGCCATGAGGACGGCATGAACCGTGCTGACTGCACTGACTGCGCTGAGCGTGCAGAAAGAACCGTCGCGCCGGCCGGCCGACGCCTGCCCCTCGGCGAGACCCGCCCGGGGGCGGTGGGATGAGCGGGGCGCTGCGCCGCCTGGTCGCGCAAGCGGGCGTGATTCCGCTCGCCTGGGGCGCCGCCAAGCCGGGCGGCTGCCTCAATCTCGGCGACGCGCTCAGCCCGTTGCTCGTGACGCTGGTGTCGGGGCTCGCCGTCCGGCGCGCCCCTTTCGAGGGCGACGCTCCGCGCCTGGCGGCCGGCGGCACGATCGGACAGGCGCTGCGGGGCGGGGGCGTCAGCTTCTGGGGCACGGGATGCTCGCCCTGGCAGGATCCGTCCGCCCCGGCGCACGAGCAGATCCGCTTCCGGCTGCCGGAAGGCCTCGATCGCGATGTCGCCGCCACGCGCGGCCCGCTCTCGGCGGCGCTGATGGGCATCCCGCCGGGCAGCCGGCCCCATGGTGACCCGGTCTTCCTTCTGCCCCGCTTCCATGCCGCGGCGGTGCCCAAGCGCTGGGACCTCGGCGTGATCGTGCACGTCTCCGAGCTGTCGGCCCTGACGGCGGAAGCGAGCGTCTGGGAGGCGCATCGCCGCTACCGCATTCCCGCTGACATGCGCGAGCACGTCGTGATGATCAACACGCTCGTCCCCGCCTCGGCCGAGGGGGTGAGGGCCAAGCTCGACACGATCCTGGCCTGCCGGCGGCTGGTGTCGACCAGCCTCTACGGCCTGGCTCTCGCGGAGAGCTACGGCATTCCCTGCTTGTATTTTTCGCCAGAGCCGGCAGGCGGCCTGGCCAGTCGGGCGCTCGACCCCGACGCGGCGATGGATGCCCGCATCGTCGACCTCTATGCCGGCCTCGGCCGACGGGCCATCCCGGTCTACGGCCAGGACCCGGGCACCGAGACCGACTGGGCGAAGGTGATGCGCGCCGTCGACACGGCCTGGCAGCCTTCGGCGCCCGATACGGATGCGCTGCTCGCGGCCTTTCCGCTCGAGGTCGCGCCGATCGCGCCGGAGGCGGGACGGACGGTCTGGGACGATCGCCGGATCGCGCGGCTGTTCGCCGAGGCGGCAGGGCCGCGGCGCGGCAGCGGTCTGCGCGGCTGGCTGGCCGCCGGGGCGCTGCACGGCAAGCGCGTTGCCGGTGCGGTGGCCCGTTCGCGCCATCGCGCCGCGCTGGCCCCGCGCGAAAGCCGGTCACCTCTGGCGCGCCTGCGCCCGGCCTTGCCGGCGCTGCCGCTCGCCTGGTGCTGGACCAAGCCGGGAACGCCGTTCGCCAATCTCGGCGACGCGCTGAGCGCGGTGATCGTCTGCGTCATGTCGGGACGACCGATCGCGCGCACGAACTTCCACCGCGATGCCGAGCGGCTGGTGGCGGTCGGCACGATCGCGCATGCCATGAAGTTCGGCACGGTGCATCTGTGGGGCACGGGCCTCGACGCCACCCGCAACGCGGTGAATCCGGAGACCAGGCGCTATGTCCGGCCGCCGGACACGGTGTTCCGGGTCCACGCCGTGCGCGGGCCCCGGACGGCCGCGGTGCTGCGGGCCGAGGGCATTGCCGTGCCCGAGGCCTATGGCGATCCGGTCTGGTTCCTGCCCCGGATCTTTCCGATGGACGGCGTGGAGAAGACGCACGAGCTCGGGGTGATCCTGCACCTCAGCGAGCTGGAGCGGCAGACGCCGGAGGCCGGGGCGCAGGCGGCGTTCCGGCGCTACCGCATCCCCGAGGCGCTCGCCGGCAAGATCCGCATCATCAACACGTTGAGCGCGCCGACGCTCGAGGCGCTCCGGGCCAAGACGCGCGAGATCGCCGCCTGCCGCCGGATCCTCTCGACCAGCTTCCACGGCATGGTCATCGCCGAGGCCTACGGCATACCCTGCGCCTGGTTCGCTCCCCATGGCGACGGCCCGGTGACCCTGGACGCCAGGGATTCGGATGCGATGATGGACCATCGCCTGCGCGACTTCTATTCCGGCACGCGGCGGCCGCGTTTTCTCGCCTATGGCCAGGACAGGGTGGAGGAGACCGACTGGAAGGCGGCGATCGCGGCGATCGATGCCGGCCATGTGCCGGCCGACGTCGACCCGACCGGCCTGTTCGAGGCCTTTCCGGTGCCGCACGCCGTGAGGCTGGAGGATCCCGTCTGGCCGCTGCCGCTGCGTGCGCTGGCGAGCCTCAGGCTCTGAGAGCTATCCCCAGATGTAGAGCGCCGCCAGGCCGAGCACGCCGACGATGATGCGCCACCAGCCGAACACGGCGAAGCCGCGCTTGGAGACGAAGTCGAGCAGGCCCTTGACCACGAACCAGCCGGAGATGAACGCGGCGATGAAGCCGACGGCGATCAGGGTGCCGTCGCCGAAGCTGATCGTCTTGTAGCTCTTGGCGAGGTCGAAGACGAAGGCGCCGAACATGGTCGGCATGGCGAGGAAGAAGGAGAACTCCGCTGCCGAGCGCTTGTCGGCGCCGAGCAGCATGGCGCCGACGATGGTGGCGCCCGAGCGCGACACGCCGGGGATCATCGCCAGGCACTGGAACAGGCCGATCTTGAAGTAGGTCGGCAAGGACATGACATAGGCGTTGGCGAAGCGCTTCTGCAGTGGCATCTCGTCGATGGCGATCAGCACCAGGCCGCCGGCGATCAGGGCGTAGCAGACGATGTGCACGTTGAAGAGATAGTCCTTGATGAAGCCGTGCAGCAGCGCGCCGATCACGGCGGCGGGCAGGAAGGCGAGCAGCACGCCGATGACGAAATGCTGCGCCTCCCTGTCGTGCGGCAGGGCGACGGCGATGCGCCACAGCTTCTCCGCATAGACGGCCAGCAGCGCCAGGATGGCGCCGAGCTGGATCAGGATCTCGAAGCTGTTGCTGCCCTCGAACTTCAGGAAATGCGCGGCGAGCAGCAGATGGCCGGTGGAGGAGACCGGGATGAACTCGGTCAGGCCCTCGACGATGCCGAGGATGATGGCTTCTGCCACGTCGAAGAGGGTCATGGGAGCTCCCGTCCGGCGAATCGCTGCGACCATGCATAGCCAAGCTTGGGCCGCGCCGTAACGCGCCGTGTGCGGGCTTGCACCAAATTCGTAGGAAATCCATGCCAGTCTGGCGGCGTTTCGGCAGGGGCGCCGGCAATCCGGGCGTGAGGTTCACATGTCGGGGCGGCACTTGGACAGGATCGGCGGCTGGGTCGCCACGATGCTCGACCGGCCCATCAAGGGCTACGAGCCCTCGACGCCGCCCGATGCCGCGGCGCTCGCCGCCGCGCTGCGGCCGGCCGACGTGATCCTGGTCGAGGGCAACAGCCGCGTCTCGGCGGTGATCAAATACCTGACCCAGTCCACCTGGTCGCATGCGGCGATGTATGTCGGGCCGATCGCCGGCCGGATGACGGCCGAGGGCGAGCCGCATGTCCTGGTCGAGGCCAATCTCGGCGAGGGCGTGGTCACCGCGCCGCTGTCGAAATATCGCGAGGCCCACGTGCGGGTCTGCCGCCCGGTGGGGCTCACCGCGCCGGACCGGGCGCGGGTCGTGGCGCATATGCACGACCATGTCGGGCTCGACTACGACGTCAAGAACGTCACCGACATGCTGCGCTACCTCGTGCCGCTGCCGGTGCCGACGCGCTGGCGGCGGCGGATGATCGCCATGGGCTCGGGCGAGCCGACACGCACGATCTGCTCGACGCTGATCGCCCAGGCCTTCGAGAGCGTGCGCTACCCCATCCTGCCGCGCATCGAGGCCTCGGGCGACTATTCCGCCCGCGAGATCCTGCACATCCGGCACCATTCCCTGTTCGCGCCGCGCGACTTCGACCTCTCGCCCTATTTCGCCGTGGTGAAGCCGACGATCGAGCGCGGCTTCGACTATCGCAGCATGGTCTGGGGCGACGATCCCGCGGCCGCTGCCGAGGGCGTGGCGTCGTAGGCCGGCTCGGCGCGCTCGCGCGGGGCGCGCCGGCGCACCAGCAGGCGCACGCCGTTCTCGGAGCGCAGCGTCAGGCGCGCGACCGGCTCGGGCGTGTGGCCCGGCACCAGCGCGAACTCGAAGCGGCGCACCAGGCTCGCCAGCACCAGCGTCGCCTCCTGCAGGGCGAAGGCCGCGCCGATGCACACCCGCGGCCCCTGGCTGAAGGGCAGGTAGGCGCAGCGCGCCGAGGCCTCGCCCGCCGGGGTGGAGAACCGGTCGGGATCGAACTCGTCCGGCCGCTCCCAGAGCTCGCGGTGGCGCTGCACCAGCCAGGGCGAGATGATCACCGTCTCGCCCGCCTCGGCGGTCTTGTTGTAGACCGGGCAGCGCTCGCTGGCGTCGCGCAGGAGGAAGGCGACCGGCGGGTAGAGCCGCAGCGCCTCGCGGAACACGTCGCGGCAATAGGCGAGGCGCTTCATGTCGGAAAAGCGCGGCTCCCGCTCGCCGAGCACCGCCTCCGCCTCGGCCAGGAGCTTGTCCTGGATGTGCGGGCAGGCGGCGATGAGGTAGAGCGACCAGGCGAGGCCGCTCGCCGAGGTCTCGTGGCCGGCGAGGAACAGCATGGCGATCTGCTCGGCCAGCTCCCAGAAGGCGAAGGGCGTGCCGTCGTCGGGATCGCGCGCCTCCAGGAGAGCGGCGAGGATGTCGTTGGTCGGCGCCCCCGCGGCCTTGGCCTGGTGGGCGTCGTAGCGCTGGCGCACCAGGCGGTCGAGGATGACGCGGATGCGGCGGGCGGCGCGGGCGGCGCGCCAGCGGGCTCCGGGCATCAGCCAGGCCGGGATCCCGGCGATGCGGGCGATGCCGTAGGCGTAGGCGATCTCCTGGAAGCGGGTGAAGGAGGAGAACACGATCTCCGCCTCCTCGCGTCCGAAGGTGGTGGAGAAGATGGTGCGGAAGATGATGTCGGCGGCGATATGGGTGGTCTCGATGTCGATGCCGATCTCGCGCTGCTCGGCGCCGACGAGGGCGTCGAGGCGCTGCTCCATCGCCTGCGTCGCCGCCAGCATCTGCGGGAAGACGTCGCGGATGCGGGCGTTCTCGAAGGCGGGGTCCATCATGCGGCGCTGGCGACGCCACACCTTGCCCTGGCTGACGAAGATGCTGTTGCCGATGAGGAGCTGCAGCATCGTGCCCATCAAGAGGCTCTTGGGATATTTCTCCGCATCCTCGGTCAGGATGCGGCGGACCTCCGCCGGCTCGTTCAGCATGTAGTAGAAGCCGCGCAGCGACCACACGCGCCCCGCCTTCATGGAATAGGCGCGCTCGAACAGCACCGAGATCCCACATTTGCGCGCCTTGATCAGGCGCATCAGGGCATTGTGTTTCTTCTTGGGTGGCTTCGGGTAAGGCGGGGTGAAACTGGCCATGTCTTGAAGAGGCGGAACCTGTCGAAATTCTCCGCGCTGTCGAGTGCCTGAAAGCGATCGCCGAGGCTCAATCTTCCGGCGGTGATCGCGAAGTAGTCATAGTCGCCTTTGTGGTCGGACGCCATGAGGTATTGGAAATGCATGGCGTGCCAGTCGTGCTTGGCGTCGGCGTAGCGGGAGGCGTCGAACAGCCGGGCGAAATGCGGGTTGACGAGCTTGGGCCGGGCGGCCGCGCCGGAGGGGGGCAGGCCGATCGCCCGGCCCGGATCGGTGAGCGGGAAGCAGGCGGGATCGGGCGGAGCGCTGAAGTCGATCCAGGTGAGGCCGGGGCAGGCCTTCAGGCTCGCCACCTCGGCGCGGAAGGCGGCGGCGGCCGGATGCAGTCCGAGCAGCGGCAGGGTCTGGCCGAGGGTGAGGAGGGAGAGGCGGCCGAGGGCGGCGGCGTCGAGCCGCGGCAGGGCCCGCGCCACGGCCGAGGCGGCGAGCTGCGAGCCGATGCTGTGGCCGACCACCAGCACCTCGTCCTGGCCGGGATCGGCGGCGGCCGCGGCGATCAGGTCGGCGAAGCGGTCGAGCCGTTCCTCCAGGCCGGGGATGCGGCCGAGCGCCTGCAGCGCGGTGAAATGGGTGATGCGGGCGATCCAGAACGGGTGCGTCCTGGCCTCGACCCGCCGGCGCAGCCACCAGGCCCCGGCGATGCAGGGGGGGTAGGCGAGGGCCGGCGCCCACCAGGGCGCGCCGAACAGGACCGGCAGCAGCGGCACGACCGCGGCGATCAGCACCAGGACGAGGGCGAGCACCGTCGGGACGGTGATGGTGATGCCGATCGGCCAGGAGGTGCGCAGCACGGCCAGCCACTGGCCGTTGACGAGGGTGCGCCAGGCCGTCGCCGCGATCTGGCCGAGCAGGGCGGCGTCGCCGCGGGCCCAGTGGCGGCGCATGATGTTGTCGTAGCGCAGGAAGTCGTAGGTGATGGCGACCGCCTCGCCGGCGATCGGCTCGCCGCCGGCGATGGCCCGGACGGTCCAGGAGACCACGTCCGGCACCGCCGTGCTGCGCGGTCCGACTGCGATGCCGAGGCCGTTGTGCCTGTCCTGCCGCGCCGCCTGCTCGCGATAGAGCGCGTGGTAGCGGCCCGGCCCGGCCGGGTCGAAGCCGGAGATGTAGAGGACGCGGCGCGTCCTGACGGGCGCGGGAGGGGTGGGCTCGGGCATGCGGTCTCTTCGGCTCGGCAGGCTTTCTCGAACCTGCTTACACTTCGTAGTCCGAGCAGACTTGATCTTGCATGGAAAATGCAAAATCAAGTCGTGGCCGAAGCCACGAAAAGCTGCTTGGCGCAGCGGCCGCAGCCCGCGCCGACAGAGTCTTAGGCAGATTCCGCCGGCCGTGCCAGGCCCCGCCCCGACCCGCGCAGCCTATTCGGCCGCCACCATCGCCAGGCGCTCGCGCGGCACGGCGGGGCGCTTCGGCGCGATCCAGGCCCAGGCCGGGCGCTCGAACAGGAAGCGCAGCGGCCCGCCCTTCACCACCCGGTGCAGGATGAGCGGCAGCACCACCGAGACGGCGGTGATGAGGAGGGAGAGCGTGCCGAGGTCGTCGATCACGCCGAGCTTGAGCAGCACCGTGCGCAGGAAGGCCATCGGCACGAAGAAGGCGAGATAGACGACCAGGGAATGCTGGCCGCAATACCGCAGCGCGCCGAGCCAGTTCACGGCGCTGAGCAGCACGCCCGTGGTGATCACGGCCAGGGCGCCGACGAGGCCGAGCAGCAGGCCGACCACCGGGGCATGGGCGATGCCGGCCTGGACCAGGAGGCCGTTGACGAGGCCCCAGAGCGCCAGGCCGCCGAGAGCGAGGCGGCGATGGCGGTCGACCAGGTCGGCGAAGCGGAACACGTATTCGGCGGCATAGGTGCCGGCCAGGAAGAACACCAGGCGCTCGCAGAACTCGTCGACCATGAACAGGCCGCTGTCCTGCAGGAAGGCGCTGTCGCGCGGCCAGGCCTGCAGCAGCGCCGCCGCGCCGAGCACCAGCACCGGCGGCAGCGGCCGCACCAGCTTGGCCAGCACGAAGAAGATCGGCAGCATGTAGATGAACCACAGCGTGCCCGGCGGGTCCCAGACGGCCGACAGCAGGTCCCAGCCGGCGCCGGCGGGATCGCCGGCCTTGTAGGCCGGATAGACGTCCTTCATCGCCCACTGGATGACGACCCAGAGCACGTAGAAATACAGGAAATGCACCACTTTCCGGTCGAGATAGGTGCGCCAGTCGCGGCCGATGACCCGCGCCAGGAACAGGCCCGAGATCAGGAAGAAGTCCGGCATGCGGAAGGGCCGGGCGAACTCGATGGCGGCGTTGAGCCAGCTCACCGTGCCGGCCGCCTTCTCGACGCCGAGCGTGGTGTGCATCATCACCACCATGATGATGCACAGGCCCTTGGCATAATCCACCCAGGGGACGCGCCCCTCGTCCCGGGCCGGGACGTGCATGCCGCTCTGTGCCTTCGTCATCTGCGCTCCTGTCCCGGTCAGGGATGCTAGGGTCGGGATGTCGAAGCAATCGCAATCCGCGCGCCGGGAGGGCTGCGGACGGCGCGGGGCGGCGGATTCCCGGCGGTGTGGTAAACGAAGGGTTGATGCGGCGGCCGGCCCTGAGCAGCTTCTCGTGGCCTCGGCCACGACTTGATTTTGCATCTTCCATGCAAAATCAATGCTGCTCAGACTAGCAAGTGCAAGCAGGTTCGAGAGAACCTGCTTGGCCGGCCGCCCTCTCCTCAGGCCCTCAGGGTCGCGCCGGTCTTCCTGGCGACCTCGGCGACGATGCGGCCGACCACCGCCTCGATCTCCGCATCCGTGAGGGTCTTCTCGCGCGGCTGCAGCGTGACGGCGACGGCGACCGACTTGGCGCCGGGCTCGACGCCGCGGCCCTCGTAGACGTCGAACACCGCCACGTCCGCCACGAGCTTCTTGTCGGCGCCCAGCGCGGTCTTGACGATGTCGGCGGCCTTGACGGAGCGGTCGACCACGAAGGCGAGGTCGCGCGTCACCGGCTGGAAGGCCGAGACGTCGAGCACGCCGCGGCTCTTGGTCGGCTTGGGCTTGGACAGCGGGATCTGGTCGAGCACGATCTCGAAGGCGGCGAGCGGCCCGGCGACGTCGAGGCCCTCCAGCGCGGCGGGATGCAGCTCGCCGAACCAGCCGATCACGGTCTGCGGCCCGAGCTGGATCGTGCCGGAGCGGCCGGGATGGAACCAGGCCGGACCGCCGGGCACGATCTGCAGCTTGTCGACCGGCGCGCCGAGGGCGCCGAGCAGCGCCAGCGCGTCCTCCTTGGCGTCGAACGCGCCTGCCGGCGCGGCGGGCGCCGACCAGTGGCGGCCGCCGCCACCCGGCCGGGCGAGGCCGCGCCGCAGGCCGGCGGCGGCGATCTTCTGGTCCTCCGGCTTGTCGCCCCGGAACACCTGGCCGACCTCGAACAGGGCGACGTCGCCATTGCCGCGGTCGGCATTGCGCTGCGCCGCCGCCGCCAGGCCCGGGATCAGGCTCGGGCGCATGTCGGAGAGGTCGGCAGCGATCGGGTTGGCGAGCGCCAGGGCCGGCTGGCCGCCGCCGAACAGCACGGCCTGCGCCCGGGCGATGAAGGACCAGGTGACCGCCTCCATCAGGCCGCGGGCGGCCAGCGCCCGCTTGGCCAGGCGCGTGCGCTTCTGGATCGGGGTGAGCACCGGGGCCGGCACATGGGCTTCGCGCGGCAGCGGCGTCACCGGAATGGCGTCGACGCCGACGATGCGCATCACCTCCTCGACGAGGTCGGCCTTGCCCTCGATGTCGGGACGCCAGGTCGGCGGCGTCACCGAGCGCACCGGGCCGTTGCCGGCGATCTCGAAGCCGAGCGAGGCGAGGATGCGCAGGATCTCGGCCTCCGGCGTGTCGAGTCCGGTCAGGCGCCGGACCTCGGCGAGCGGGAAGGCGATCGGCGCGGCCTTGCCCGGCACGGCGCCGGCCATCGTGAGCTCGGTCGGCTCACCCCCGCACAGCTCCAGCACCAGCGCGGTCGCAAGCTCGGCGCCCGGCACCATGAAGGCCGGGTCGACGCCGCGCTCGAAGCGGTAGCGCGCATCGGTGTTGATGCCCAGCGTCCGGCCGGTGCGGGCGACGTTGAGCGGCTCCCACAGGGCGGATTCGATCAGCACGTCGGTGGTGGCGGCGTCGCAGCCCGAATGCTCGCCGCCCATGATGCCGGCGATCGATTCCACGCCGCCGCCGTCGGCGATGACGCACATGGTCGGGTCGAGCGCATAGGTCCTGCCGTCGAGCGCCAGCACGCTCTCGCCCTCCCGGGCGCGGCGCACCGTGAGATCGCCCTTCACCTTGGCCGCATCGAAGACGTGCAGCGGCCGGCCGCGATCGAAGGTGACGTAGTTGGTGATGTCGACCAGGGCGTTGATGGGCCTGAGGCCGATGGCGGTGAGGCGGCGCTGCAGCCAGTCCGGCGAGGGGCCGTTCCGCACGCCGCGCACCAGGCGCAGGGCGAAGGCGGGGCAGAGCGAGGGGCCGTCGCCGAAGTCGAGCGTCACCGAGACTGGGCAGGGGCCCCGGCCCTCGACGGCGGGGACGGGCGGGGTCTTCAGCCGGCCGAGGCCGGCGGCGGCGAGGTCGCGGGCGATGCCGGCGACGCCGGTGCAATCGGGCCGGTTCGGCGTGAGGTTGATCTCGATGATGGGATCGTCGAGGCCGGCCCAGGCGGCGTAGGGCGCGCCGACCGGCGCGTCGGCCGGCAGGTCGAGGATGCCGTCATGGTCGCTGGAGATCTCCAGCTCGGCGCCGGAGCACAGCATGCCGCGGCTCTCGATGCCGCGGATCGAGCCGATGCCGAGCGTGATGTCCTTGCCGGGAATATAGGTGCCGGGCGGCGAGAACACCGACCGCATGCCGGCGCGGGCGTTGGGCGCGCCGCACACCACCTGCACCGGGCTGCCGCTGCCGGTATCGACCATGCACACCCTGAGCTTGTCGGCATTGGGGTGCTGCTCGGCCGAGACCACCGCGGCGATGGTGAAGGGGGCCAGCGCCCGGGCGCGGTCCTCCACCCGCTCCACCTCCAGCCCGATGCGGGTCAGCGTCTCGACCACGGCATCGAGGGAGGCGTCGGTGTCGAGGTGGTCCTTCAGCCAGGAGAGCGTGAATTTCATCGGACGGGCCTGCGCAGGAAACGGTTGCGCCAGCCGATAGCGCGTCGGCGCGGCGGATGCAAAGGAACCGTGTCGGTGGTGATGAAAGGACCGGCGGGAGCGGCCGGCGGCGGTGCTGCGCTTTGTGCTAGCTTTTCCCGGCGGTTTCCACTATTAGGCGGCGCCAGCCCGGCTCTGCGCCTGGCTGAAGACTCCGCTCCCGCTGACCCTCCTGGACGACATCCCGGCCGGGCCGACGTGCAAAGCGGACCACGGACTTTGTCCGTATCCCTCGTCGCAAGACGGTTCTCGCTCCCGCGCCCGGCGCGGCGGCGTGCTTTGAAAGGATCTATCGATGTCGATCACGGCCGAGCGCAAGGAAGCGCTCATCAAGGACTACGGCACCAAGCCGGGGGATACGGGTTCGCCCGAGGTGCAGGTTGCGATCCTGACGGAGCGTATCACCAACCTCACCGGCCACTTCAAGACCCATGTGAAGGACAACCATTCGCGCCGCGGCCTGCTCAAGCTCGTGGCCCTGCGCCGTTCGCTGCTGGACTATCTCAAGTCCCGCGACGAGGCGCGCTACAAGACGATCATCGAGCGGCTCGGCATTCGTCGTTGATCGACGGCTCATCTTCAGAAAACGGGGCGTGGCGGCATGGGGCCGCCGCGCTTTCCATCCGACCGGACGCGCGGCACGCCATGGCAGGATCGCGGGACGCAACTCTCAAAGCCCTTCCGGCTTCGAGGGCGCGTCGCGCCGTCTTGCGCATGGCTTTGTTGCGTTGGGCCTTGCCGTCTGAACGGCTCGGCGCGTCCGGTCGACGCATATCGACAGGATAAGAAACCATGTTCACCATTTACCGCGAAGAACTCGAATGGGCCGGGCGCAAGCTCACGCTCGAAACCGGCAAGGTCGCCCGCCAGGCCGACGGCGCCGTGCTCGCCAGCTATGGCGAGACCACCGTGCTCGCCACCGTCGTCTCGGCCAAGCAGCCGAAGCCGGGCCTCGACTTCTTCCCGCTGACCGTCAACTATCAGGAGAAGGCCTTCGCCGCGGGCCGCATCCCGGGCGGATACTTCAAGCGTGAAGGCCGTCCCTCCGAGCGCGAGACGCTGATCTCGCGCCTGATCGACCGGCCGATCCGCCCGCTGTTCGTCGAGGGCTACCGCAACGAGACGCAGGTCATCGTCACCGTGCTCTCCCATGACCTCGTCAACGACACCGACGCCCTGTCGATGGTCGCCGCCTCCGCCGCGCTGACTCTGTCGGGCGTGCCGTTCATGGGCCCGATCGGCGGCGCGTCCGTCGGCTACATCAACGGCGCCCTGAAGCTCAACCCGACCATCGACGAGATGAAGGAGTCGACCCTCGAGCTGATCGTCGCCGGCACCGCCGACGCGGTGCTGATGGTCGAGTCCGAAGCCAAGGAGCTCTCCGAGCAGACCATGCTCGAAGCCGTCATGTTCGGCCATCGCGGCTTCCAGCCGGTGATCGAGGCGATCATCCGTCTCGCCGAGAAGGCCGCCAAGGAGCCGCGCGACTTCCAGCCGGCCGACCGCTCCGAAGCGGAGAAGGCGGTCCTGGCCCTGATCGAGGACGACCTGCGCGCCGCCTATTCGATCACCGCCAAGCAGGAGCGCTACGCCGCCGTCGACGCCGCCAAGGCCAAGGTCGTCGCGCACTTCCTGCCCGAAGGCGTCGAGAACCCGACCTATTCCAAGCAGGAGATCGCCGAGGTCTTCCACGACCTGCAGGCCAAGGTCGTGCGCTGGAACATCCTGGACAAGGGGATCCGCATCGACGGCCGCGACGTCAAGACCGTGCGCCCGATCGTGGCGGAAGCCGGCTTCCTGCCGCGCACCCACGGCTCGGCCCTGTTCACCCGCGGCGAGACCCAGGCCCTGGCCGTGGCCACGCTCGGCACCGGCGAGGACGAGCAATTCGTCGACAGCCTGGAGGGCACGTACAAGGAGCGCTTCATGCTCCATTACAACTTCCCGCCCTATTCGGTGGGCGAGGCCGGCCGCATGGGCTCGCCCGGCCGCCGCGAGATCGGCCACGGCAAGCTCGCCTGGCGCGCCATCCACCCGATGCTGCCGCCGGCGCACGAGTTCCCCTACACCATCCGCGTCGTCTCGGAGATCACCGAGTCGAACGGCTCGTCCTCGATGGCGACGGTGTGCGGCACCTCGCTGGCGCTGATGGATGCCGGTGTGCCGCTGCGCGCGCCGGTCGCCGGCATCGCCATGGGCCTGATCCTGGAAGGCGAGCGCTACGCCGTGCTCTCCGACATCCTCGGCGACGAGGACCATCTCGGCGACATGGACTTCAAGGTGGCGGGCACGCAGAACGGCGTGACCTCGCTGCAGATGGACATCAAGATCGCCGGCATCACCGAGGAGATCATGGGCGTCGCCCTCAACCAGGCCAAGGACGGGCGCCTGCACATCCTCGGCGAGATGGCCAAGGCGCTGACCAGCGCCCGGGCCGAGCTCGGCGAGCACGCCCCGCGCATCGAGGTGATCCAGATCCCGGTCGACAAGATCCGCGAAGTCATCGGCTCCGGCGGCAAGGTGATCCGCGAGATCGTCGAGAAGACCGGCGCCAAGGTCAACATCGAGGACGACGGCACCGTCAAGATCGCCTCCGCCTCGGGCACGGCGATCAAGGCGGCGATCAACTGGATCAAGTCGATCGCCTCCGAGCCGGAGATCAACATGATCTATGACGGCACCGTGGTGAAGACCACGGACTTCGGCGCCTTCGTCAACTTCTTCGGCGCCAAGGACGGCCTGGTCCACATCTCGCAGCTCGCGGCGACCCGCGTCAACAAGGTCACCGACGTGATCAAGGAAGGCGACAAGGTCAAGGTCAAGCTGCTCGGCTTCGACGAGCGCGGCAAGGTGCGCCTGTCGATGAAGGCGGTCGACCAGAAGACCGGCGAGGACCTGGAGAAGAAGGCCGAGGGCCAGGCGGCCGAGTGAGCCGTCTTCCCATCGGACGATCGTGACAAGGGCGGCCCCAGGGCCGCTCTTTTTGTGTGTGGTCCCGGCTTGGGGCCTGTGCGGGAGGCCTCGACCGCCGGGCCGGCCGTGATAAGCTCGCGGGGTCGAGAGCCGACCCGGGACCACCCGCGAGATGGAGCGTCGCGCATGACGAAGCCGGTCTTCGGTCAGTGGCAGCGGATGGGCAGCGTGCCCAGGGACGGCACGCGCGTGCTCGCGCTGATCCGCAAGAGCGAGCAGGGACCCGACGAGGTCGACGTGGTGCGCTGGGCCCGGGACGCGACGGCCGGGGACGAACGGTGGATCTCCACCGACGGGGATTCGGAGTGCGTCATCCTCTACGCGGAGGCCGAGCTCGCCTTCTGGATGCCGCTGCCCTCGCCGGTGACGGACCGGCAGACGCCCTATGCCGCCGCGGACCTGCCGGCGCCGCCGCAGCGCGAGGAGGAGGCGGGCGGTTCGGGGATATGAGCGGTGGCGGCCGGCGAGGCGCCGGGAGCAGGCTCGCGATCCGGCAGGACTCCGCGGCGGGACGCGCGGCCGTGTCGTCAGGGAGCGGATTTTCGCGTCATGGTAGAATTTTATTTGTATAATTTATCTTAAATTGTCGACCGCCTCGACTCCTGTGGGCTCGGCCCAGTTCGTAAATATATAGTTAAAACCGATGGTATTCTGGTTCGAAGCGGATCTCAATCCGGAAAATTTGCTGAAAAGGTGAGGATTCGGCCGTCGATCGCCGCATCGGCGCGACGCTGCGCGCTGCTGCGTCAATCATCATGTCATGGCGCCGGCGCAAGAGCGTTGTTATGGTATATAAATACTTAAAGGGGTCATGACCATGTCGGTGCCGCGCGTCGCGCTGCCCCCGCCTGCGGTGCAAAAATCTGCGACCGGGGCGCCATCACAGCCGCAGGGCCAGCCGCAGCCGGGCCCGGCCAAGGACCTGTTCAACCTCCGGCAATTGGAGGTCACGCTGGATTCTCACGCGGCGACCTTGTGGACCTTCATGCGGCCGTTCGGCCGCCCCAGCTACAATCCTTCGATGCTGCTGGACTTCCATGCCTGGCAGGACGGCATCGTCGAGACCTTCGGCGACAGCGAGGGCGCCCTGCGCTACATCGTCCTCGGCTCGCGCTTTCCGCGCGTCTTCTGCCTCGGCGGCGACCTCAGCCATTTCGCCGATCGCATCGTCCAGCGCGATCGCGAAGCCCTGGTGCGCTACGGCAAGTCCTGCGTGCGCATCCTGCATCGCAACATGCGGGGGCTGGACCTGCCGATCGTCACCATCGGCCTGGTGCAGGGCGACGCGCTCGGCGGCGGCTTCGAATCGCTGCTCTCCTTCAACGTGGTGGTGGCCGAGAAGGGCTCGAAGTTCGGCCTGCCCGAGACGGTGTTCGGCCTGTTCCCGGGCATGGGGGCCCATTGCTTCCTGACCCGGCGCCTCGGCGCGGCGCAGGCGGAGCGGATGATCCTGAGCGGCGGCATCTACACCGCCGAGGAGATGTACCAGATGGGCATCGTCCACGTGCTGACCGAGCCCGGCGAGGGGGTTGTGGCGGTCAAGGAGTACATCGCCGCCCATACGCGCCGCCACAAAGGGCACCAGGCGATCTACCGGGCCTCGCGCACGGTCAACCCGATCACGCTGCAGGAGCTGGACAGCATCGTCGAGATCTGGGCGGACACGGCGCTGCAGCTGCGCGAGCAGGACCTGAAGGTGATGCGCCGCCTGGTGGCCGCCCAGGACCGGCTCCTGGGCGTTCCGACGGAGAAATAAGCGGGCCGGTCAGGCGACGAGCTTGGCCCGCTGCGCGTCGCCCCGCAGCACCTCGCGGATCTCGTGCGAGGGCACGGGCCGCCCGAAGAGATAACCCTGGCCCTCGGTGCAGCCCTCGGCCTTGACCCGCTCGAACTGCTCGGTGGTCTCGATGCCCTCAACGAGGATCGACATGCCGAGGTCGCGCCCGAGGCTGGCCACGGCCCGCACGATCGCGGCCGAGCCGGCGTCGTGGCCGATGTCCTTGACGAAGGAGGAGTCGATCTTGATCTTTTCGAAGGGATATTTGCGCAGATAGCTCAGCGAGGAATAGCCGGTTCCGAAATCGTCGAGGGACAGGCGCACGCCGAGCTGGCGCAGCTGCGTCATGGTGGCGAGCGTGAGATCGCTGTCCTGCAGCAGCACCATCTCGGTGACCTCGAGCTCGAGGCGGCTGGCCGGCAGGCCGGACTTGGCGAGGGCCGTCACCACGCTGCTGCCCAGACTCCGGCTCTTGAACTGCACCGGCGAGAGGTTGACGGCCAGGCGCGTGCCCTTGGGCCAGGCCGTCGCCTCGACGCAGGCCTGGTTGAGCACCCACTCGCCGAGGGAGACGATCAGGCCGGTCTCCTCGGCGACCGGGATGAATTCCAGCGGCGAGATCCAGCCGCGGCTCGGATGCCGCCAGCGCACCAGCGCCTCGCATCCGGCGATGCGCCGGTTGGAGAGCTCGACCAGCGGCTGGTAGTGCACCTCGAACTCGCCGCGCTCCCAGGCGTGGCGCAGGTCGAGCTCGAGGGCCCGGCGCGCCTGCGCCCCCGCGTCCATGCTCGGCTCGAACAGGCGGTAGGCGCCGCGCCCGTCCGCCTTGGCACGATAGAGCGCGAGGTCGGCGTTCTTGAGCAGGCGATCGCCGTCCATGCCGTCGCGCGGCGCGATGGCGATGCCGGCCGAGGCGCCGATCTCCAGATGGTGGCCTTCGATCTGGAACGGCGCGGACAAGGCCTCCATCAGCCGCCGGGCGAGGCGTGAGGCGTCCTCGCCGCGGCGGATCGGGTATTGCATGATGACGAACTCGTCGCCGCCGAACCGGGCGACGACGTCGGTGTCGCGCACCGCGGCGCGCAGGCGGTCGGCGACGGCGCGCAGCAGCCCGTCGCCGACGGGATGGCCGAGCGTGTCGTTGACCGACTTGAAGCGATCGAGGTCGATCCAGTGCACGGCGAGGCGGTCGGCGCCGCCACGCAGGCGCGCCAGGGCGCTGTCGGTGTGCTGGTGGAAGGTGCGCCGGTTGGCCAGGCCCGTCAGCTCGTCATAGCGCGCCATGCGGGCGACGATGCGCTCGGCCTCCTTGCGCGCGGTGATGTCCTCGAAGATCACCACCGAGCCGCCCTCCGGCATGGCGCGCTGCGACAAAGAGATGGTGCGCCCGTCGGTGAGGCGCGCCTCGGTCTGGCCGACATGGCCGCCCGCGGCCTCGCGCGCCAGCTTGCCGAACACACGGCGCACCACGGCATGGCTGTGATGGCCGCTGCGGATGGCGATCTGCATCAGCTCGTGGGTGGAGACGCCGGCCCGGACCAGGCCCGCCGGCAGGCCGGTCACCTCCAGGAAGCGCTCGTTCCAGACGACGAGGCTGCCGTCGCGGTCGAACATGCACAGGCCGTGCGACATGTTGGTGAGGGCGGCATCGAAGCGGTTGGCCTGCTCGCGGTAGCGGCCGGCGAGCTCGGCCTTGTCGCGGGTCGTCACCAGCGCCTGGACGATGATGTCGCGGATGCTGAGCGTGATGTCGATCATCGCATAGACGAACATCAGCAGGACCGTGGCGAGCGTCGCCTGCATGGTCCCGCCGTTGAGGTAGAGCCCGATCGACAGCGGCACGGCCGCGAGCGTCAGCTGGGCCACGGCGATATAGGGGCGTCCGGCATTGCGCCCGGTGATGCCGGCGGCGTAGCCGACGGACAGGGTCGAGACCACCAGGTGCAGCGCCGGGTCGTTGGTGCGCATCACGGCCAGCAGGCATTGCAGGCCGAGCAGGCCGGAATAGCTCCAGGCTCCGAGCTCGTAGACACGCTCCCAGCGATGGGCCGTCTCGACCAGGCCGGGATCGCGCCGCCGGCGATAGGCCAGCGCGGACAGCACCCGCGCCAGGCCGACGAGGAAGATCGCCGCCGAGCAGGCCGTCAGCCAGGGATCCCGGGACTGGTAGGAGGCCATGGCGCCGACCAGGCCGCCGGCCACCGCCCCGACCACCAGCGAGGCGAAGGGGGCATAGAGCGAATCGACGAGCGCCATCCGCACGTCGCCGGGGAGTTTCGCATCCGCGTTCCGGACGTCGAGCAGTTTGCGAAACAGCAAGGTCATGCAGCCGACGCAGGGGGGTTATGGCGGACGTAGCACGGTAACAGGCAGCCCTGAACGGGGCCTCTTCCCATTGAATAAAATTTTAACGGGCGCGTGTCTCGATTTCTGGAAGCACGGACTCGAACTTCACCGGCGCTGCCTGCGAAGACAGCCGCCGCACTCTGGCGCCGAGATGGATAACAAAAGGTAACGCTGCCCGAGCCCCGACGGCCGCCGCCGCCGGCCCGGCCGGCCTGCGGCGATGCGGCGCGGCGCTCCGGGCTCAGCGCATGTTGCCGGTGTGGCCGAGAGAGTAGCGTCCGGGCTGGGGCCAGACGGTGAGACCGTGCGGGGTGTGGCCGACCGCGACGCTGCGCACCGCGCCGCTCGTGGTGTCGATGGCATAGACGACGTCGTCGAAGCGGCCGGAGAGCCAGAGGGTGCGCCCGTCGGCGCTGACATTGCCCATGTCCGGGCTGCCGCCGCCGGGGATGGGCCAGGTCGTATCCACCTGCCTTGTGCCGAAGTCGAGGACCGAGATGCTGCCGCGGCCATGCGGCGGGCCGCTGACCTGGTGGGAGCCGCGATTGGCGATGTAGAGCTTGCGCCCGTCGCGGCTGGGATAGAGCCCGTGGGTGCCGATGCCGGTCGGGATGAAGCCGGTCTCGGCGAAGGCGTCGCCGTCGAGCACGAACACGCCGTCGGCCATCATGTCGGCGACATAGAAGGCCTTGCCGTCCGGCGCGATGCGGATGTCCTGCGGCATGCCGCCCCGGGAGAGCTTGAGCGTGCCGACGACGCTGCCGGCGACGAGGTCGATCTTGACCAGCGCGCCGCCGAACTCGCAGGTGAAGATGGCATAGCGCCCGTCGATGGCGAAGTCGGCATGGTTGATGCCGGGACAGCTCGGCGTCGGCAGGGTGCGCTGCAGCGCCATGGTGTGGGGATCGCGGAACTCCAGGCGCCGCTGCGATTCGGCCACGACGATGGCCGAGCGCCCGTCGGGGGTGAAATAGAGGTTGTAGGCGTCGTCCACTTCGATCGGCTGGCCCGGCTTGCCGGTCTTGGGGTCGATCGGCACCAGCCGGCCGCCCACGTGGCCGCGGCCGGCGCTGCTCGCCACCCAGAGCGTGCCGAGGTCCCAGGCGGGCACGACGTGCTGCGGGTTGGGCCCGACGCGGAAGCGGTCGACCACGGTCAAGGTGGCGGGGTCGATCACCGTGACGTCGCCCGAGCCGACATCGGGCACATAGACCCGCGGCAGCGCCCCGGCCACCGCCGCCGACAGCCGGTTGGCCGCGGCCTCGCTGTAGAGGTTGGCGGGGTCGGGCACCGGCGGCATGCCGGGCAGCGTGTCCACCGCGGCCGGGGCGGCGGGCACGGCCGGCCCCTCGGGGTCCGACTGGACCTGGGCACGCGCCGCCGGCAGCGGCATCAGGAGGAGGAGGGCGAGGAGCAGGGGCTGGAGCAGGCGCGGTCGCGGCAGAGGAGGCACGGGAGCATCCGGGGCGGGGGTGATCGGGGACTGCGGCCCCGCGGCGATGCGGGGGTCATGGCGAGCGTTCGACCGCCTTGCGGATCGCCGCGACCGCTCGGGCGACGACGGCGTCGACGCCGAGCCGGCCGAGCTCGGCGCTGGAGCCTCGGGGGTCGCCGTGGACGCCGTCCTCGACGCCTCGCCGCGGCCCCGTCCGGAGGCGGTCGAGCCGCACCAGGCCGGGAGCGAGGGCGAGGGTGAGCGAGGTGTCGGCGAGGCCGGCATGGGTGCCGATCTCGGCGCGGTCATGGCCGCGGGCCTCCAGGGCCTGGACATAGTCGGTCTCGGTCGCGCGGTAATAGGCTTCGATGGCATGGGCGCGCACGCCGGTCTTGGCCCATTCGCGGTCGAGCCGGTCCGCCACGACGACCTCGTCCGCCTGATAGCCGCCATGGTCGCCGAGGAAGACGATGTCGGTGAAGCCGTGCAGGCGGAAGCTGCGGGCGGCGTATTCCAAGGTCTTCTCGAAGACGTCGTCGGGCACGGTGATGGTGCCGGGGAAGCGCATATGCGCCGTCGGCGGGCTGACGCCGCCCTCCGGCACATAGGCGATGACCGGCGCGACCAGGGCATTGCCGAGCGTCCTGGCGATCGTCTCGGCCAGCAGATGCGCCCGCATATTGTGCTTGCCGAGCGCCATGTCCGGGCCGTTCTGCTCGGTGCCGCCGATCGGGACGAGGATGGTGGTCTTGCCGGCGGCGACGAGATCGCGCAGCTCGGTCCAGGTCAGCTCTTCCAGGAACACCGTGTCCGGGGCCGGCCCGGCCGTGGCCGGAGACCCGAGGAGCAGGCCGGTGAGGAGAATCAGCAGGAGCCGGATCGCCATGGTGCCGACATCAGCAGAGTTTTGCGCCCGCTGCCATAGGCTCCATGCGAATCCCGCCGGCGCGGCTCAGCTCGCCGGGCGCAGCCGCTCGCCGGTCCGCGGATCGAACAGGCGCAGGTCGCCCGCCGCCACCGCGAGCGGCACCTGCTCGCCGACGGTGATCGCCGGGCGGTCGGTGGTGAAGGCCTTGAAGTCCTGGCCGTCGAGCTGGAGGTGCAGCACCGTGCCGAGGCCGGTCGGCTCGACCAGGTCGGCGCGGGCGTTCACCCCGGCGGTGCCGCATGCGACGCGCTCGGGCCGGACGCCGACGACGACGCGCCCGTCCGCCGGCAGGCCGGCGACCGGCGGCAGGGTGGCGAGCACGGCCTCCCCGACGCGCACGACGATGCCCCGCTCGGCGGCCGTGGCCGTGCCGTTCAGGAAGTTCATCGCCGGCGAGCCGATGAAGCCGGCGACGAACATGTTGGCGGGATCGTCGTAGAGCTCGAGCGGCGTGCCGACCTGCTGGATCACGCCGCCGTTCATGGCGACGATGCGGTCGGCCATGGTCATGGCCTCGATCTGGTCGTGGGTGACGTAGACCGAGGTCGCCTCGAGGTCGCGGTGCAGCTTCTTGATCTCGAAGCGCATCTGCTCGCGCAATCGGGCGTCGAGGTTGGACAAGGGCTCGTCGAACAGGAAGGCCTTGGGCTTGCGCACGATGGCGCGGCCCATGGCGACACGCTGGCGCTGGCCGCCCGAGAGCTGGCGCGGCTTGCGGTCCTGCAGGGCGTCGAGGCCGAGCTTGGCGCCGGCCCGGTTGACCGCCTCGGCGATGCGCTCGCGCGGCGTCTTCTTCAGCTTCAGGCTGTAGCTCATGTTGTCGCGCACGCTCATGTGGGGATAGAGCGCGTAGGACTGGAACACCATGGCGATGTCGCGGTCCTTGGGCGGCAGGTCGTTGACCACGACGCCGCCGATGCGGATCTGGCCCGAGGTCATGTCCTCCAGCCCGGCGATCAGGCGCAGCAGCGTCGACTTGCCGCAGCCGGAGGGGCCGACCAGCACGACGAACTCGCCGGCGGCAATGGCGAGGTCGATGCCCTTGAGGATGGAGACCGGGCCGAAGCTCTTGCGCACGGCTTGGATGTCGATGGAGGCCATGGCCATTACCCCTTGACCGCGCCGGCCGTCAGGCCCTGCACGAGATAGCGCTGGATGAGGAAGAAGAAGGCGCAGGCCGGAATGAGGGCGAGCACGCTCGCCGCCATCATCTGCCCGAAATCGACCGAGAATTTCGACACGAAGGAGAGCAGCCCGACCGGGAAGGTGGTGGCGGCCTGGGCCGAGTTCAGCATCAGCGCGAACAGGAGCTCGCTCCAGGCGGCGGTGAAGACGAAGCCGAGCGTCGCCGCGAGGCCCGGCAGGGTCAGCGGCAGGATGATCTGCAGCACCGCCTTGAAGCGCGTCGCCCCGTCGATCATCGCAGCCTCCTCCAGGTCCTTGGGGATGCCGTCGAAGAAGGACTGCATCAGGAAGGCGGCGAAGGGCACGTTGTAGGCGACGTAGATGACGATCAGGCCGGTGAGGCTGTTGGTGAGGCCGAGCGGGGCGAACAGCTTGAAGATCGGCGCGATGATCATCACCAGCGGGAACATCTGCGTCACCAGCATCAGCCCGACCAGCCAGAACTTGCCGCGGAAGGCGAAGCGCGAGAAGGCGTAGCCCGCGCCCGCCGCCACCAGCGTGGTGATGATCGCCGTGGAGCCGGAGACGATGACGCTGTTGCGGAAGAACAGCGGGAAATCGGAATGGCTGATCACCGAGGCGTAGTGCTCGAAGCCGGTGCGCGAGGGCCAGAGCCGCACGCCCTCGCTGTAGAGCAGGTCGTTCGGCGTCACCGAGACCTTGAGCAGCCAGTAGAGCGGGAAGAGGGCGAACAGGACGTAGAGGCCGATGGCCAGATAGTGCATCGTCCAGAGCGTCGCGCGCTTGCGTGCCGATCCGCGCATGGCTCAACTCGCCTTGATGAGGAGCTGGCGCAGCGCCACCAGCAGGAAGGCATAGGCCAGCAGCAGCACCAGGAGCGCCGCGGCGATGGCCGAGGCATAGCCGAAGTCGAGGCGCTGGAAGGCCTGGGTGAAGATGTAGCTCGCGACGATCTGCGAGGAATCGGCCGGTCCGCCCTTGGTCATGACCACGATCAGGTCGGCGGAATTGGCGATCCACACCGTGCGCAGCATCACGGTGATGGCCACCGTGGGCGCGAGGAACGGCACGGTGATGGAGCGGAAGCGCTCGAAGCTCGATGCCCCGTCGATCTCGGCCGCCTCGTAGATGTCCTTGGGGATCGACTGCAGCGCCGCCAGCAGGGTGATGGCGAAGAAGGGGATGCCCCACCAGACGCAGGCGATGATCGGGCCCCACAGCGCGGTGCGCGGGTCCGACAGGATGTTCTCCGGCGTCGCCATCAGCCCCAGCGCATGGGCCCAGTGGGGCAGGGGGCCGACCACCGGGTTGAACAGCCAGGCCCAGTCGAGCCCGGAGAGGAAGGTCGGCACCGCCCAGGGCAGGAACACCAGGGCCTGGACGATGCTGCGGCCGGGGAAGGGCCGATTGAGCAGCAGGGCCAGGATCAGGCCGAAGACGAACTGCAGCACCACCGCGGACACGGTCCAGACGAAGGTGTTCTTCAGCGCGTTCCAGAAATTGGCGTCAGCCCACAGCTCGCGGAAATTGTCGAGCCCGACGAAGCCGCCGCCGAAGGGGTTGAGCAGCTGGATGTCGCGGAAGGCATAGGACAGGCCGATGACCAGCGGCACCAGCATGATCGCCGCGATCAGGAACACGGACGGGGCGGCATAGAGATAGGGTTCGACGGCGAGCACGAAGCGCCGCCGGCTCGGTCCGATGCTGAGTGCCTCGACGGCCATCCCGGGTCCTTTGGTCTAGAGCTGTGCCGGCGAAAGCCTTCTCCGCGAAGCGGGGAAGGTGGCCCGACGAAGTCGGGTCGGATGGGGTGTGGCGGGCAGGTCTCGGCCGTGTTCGGCTGGCACAACCGTCATGCAAGCGTGTCGAAGGGCTCAGCCCTGCGGACCACACCCCATCCGTCGCCACTTCGTGGCGCCACCTTCCCCGCTTGCGCGGAGAAGGCTTCGCGCCACATCCTGTTTCCGCTCTACTTCTTCTCCGCCAGGTACTTCTGCTGTGCCTTGGTCAGATAATCCGCCCATTGCTTGGCGAGATCCTCCGGCGAGAGCTGGCCGAGCAGGGCCTGCTGCGTCGTCTTCACCGCGATCGAATCGGCGAAGAAGGCGAACTCGGACAGATAGGTCGGCATCACCGTCGGGATGACGTTCTTGTCGGCGAGCTCGGCGAACCAGCCCTTGAACTTGGGATCGGCGTAGAAGGGGTCCTTCTCCGCCGCCGTGTAGATCGGCAGCGCGCCGATCTTCTTGTTCCAGGCGATGTTGCCCTCCGGGCCGTCGAGGGTGGCGATCAGCTTCCAGGCGAGGTCCTTCTCCTTGGAGTTGGAGAACATCGACCAGCTGCCGTAGCCGATGGTGGGGAAGGCCTTGCCGGCCGGACCCTTGGGCATGGGCACGACGTCGTAATCGTCCTTGTTCATGCGCTCGGCGATGGCGATGAGCGCGTCCGGATCCTGGTCGAGCATCGCGCAGGTGCCGGAATAGAAGCCGGAGACGATTTCGTTGAAGCCCCAGTTGACGCTGTCCTTCGGCGCGTAGCCGTTCTTGTAGAGGTCGACCAGGAAGGTGACGCCCTTGACCCAGCCGGGGTCGGCCATGGTGGAGGTGCCGTCCGGCTTGAAGTAGGTGTCGTCGCCGTTCATGGTGGCGCCCATCATCATCCAGCCGTTGAGGCCGCCGGGCCCGCCGCGCAGGCAGTAGCCGGACTTGCCGGGCAGGGCCGAGACCTTCTTGGCCGCGTCCATGAACTCGTCCATGGTCTTGGGTGGAGCATCGACCTTGGCGTCGGCGAACAGCTTCTTGTTGTAGAACAGCGCCCGGAGATAGAAGCCGTAGGGCAGCGCATAGGCGGTGTTCTTGACGTAGCGGCCCATCTGCAGGGCGCGGTCGTTCAGGTCCTTGGTGTGCTCCCACTTGGCCAGATAGGGCTCCAGGCTCTCCAGCATGCCGTTGTTGGCGTAGAGGGAGAGCCAGCGGTCCGGCATCTCGACCACGTCGGGCGTGTCGCCGGCCGAGACCATGGTGGCGAATTTCTCGAAGGCCTGGCCCCAGGGCAGCGAGACGATCTCGACCTTCACGCCGGGATTGGCGTCCTCGAAGGTCTTGACGATGCTCTTGAGCGTCTCGGTGCGCTCGGGGCTGGTGATGACCTCGACCAATTTGAGCGTGGTGTCGGCCTGGGCCGTGCCGGCGACCATCATGGTCGCGGCGGCGGCGAGGAGCAGTTTTCTGATCATGGGCTTCCCCTGTTGGACGCGTGGAATGTCGGTGCGGGCGGCGTGAGGCGCCGCTTCGTATGGTGGCCCGGACGGATGACGGCCGGGCGTCACAGGCTTGCCAGGCCCGGTGCTTCCCTCCCCGTGGTCGAGGCGCTGGCCAGCGCCTGCTCGATGTCGCGCCAGAGGGCGTCGACGCCCTCCAGGCCGACGTGAAGGCGGACGACGCGCTCGGGCACGCCGAAATCGATCGCCGAATTGGGCCCCGCCGCCTGGTGGCGCGTCACCAGCGCCGGCACGACCAGGCTCTCGTGGCCGCCCCAGCTCACCCCGAGCTTGAACAGTTGCAAGGCGTTGCAGAAGGCCGGGATGTCGACGCTCTCGTCGAGCTCCAGGGAGAACAGGCCCGAGGTGCCGATGAGGCCAGGCGGCAGCCGGTTGGCCAGACCGGGATGGTGCACCGCCGTCACCGGCTTCAGCGCCTGGAGGCGGCGGGCGATGGTCAGGCACGCGGCCTCGTGGCTGCGCATGCGGACGGGGAGGGTGCGCAGGCCGCGCAGCAGCAGCCAGGCCTCGAACGGGGCGAGCTTGGCGCCGATATAGGGATGGATGGTCTGGCGGATGCGCCGGATCAGCGCGGCGCTGCCGGCGACGACGCCGGCCACCGTGTCGCTGTGGCCGCCGATATATTTCGAGGCCGAATGCAGCACGAGGTCGACGCCGAGCGTCACCGGCTGCTGGAACACCGGCGTCGCCCAGCTGTTGTCGATGACGGTGACGACGCCTTCGGCCTTGGCGAGGGCGGCGAGGGCGCCGACATCGTGCGCCTCCATCATCCAGCTGGTCGGGCTCTCCATGTAGAACAGCCTGGCGCCCTTGAGCGCGGCGGCCACCGCCTCGTGGTCGCGGCCGTCGACATAGGTGGTCGTCACCTTCCAGCGCTTCAGCAGCGTCTCGAACAGGCGGTAGCTGTCGGGATAGACGTGGCGCACGCAGACGATGCGGTCGCCGGGCTCGACGAAGGCCAGCACCGTGCCCGAGATCGCCGCCATGCCGCTGGCGAAGCCGATGGCATCGTCCGCCGCCTCCAGCGCCGCCAGCTTCTCCTCGAAGGCGCGCACGGTCGGGTTGGTCACCCGCGAATAGACCATGCGCGAGCGCTCGCCCTTGTAGGTCGACACCATCTCGTCGAAGGAGGAGAAGGTGAACAGCGAGGTCTGCACGATCGGCGGCACCACCGCGTCGAAGGCATGGTCGCCGTCATGGGCGACGATGGTGTCCGCGCTGTCGGCGAAATCGGTCATTGCGACATGTCCTTGATGTCCTCCTCGACGATGTCGAGGATGGCGAGGGTCTTGGCCCGGGCCTTGGGCGCGTCCTGGTCGCGGATGGCGTCGAACAGCTCGCGGTGGAAGGGGAAGGAGCGGCGGGCGAAGTCCGGCCGGTCGAACGGCTCGTCGAAGAAGCTTTCGAAGGCCTCGCGGATCTGCTCGAGCAGCTGGCGGAACAGCGGGTTGTGCGTCGCGTCGTAGATGGAGAGGTGATAGGCGAGGTCCTCGCGCCCGGACGTGCCCTTGGCGATGTGCACCCGCTCCATCTGGTCGAGCTTCTCCTCGATGACGACGAGGTCGGCCGGCGTACGGCGCAGCGCGGCGACGGCGCTCGCCTCCATCTCGATGCCGCGGCGCACCTCCAGCGTCTGCAGGAGCCGGTCGCGCAGGTGCGCGGCGTCGATCACCAGCGGCATGTGGATGGCGTCGGCCGAGAACGGGCGCAGGAGGTAGGTGCCGCTGCCCTTGCGCGATTCGACCACGCCCATGACCTGCAGCTGGCTGATCGCCTCGCGCACGGTGGAGCGGCCGACGGCGAGGGCCTCGGTGAGCTGGCGCTCCGTCGGCAGGCGGTCGCCGGCGCCGAGCTTGGATTGCGCAATGAACCCGGCCATGGCGCGCAGCACGCTCTCCACCCGGTCGGCGGGCGGCAGCGGCGAGAGGCCATCGATGGAAGGCTTGCGCATCCGGGTCTCGTCAGGGCCAGAATTGGTCTGACATCTGATCGATCTTGGTGGGAGCGTCAAGCGAAAAGGCGCCGCCCACACGGCGGGCCCGCACATCCCCGCAATCCGGTTCGGCAGCAATGATGGAGTCCATCATATTCCATCATGGATAAAGTCTCATCGCCATCGCACGTGAGCGCCGATGATAGAAAATATTGCACGCCGATTGAGGGGGCGGCGCAGGCTCTGCTACTGAGACGGCCGGCATCGCGGCCGAGGCTGCGGTCGACAGGAGAGGGCAATGGACAGGGCGCGCAGCGGCGACGATCTCCGGCCATCCCGGCGCGACTACAGCCTGGTCGGGCGCGATGCCCGGCGCGCCGTCGAGACCGGCCTGGCGGCCGCGGAATGGTACCACACCGACATTCCGCGCAAGCTGATGAAGGAGCTGATGAAGCGCTCCGACGGCCCCGCCATCCGCGACACGCTGATCTGGCTGGCGGCGCTGGGCCTCTCGGCCGCCGGCGGCACCTGGTTCTGGGGCACGGCGTGGTGCGTGCCGTTCTTCTTCGTCTACGGCACGCTCTACGGCTCGGCGAGCGACTCGCGCTGGCACGAATGCGGCCACGGCACGGCGTTCAGGACGCCATGGATGAACGATGCCGTCTATCAGCTCGCCTGCTTCATGATCATGCGCAATCCCGTGACCTGGCGCTGGAGCCATGCGAGGCACCACACCGACACGGTGATCGTCGGGCGCGATCCGGAGATCGCCGTGATGCGGCCGCCGGACCTGGTGCGGCTGGTGCTGAACCTCTTCGGCCTGCTCGATGCCTGGCACGCGATGCTCGACATGGCCCGCAACGCCGCCGGCCGGATGAGCGCCGAGGAGAGGACCTTCATTCCGGAGCAGGAGCAGCCCAAGGCGATCCGCATCGCCCGCGTCTGGCTGGCCATCTACATGGCGACCGTCGCGCTCGCCCTCGCCCTGCACTCCTGGCTGCCGCTGATGCTGGTCGGCCTGCCGCGGCTCTACGGCGCCTGGCATCACGTGATGACGGGGCTGCTGCAGCACGGGGGCCTGGCCGACAACGTCACCGACCATCGGCTGAACAGCCGCACCGTCACCATGAACCCGTTAAGCCGCTTCATCTACTGGAACATGAACTATCACGTGGAGCACCACATGTTCCCGATGGTGCCCTATCACGCCCTGCCCAGGCTGCACGACCTGATCAAGAACGACCTGCCGGCGCCGAGCCCGTCGATCCTGGCCGGCTATCGCGAGATGATCCCGGCCTTCCTGCGCCAACTGCGCAACGAGGACTATTGTCTGAAGCGCGAGCTGCCGCCGACGGCGCGGCCCTATCGCGAGGACCTGCACGACGTCGCGTCCATGGCGGCGGAATGACGGCCGGCCCGCGCATCCAGGGAGGAAAGCCATGAGCGAATGGATCGAAGCCTGCGACGCCGGCGAGATCGATCGGGAGGACGTGATCCGCTTCGACCATGCCGGGCGCACCTTCGCGATCTATCGCTCGCGGGACGACGCCTATTTCGCCACCGACGGCCTGTGCACCCACGAGAAGGTGCACCTCGCCGAGGGCCTCGTCATGGACGAGATCATCGAGTGCCCGAAGCATAATGGCCGCTTCGACTACAGGACCGGGCAAGCCAAGGGCGGGCCGGTCTGCGTCAACCTCAGGACCTATCCGGTCAAGGTCGAAGCCGGCAGGGTTCATCTCAAGCTGGGGTGATCGCGCGGGGCGGCATGGTCGCCGACGGCCGCTTGTCGGGACAACAGTTTACCCGATTTCGGCCGCGGTCCCGGCTTGCGTCGGGCGAGGACGCGCCCCGCCGTCGTCCTCTCCAGCCTGGCGAGCGGGTCGGCTCCTCCCGTCTCGTCGGCTCACGCCCGGCGGCGCCGGTGCTGGCGATACTGGTCGGCGATCACGGCGGCGACGATGATGATGCCCTTGACGATCTCCTGATAGTAGGCGTCGATCCGCAGGAAGGTGAAGCCGGAGGTCATCACGCCGAGGATGATGGTGCCGATCACCGTGCCGGTGATGCGCCCCACGCCGCCGGCGAGCGAGGCGCCGCCGATCACCGCCGCGGCGATGGCGTCGAGCTCGTACATCACGCCCATGCCGGCCTGGCCGGAGATGGCGCGCGCCGCGGTGACGACGCCGGCGAGGCCCGCCAGCAGGCCGGCAATGGCGTAGACCTTGACCAGGTGGCGGCCGACATCGATGCCGGAGACCCGCGCCGCCTGGACGTTGGCGCCGATGGCATAGGTGAACTTGCCGTAGCGGGTATAGCGCAGGGCGATGTGGAAGATCAGGGCGACGCCGAGGAAGATCACCACCGGCCAGATGCCCGAGCCGATGGCGGCATAGCCGTCCGAGAGCATGCTGACCGGTTGGCCGCGCGTGTACCATTTGGCCAGGCCCCGGGCGGTGACCATCATCCCGAGCGTGGCGATGAAGGGCGGGATGCCGGCATAGGCGACGAGGCTGCCGTTGATCAGGCCGGCGGCGAGCCCGGCCGCCATGCCGACGGCCACGGGCACGATGACGGGCAGGTCGGTCAGCGCGGGATAGACGGCACGGGCATAGTCCGAGGTCTGCGCGAAGCTCGCCGCCATCATCGCGGTGAGGCCGACGACGGATCCCGAGGAGAGGTCGACGCCGCCGGTGATGATCACCTGCGTCACGCCGACGGCGATGATGCCGATCACGGAGACCTGCAGGATCATCACCACCAGGCGTTCCCTGTTCACCAGGAAGCTCTGGCCGGTGACGATCCAGCCGAGCACCTCGAAGGCCAGCGCCATCCCGAGGAGCACCAGGAAGATGCTGGCCTCCGGCGGCCATTTGCGCCGGCGCCGTGCCGCCGGAGGACGCACCGCGCCCGTAGCCGCGCCTTCGCTCGCCATGGTTCCCCTCTCTTTCGTCATGCCCGGTGCGCTCATTGGGCCGCGAGCTCCATCACCTTGACCTGGTCGGCCGCGGCGCGGTCGAGGAAGCCGGTGACGCGGCCCTGGTGCATCACCATGATGCGGTCGCTCATGCCGAGCACTTCCGGCAGCTCGGACGAGATCATCATGACAGCCACGCCCTCGCCGGCGAGGCGGCTGATCAGCTTGTGGATCTCGGCCTTGGCGCCGACGTCGATGCCGCGCGTCGGCTCGTCCAGGATCAGGATCTTCGGCTGCGTCAGGAGCCAGCGCCCGACCAGCACCTTCTGCTGGTTGCCGCCGGACAGGTTCTGGATGCGCTCCTGCAGGTCGGGCGTCTTCACCCGCAGCGTCGCCCGCATCTCCTCGCAGGCGGCGTTCACTGCGTTCTGGGCGACGAAGCCGGCCGTGCAGAATGCCCGGTTCAGCACCGCCACCTGCATGTTCTCGAGCACGTCGAGGATGAGGAAGCAGCCGGTCTCCTTGCGGTCCTCGGTGAGGAAGGCCATGCCGTGACGCATGGCCGTGCCGGGGGAATCGACGCGCACCGGCCGGCCCCGCACCTCGATACGCCCGGCGCTCGCCGGCGTCACGCCGAAGATGGTCTCGGCCACGTTGCTGCGGCCGGAGCCGACCAGACCGGCGACGCCGAGGATCTCGCCGGCGCGGATGTCGAAGGAGACGTCCCGGAAGACGCCGTCGAGGGAGAGTCCCCGCACCGACAGCACGACGTCGCCGATCGGCACCGTCTCCTTCGGGAACATCTGGGTGATCTCGCGCCCGACCATCATGCGGATGATGTCGTTGCGGGTGAGGGCCTCGGCACGGTCGCTGGCGATGTGGCGCCCGTCGCGGAAGACGGAGACCTCGTCGGCGATCTCGAACAGCTCGTTCATCTTGTGGGTGATGTAGACGATGCCTTTGCCCTCGGCCTTGAGGCCGCGGATGATCCGGAAGAGATGCGCCACCTCCCGTTCGGTCAGGGCCGAGGTCGGCTCGTCCATGATCAGCACGTCGGACTCGAAGGACACGGCCTTGGCGATCTCGACCATCTGCCGGGTCGCGACCGTCAGGCTGCGGACCTCCGCCTCGGGGTCGACGTCGATCCTGAGCTGCGCGAACAGGTCCGCCGTGCGCCGGTTGAGCTCGCGGTGATCGACCAGGCCGAGCCGGTTGCGCGGCTCGCGGCCGATCCAGATGTTCTCCGCCACCGTCATGAACGCCATCAGGTTCAGCTCCTGATGGATCATGGCGATGCCGCGCTTCAAAGCGTCGAGGGGCGAGGCGAGACGGACCGCCTCGCCGTTGAGGCGGATGGTGCCGGCATCCGGCTGGTGGATGCCGGCGATGATCTTCATCAGGGTCGATTTGCCGGCTCCGTTCTCGCCCATCAGGGCGTGGACGCTGCCGCGCCGGAGGCGGAAGGAGACGTCGTCGAGCGCCACCACGCCCGGGAACGCTTTGTGGATGCCTTCCACCGCCAGGAGCTCGGCGCCGTCATGGCGCCCACCGGCATCGGGGGCGCAGTGCTCGATCGGGCTTGCCATTGCGGACCTCCGTTCGGGACGTGCGAGGCGCGGGACTGTCGAAAGAAAGGCGGGACCGGCGACGCTGCCCGGCCGCACGCGGCCGGGGGCGACGGGAGGAGGTCGTTCGAGGCGGCCGCCGGTCCCCGCCATCGGCACGCCCGAGGTCGCGTGCCGAATTCGTCGATCGCCGGCTCAGTTCTTCCTGAGGTACTGGCCCATGTTGGCCGGCGTCACCAGCTCGAACGGGATCCACACCATCTGGTCGACCTTCTCGCCCTTGGCGAGCTTCAGGGCGGTGTCGACCGCGCCCGAGCCCTGGGCGGCGGCGTTCTGGAACACGGTGACGTCGAGCTCGCCGGCCTTCATCGCCGCGAGGGCGTCCTGCGTCGCGTCGACGCCGCTGACGACGATCTTGTCCATCGGCACGCCGGCCGCCTTCAGCGACTGGATGGCGCCGATCGCCATCTCGTCATTGTTGGACACCACCGCGTCCGGCTTGATGCCGGCGCTGATCCAATTGGTCATCAGGTCGGTGCCCTCGGTGCGCTTCCAGTTGCCGGTCTGCTTCTCCAGGATCTCGATGCCCTTGCACTCCGGCCTGGCGATCACGTCGAGCACGTCCTGGGTACGCTGGCGGGCGGCCTGGTTGGAGAGCTCGCCCATCATCACGACGATTTTGCCCTTGCCGCCGAGCAGCTTGCAGACTTCCTGCATCTCCAGCGTGCCGGACTGGCGCTCGTCGGAGCCGACGAAGGAGACGTTGGCGGGCAGCTGCTTGTCGGCCGGCATGCGGTTGACGTAGACGAGCGGGACATGGGCGGCCACGGCGAGCTTGGTCATGGCCGGGGTGGCATCGGTGTCGACCGGGTTGACGATGATCGCGTCGACCTTCTGGGCAATGAAGTTCTGAATCTGGTTGAGCTGCTTGCCGACGTCGTTCTGGGCGTCCTCCACCTGCAGCGACACGCCGGGCTTGGTCTTGGCATAGTCCTGCATGCCGTTGCGCAGCACGGTGAGGAAATTGTCGTCGAACAGCGCCATCGAGACGCCGATGGTCTCGGCCGAGGCCGAGCCGATCATCGCGGTCGACAGGACCAGCGCAAGCAACGTCTTCTTCATGTCATGTCCCTCCTGGTCGGGCGTCCGGCGGCGCCCTTGTTCTTCCGGATCACCCCTCGAAGGGGTATGGGCGCGCGCCGCCGCGGCGGCTGCCGTCAGGCCGCGTGGCGCAGGATCTGCGCGCGGATGAAGTCCATGCTGGCCCGGATCGCAGCCGCGGGATCGGCCAGCGCATGCACCGCCTCGGCGAACGGCTCGAAGGAGAAGGCGCCGCGATAGCCCCCGTCGATCAGGGCGCGGATCTGGGCGAGGTTGCCGATCCGGTCGGCGCCGTCGACCAGGGCGCGATGGGAGTCGCGCAGGCCGGCCATGCCGACGGATGCCGTCACGCCGGAGATGTGGACGAGGCCGGTGCGCCGCGGAAAGATCTCGGCCGCGCCGGCGAGATGGTGATGGAAGGTGTCGTGCACCAGGCGGAAGGTCTCGCCGGCGCCGATGGAATCGATGGTCGCCACGGCTTCCAGCTTCAGGCGCAGCGAGCAGCTCTCGAAGCCGAGGGGCTCGACCAGGCCGATCAAGCTGCGTTCGGCCAGGATCGGCTCGAGCGCCTTGAGGGCGACGCGCAGATTGGCCTGGCGCTCGCCGTTGGCGCGGCCGGTGCCGTCGTTGACGGGCACCAGAACGAGCGCCTCGGCGCCGCAGCCGGCGGCATAGTCGGCCAGGGCCTCCGCCTCGGCGGCACGGTCCGGCGTCCATTCGTTGAAGCGCTGCAGGGCATTGATCGAGAGGATGGTCAGGCCTGCCGCCTCGGCCAGGGCGCGGACGCGCGCCGCGGGCGTGCCGTCGGGGATGGAATGCCCTTCGAGGTCGTTGCGGATCTCGATCCGGCTGATGCCGAGCGCGCCGGCCAGCTCGAAGAAGGCCCCCAGGCCGAGGCGCGGCGCGGCCATATGGTTGAGCGCGAAGGTCGGCGCTGTCCCGTCCGTCATCGTGTCCTCCCAGCGCCGGCGTATCGCCGCCTGTCGCTCGCCGCTCGCCCGGCGGACCCGGGTTCTCGCGGCACGGCTCCATTCAAGCCGGGCGACGCGGTCCGTCAATCGCGGAATGACTGAAATGGCGTCATCTGTGAGAGAAACGTGATGGAGGCGTGATGGATTTTCGTCATCGACGCCGGGCATCGGCTGCGGATCAGATGTTCTCGGAGGTGTAGAGATCGAAGGGCAGGAAGGTCTGTCCGGGCGGCTCCTGGGCCGGCGAGGCGATCGCCGCGGCCATGATCTGGACCAGCTCGGCGGCGAGCCGGGCCACGGGCGTGGCGATCACCATGGTGATGATGTTCTCCGCCAGGGCGGCGCGCGAGTCCGGCGTGATCTCGTTGCAGACGGCGACGACGTCGCGGCCGCCGCCCTCTTCCCGCAGCGCCTCGATCACGCCCTCCATGCCGCCGCCGGCGACGTAGAAGCCGGCGAGATCGGGATGGCGATGCAGGAGGTCGAACGTCGCCTCATAGGCGATGCGCCGCTCCTCCAGGTTGACATAGCTGTCGAGCACCTCGAACTGCGGGGCATTCTCGCGAAAATAGCTGCGCAGCCCGATCTCGCGCATCTCGTGGCCGAGGAAGCGGTGGCTGCCGACGAAGAGGCCGACCTTGCCGGCCTGCCGGGCCGTGCGGGCGATGGCCCAGGCGGCCGTGCGGCCGGCCTTGCGGTTGTCGACGCCGACATAGCCGGCCCGCACGCCCGCGGCGAAGTCCGAGAGCAGCGAGAACACCGGCACGCCCTTGTCCCTGAGCTCCGCGACGGCGGCGGCGATGAGGGGATGGTCGACCGAGACCACGGCGACGGCCTGGCAGCGGCCGGCCAGCGCCCTCAGCTTCGCCGTGACCGCGGCAGGACTCTGCTCCGTCACATGCTCGAGCGTCGGGATGCCGCGGAATTCGCGGGCGGCGGCCACCGCCCTGACGATGTGCTCGCCGAGGCTGGCGTAGAAATGCTGCTCCGGCCGTTGCAGGACGAAGCCGAGGCGGTAGGGCGGCACGTCGCGCTCGATGCGCTGGCGCAGCAGGCCGGCGGCATGGAAGCCGATGGCCTGGGCGGCGTCGTAGATCAGGCGCGCCGTCTCCTCGCGCACGGCATGGCGGCCGTTGAGGAGACGGTCGACCGTCGCCACGCTGACGCCTGCGGCCTCGGCGAGATCGGTGATGGTGGGGCGCTTGGCCATCGGCGGCGTGATCCTCTTGCCCGGCGAGGCGCGGGCCGGCATGGCGCAAGCGGGCGGGCGCTCGGAGCAGCATTTCCGACCGCGTCGGCGGGCAAGTCAATGCAGACGATGACGGCATCCGCTGAAAAAGCGTGAGAGGGCGAGGCGCCGCAAGCTGCCGCGCATGCAAGGCGTGAGGAGAAAACGTCAGCGCGATCGGTGCTGGCAATCCGCCTCTGCCATCGGATCGATCCGGTCAGCGTGAGACTGCCCGCTCCAGGGTCGATGTCACCCATTTGTTGAGGCTCATTCCAGCGCGCTTGGCGGCTGAGAACATGGCCCTGTGCAGCGCCGGCTCCGCGCGCACGACGAAGTGTCCCGAGAACGGCTTCTCCGGTTCTTCGCCGCGTTCCCGGCAATAGGCGAGATAATCTTCGACCGAATCCGCCAACGCCTGCTTCAATTCGCTCACCGATGTGCCTTGGAAGGTGATGACGTCGCGCAGGTTGATGACCTCGCCGTGGAAGATCTCGGCCTCCTCGTCATAGTCGACGACGCCTTCGTAGCCCTTGTAATGCATCACCGTCATGGCAAGACCTCGGCTTCCGCCAGGAAACGTCGCACTGACCGGACCGCTCCCTTGTCCGTCTCCTTCTGAGGATGCGGGCGATGAAACACGGCGCGCACACCATTGAGCGCCACGCGTACTCGCGACCCGCTGCCTTCGCTGATCTCCGCCCCGCAGGCGCCGAACAGAGCTTCGATGTCGCGCCACGCAATGCCGGCGCGGACAGGTTCGGCAAACACCGCCTCGAGCGTGGCTCGATGCTTCCCGCTTAGAGGCATATAGTATCACTTTACGGTATCATTTCAAGGATCGTGACGGCAGCTGAGGCCTGAATGCCTGCTGCAGGAAATCTATCGGCGATGGGCGCCAGGGGCCGAATCTTTTCGAAAAAGGCAGAGATTTTCCACGTCTCGTTGTATTGGCCCGTACCCTGTTGCCGATGCGTTCAGACCCTCGCCCTGCCCCCCTCCCGGTCGGAAGAGGGGGGTTGCAGGCGTCGCGATCCGCGAACTCCGATACCTCAGCCGGCCAGCAGCCCCCTGGCCTCGTCCTCGCCGAGTGGTGCCGGGCGCTCGCAGCCGTCGGTGATGGCGACGGGCTTGCCGCTGACGGCCGAGTCGAGAATCCCGGCCATGACGGCGAGGACGTGCAGGGCGAGGTCGCCGTTCGCCCGGTGCGGTCGGCCCTCGCCGATGGCGCGTGCCATCTCGGCCAGGCCGAGGCCGCGATAATTGGCGACGGTGGGGGTCTGCGCCGGCCAGTTCGGCACGCCGAAGGTCTTGTCGGTCGTCTGCGTCGCGGCCCAGTCGGCGCGCTCGCGGGCGACGTCGACCGGGCCGCCGAAGAAGTTCGGGTCGGGCACGCGCATCGAGCCCTCGGTGCCGTGGATCTCGATCGGCGGCACACCGTGGCGCCAGACATCCCAGCTGGCCAGGAAGGTGATCTGGGCGCCGGAGGCGAAGGTGAGCAGGGCCTGCGCCGTGGTCAGCACCTCGACCTTGATCTTGCTGCCGCGCACCGGCGAGGTCTCGGTGGTGACGGTGCGCTCGGCAAAGCCGATCTGGCCGACCGCAACGACGCTCGCCACCGGGCCGAGCAGCGTCACCAGCGCCGAGATATAGTAGGGGCCGAGGTCGAACACCGGCCCGCCGCCGGGCTTGAAGAAGAAGGCGGGGTTGGGGTGCCAGTTCTCCATGCCGTGCGAGAGCACCGCCATCAGGCCGAGCAGCGGCTTGCCGATGGCGCCGCCGTCGACCAGGGCCCGGGCGGTCTGGATGCCGCCGCCGAGCACCGTGTCCGGGGCCGAGCCGATGCGCAGGCCCTTGGCGCGGGCCGCCTCGACCACCCGCCGCCCGTCTTCGAGCGTCGTCGCCAGCGGCTTCTCGCCATAGACGTGCTTGCCGGCCTCGATCGCCGCCCGGTAGACCGGGGCGTGGGCGTCCGGCACGGTCAGGTTGAGGACGATGTCGACATCCCTGCTCGCCAGCAGCGCGTCGACCGTGCGCACGGGCAGGCCGTATTTCGCGCCCTGCCGGGCCGCCGCCTCCGGGTTGATGTCGCTGACCGCGGCGAATTCGATGTCGCGGAACAGCCTGGCGTTGGTGAGGTAGATGTCGGAGATGTTGCCGCAGCCGACGAGGCCGATCTTCAGCGCCATGGCTCAGGCCTTCCCGTTCAGCTTGGACATGGTGGCGTAGCTCACCCGGGCGAAACGCTCCGCATCGCTGGGATTGTCGTGCTCGGCCACCATGATCTCGGCCCCGGCCGCCTCCGCCGCCCGCCACAGCGCCGCCCAGGGCAGCACGCCCTCGCCGACATCGGCCCAGCCGTCCTCGTCCGCCTTCTCGCCGGCCGGGGCGATATCCTTGACGTGCACCAGCGGCACGCGGCCGGCATAGCGCTGCAGCCAGGGCAGCGGATCCACCGCGGCCCGGGCGACCCAGGCGAGGTCGGCCTCCCAGGCAACGCCCTCGACGAGGATGTGCTCGATCGGCACGGAGCCGTCGGGCAGCGGCCGGAACTCGAAATCGTGGTTGTGCCAGGCGAAGGCGAGGCCGGCCTTGTCGAAGCGGGCGGCGACCGCCTGCAGCCGGGCGCCGAACGCCTTCCAGCCGGCCGCATCCGCCGGCCGTTCCTCGGGCATGAGGTAGGGACAGACGACGAAGCGCATGCCGAGGGTGCGGGCGACTGCGAGGGCGCCGTCGAAATCCTGCTCCAGCATGTCGAGGCCGAAATGGCCGCTGGGCGCGGCGAGGCCGACCGCGTCGAGCATCGCGCGCAGGCCTGCGGCGTCGCCGTAGAGGCCGCCGAAGGGCTCGACCGCGGTGTAGCCGATCTCGGCCAGCTCCTTCACCCGGTCGGCCAGCGGCGGAAACTTCCGGGCGGAATAGAGCTGAAACGAAGTGGGGGTGGAAATCGCCATGGAATGTCCTTTGCCGGGATGAGTGTCAGAGGCGCGTGCCGGCCTGCGCGTCGAACAGCGAGGCGCGTGCCGGGTCGAAATGGAAGGGGATGGCATCGCCCACTCTGGCGGGCTGGTCGCCGTCGAGGCGGATGGTGGAGGGCTTGCCGCCGATCTCGGTCCACACCACGGTGTCGGCGCCCATCGGCTCGACGATGGTGACGAGGCCGCGGCCGGCATGGCGGCCGGGCGGCGCCTCGCCGATGCCGATATGCTCGGGCCGCATGCCGAGCACGGCCGGTCCCGCCGCCGGCGCGCGCGCGAAGGGATAGCGCGCGAGGTCGATGGCGAGGTCGGAGCCTTCGAAGCGCCAGCCGCCTGCCGCGCCGGCGAGCCGGCCCTCCCAGAAGTTCATGGTCGGCGAGCCGATGAAGCCGGCGACGAACTGGTTGGCCGGCTGGTGGTAGATGTCGTGCGGCGTCGCCAGCTGCTGGATGACGCCGCCCTTCATCACGGCGATGCGGTCGGCCAGGGTCAGCGCCTCGATCTGGTCGTGGGTGACGTAGATCATGGTGTTGCCGAGCTCCTGGTGGAGCTTCTTGATCTCGACGCGCAGCTCGTTGCGCAGCTTGGCGTCGAGATTGGACAGGGGCTCGTCGAACAGGAACACGTCGACGTTGCGCACCAGCGCCCGGCCGATGGCGACGCGCTGGCGCTGGCCGCCGGAGAGCTCGGCCGGCCGGCGCTGCAGCAGCGGTTCCAGCTGCAGCATCTTCGCCGCCTTGGCGACCCGCACGGCGATCTCCGCCCTCGGCAGCCCGGCCATCCTCAGGCCGAAGGACATGTTGCCCGCGACCGTCATGCGCGGATAGAGCGCATAGGACTGGAACACCATGCCGATGCCGCGCTCCGCCGGCTCGGCCCAGGTGACGTTGCGGCCGGAGATCCAGATCTCGCCGTCGCTGATGTCGATCAGCCCGGCAATGGCGTTGAGCAGGGTCGACTTGCCGCAGCCGGAGGGGCCGAGCAGGACGATGAACTCGCCCGGCGCCACCTCCAGCCGGAGATTGTCGAGCACCGTGACCGCGCCGTAGCGGATGGCGAGGTCGCGCACGGCGACGGAGGGCGCCGGGATGGCGGCGGGGGCTTGGGCGCTGTCGGCGGGCCGCATCGGCTACCCCTTCACCGCGCCGGCGGCGATGCCGCGCACGAACCAGCGGCCGGAAACGAAGTAGACGAAGAGCGGCACGGCGGCGGTGAGCAGGGTGGCGGCCATGTCGACATTGTAGGCGCGCTCGCCGGTGGTGGAATTGACCACGTTGTTGAGCTGCACCGTCATCGGGTTGTTGGCGCTGCCGGCGAAGGTCAGGCCGAGGATGAAGTCGTTCCAGATGCCGGTGACCTGCAGGATGACGGCGACGATCAGGATCGGCGTCGACATCGGCAGCATCACATGGAGGAAGATGCGCCAGAAGCCGCCGCCGTCGACCCGCGCCGCCTTGAACAGCTCCGGCGGCAGGCCGGCATAATAGTTGCGGAAGATCAGCGTCATGTAGGGCATGCCGAAGATGGTGTGGACGAGGACGATGCAGGGCAGGGTGGCGAAGATCTGGGCCGCCGACGACAGCCGCACCAGGGGATAGATGAACACCTGGTAGGGGATGAAGGCGCCGATCAGCAGGATGGCGAAGAGCAGGTTGGCGTAGCGCACGTTCCACAGCGACAGGGCGTAGCCGTTGATCGCGCCGATGGCGATCGACAGCACCACGCTCGGCGCGAGGATGCGCACGGAGTTCCAGAAGCCGACGCGGATGCCCTCGCAGGCAAGGCCCGTGCAGGCGCTCGACCAGGCGGTCGACCAGGCGCTGGTGTCGAAGGCCTGCGGCAGGGCGAAGATCTGGCCCTGGCGGATCTCGTCCATGGTCTTGAGCGAGGTCAGCACCATCACCACGACCGGCAGCAGGAAGAAGGCGGCCGCGGCGAGGAGGAAGGCGTAGAGCCCGATGCGGCCGGCGGTGAGGCGGCGGGGCCTGGGTCCGCGGGCCTCGGCGGGGAAGGCGACGGCGGCCATCACGTCCTCCCGGCCTGGCTGCGGAAATAGGTGCGGTAGAGCCAGGGCGTCACCAGGCAGACGACGGTGATCAGCATCACCGTGGCGGCCGAGGTGGCGAGGCCGATATTCTGGCGGAAGCCGAGATTGTCCATGATGAACTTGGCCGGCATCTCCGACGATGTGCCTGGCCCGCCATTGGTCAGCGCCACGACGAGGTCGTAGACCTTGATCACGGCGATGGAGAGCAGCACCGTCGCGGTGGCGATGGTCGGGGCGAGGATCGGCAGGATGATCGAGACATAGACCCGCCAGGCCGGGATGCCGTCGACGCGGGCCGCCTTCCACAATTCGGCGTCGACGCCGCGCAGGCCCGCCAGCATCAGCGCCATCACCAGCCCCGAGGCCTGCCAGACCGCGGCGATCACCAGCGCGAACACCGCCATCCGGGAATTCACCGCCCAGTCGAAGGTGAAGCCCTGCCATCCCCAGCCGCGCACCGTGTTCTGGATGCCGAGGCCGGGGTTCATCAGCCATTGCCAGATCAGGCCGGTGACGATGAACGACATGGAATAGGGGTAGAGGAAGATGGTGCGGAAGGTGTTCTCGAACCGCACCTTCTGGTCCAGCGCCACGGCGAGCAGGAAGCCGGTGACGAGACAGCAGGCGATGAACAGCACGCCGAAGATCAGAAGATGCCAGAGCGAGACCTGCCAGCGGTCGGAGGTGAACAGGCGCGCGTACTGGTCGAAGCCGACGAACGTGTAGACCGGCAGCAGCTTGGACGGGGTGAAGGAGATCACCACGGTCCAGGCCATGGTGCCGAGATAGGCGACCACGACGACGATCCACGCCGGCGCCAGCGCCCAGGCCGCGGCGGAGCGGCGCCGGGGGCGTGATGTCCGCGCTCTGGCTGGCTCGGCCATGCGGTGCGCTCCGTCGGGTCCCGAAGCGGGGCCCGACGGCGGGCCCCGCGGCTTCACGTCAGGCGGGGCTCAATCGCCCGATTGCAGCGCGGCGGCGAACTTGGCGAGGAGGTCGTCGACGCTCTGGCCCTTGTCGTTCCAGAAATTGGTCAGCACGTCCTGGAGCGAGCCGGTGAGGTCGGCCGAGATCAGCATGTCGCTGACGGCGGTCTGGTGGGCCGGGTCGGCCAGCAGCTTCATGCCCTTCTGGGCGCAGGCATCGAGCTTGCCGGCATCGACGTCGCCGCGCACCGGCATCGAGCCCTTCTGGATGTTGAACAGGAGCTGGGTCTCGGGGGTGAGCATGGTCGAGGCCAGCAGGGTCTGCGCCTTCACCTGCCCGGGGTCGCTGGTCTTGGGGAAGACGAAGACGTCGCCGCCGATCATCAGATCCGTGCCGTCGAGGCCGACCTGGCAGTAGAAGTCCTGGTCGGCGACCTTGCCGGCCGCCTTGAACTCGCCCTTGGCCCAGTCGCCCATGAACTGCACGCCGGCCTTGCCGGTGATCAGCAGCGCCGTGGCGTCGTTCCAGTTGCGGCCGGGCGAGCCGGGATCGACATAGTCGCGCATGCGGCCGTAGATCTCGACGGCCTTGCGGAACTCCGGCGACTTCACCGCGTCGGCGCTGCGCTCGACATAGATCTTGTTGTAGACGTCCTTGCCGACCGAGAGCAGCACGACGTTGAACAGGATGCGCTCCTGCCAGGGCTGGCCGCCCTGGGCGATCGGGATCAGGCCGGCGGCCTTGATCTTGTCCATGGCGGCGAAGAATTCGTCCCAGGTCTTCGGCACCGCCGTGACGCCGGCCTTGTCGAGCACCGGCTTGGAATAGAAGGCCCAGTTCTGGCCGTGCACGTTGATCGGCACGGCGTAGAAATGGCCGTCGCGGCTGGCGGCGTCGACGAAGGAGGGCGGCAGGAAGCTCTTCCACTTGCCCTGCTCGGCCACCTCGTCGAGCGTGTTGAGCAGGCCCTGCGTCACGAGGTCGTCGAACTGCTTGCCGGTGTTGAACTGCGAGGCGGTCGGCGGCTTGCCGCCGACGATGCGGTTGATGGCGGCGGCGCGGGCGGCCTCGCCGCCGGCGATGGCGGCATCGACCCATTCGCCGCCCGCCTTGGTGTATTGCTCGGCCAGGACCTTGACCGCGGCGGATTCGCCGCCCGAGGTCCACCAGTGCATCACCTCCGCGCGCGGCTTGTCCTGCGCCAGGGCGGAGCCGGCGAAGGCGAGCCCGGCCAGCATGCCGACGGCGAGGGCGCGAGACGACGCTAGCATCGATTTTCCCGTCGATAACGTCATGGACATCCTCCCAAAGGATTGCATTGCATTTTTATGTAATCGTTTGCATGCTGGCCGATATTGTAAGTGGGCGAGGCCGATGTCAAGCAGCCTCGTGCAACGCCGGATTGCAGGCTGCGGCCGCCCCGGCCTCGCCCCGGCGCAGGACGTGATCGGGCCGCCATGACAGCAGCGACGGGCCAGGGGGGAGGCGGAGAGGGGCGCAAGAGCCGGCGCAGCCGGCCCCGCCCGGAGCGGGCGAAGGCCCTGATCGCCGACGTGGCGCGGGCCGCCGGCGTCTCGACGGCGACGGTGAGCCGGGCCCTGACGGCGCCGGACCGGGTGCTGGAGGCGACGCGCCTGCGCGTGCTCGAGGCCGTGCGGGTGCTCGACTACACGCCGAACGCGGCGGCGCGCCAGCTGCGCGCCGGCCGCTCGCGCGCCATCCTGGTGGTGGTGCCCAAGCGGCGCAACCCGCCCTTCTTCAGCGAGGTGCTGCACGGCATCGACATGGAGCTGTCCGCGGCCGGCTATGCCATGCTGATGGGCAATCTCGACAGCGTCGACGGCAAGGAGGACTACCTGGTCGACCTCGTCTTCGGCGGCCATCTCGACGGGGCGATCGTGCTGTCGGCCGCGGTGCCGGCGCGCGACGGGCGCTCGATCCTGCAGGCCGGCATCCCGGTGGTGGCGGTCTGCGCCGGGACCGGCGTCGCCGAGGTGCCGACCGTGGTGGTCGATGACACCGAATGCACGCTGGCGCAGACGCGCCACCTCATCGGTCTCGGCCATCGCCGGCTGCTCTACATCGCCGGACCGAAGGGCAACTACAACGAGGTGCGGCGCTATCGCGGCTTCGAGGCCGCGGTCCGCGAGGCGGGCCTGCCGCGGGAGGACGTGGTGCGCCTGGAGGGGGATTACGTCTTCCGGGCCGGAGTCGAGGCGGGGCAGGCGTTCCTCGCCATGGCGCGGCGCCCGACCGGTGTCGTCGCCACCTCGGACGAGGTCGCCATCGCCTTCATGAAGACGATCCGCGCCGCCGGCGTGCGCGTGCCGCAGGACGTGTCGCTCGTCGGCTTCGACGGCATCGAGTTCGCCGATTTCGTCGAGCCGACCCTGACCACCATCCGCCAGCCGCGCTTCGACCTCGGCGCGACGGGCGCGCGCATCCTGCTCGGCCTGCTCGGCGGCGAGAGCCCGCCCCAGCCGCTGACGGTGCTGCACGGCGAGCTGGTGGTGCGCGACAGCACCGCGCCGGCGCCGCTGCCCCGGCGGGGGGGCTCGTGACGATCGGCCCGCCGGCAGCCTCCGGACGGTCCCGGGCGCTACGGCGCCTTCTTGCCGTCGGGCCCGAACTGCTTGAGATAGGCGAGGACGTTGGCGATGTCCTCGGGCTTGTTCAGGCCGACGAAGGCCATCTTGTTGCCAGGAACTTTCTGTTTCGGGCTCTTAAGATATTCTGAGAGATTCTCTTCGGTCCATTGAAGATTAGAATTCTTCATTCCCGCAGAATAATTGAACCCATCCACGGCTCCGGAATGCCGTCCGATGAGTCCATTCAATTCGGGGCCTACTGCATTCTTTGCCGTCTCACCGATTTGATGGCAGGCCTTGCATTTGATGAATACCTTTTCGCCAGCTGCGACGTCCTGGGCTCTTGCCGCGCCTTCAAAGGCTAGAAAGGCAAGTGCAGCGAACACAATACGTTTCATAACGAGCCCTCTCCACGAAAGCCTCCGGCGATCTGCCTGAAAGCTTGTTGAATACGCCGGATCGACTTGCGCGATCTTGGTGCGTGGCATTCCTCCGCTTTGACGCCGGAATGACGCTGGACAGTATGAGAAATGATGTTCAGACTGCATGTCAAGAATAGTTCTAATTTTTTCGCGGGACCGCATGCTTCTTTTCGTCGCGGTGGGGTGGCTGGATTGCACGGGCCGCGCCGCCGGCGAGCCTCTAGGTTGCCGGCGGGAGTGCGGCTCACGCGGGGTCTTCGCGTCGGCCGCAGGGAAGGAACGTCCGGCGCGGGAGGATCGGCATGCCGACACGACGTGAGATGCTGATGCTCGCCGGCGCGCTGCTCGCCGGGCCCGCCGCCGCGGCCGGGGCCCAGCCGGTCCGGGTCGGCGTGCTGCAGTTCGGCACGGTCAGCTGGGAGATCGAGACCATCCGCCGGCAGGGCTTCGACGCGGCGCGGGGCCTGGAGGTGCAGCCGGTCAGGCTCGCCTCCAGCGACGCCGCCCGCATCGCCTTCCAGGCGGGCGCGGTCGACGCCATCGTCAGCGACCTCCTGCTCGCCGCCCGCCTGCGCGCGGAGGGTCGCGCCATCCTCTATGCGCCGTTCTCGGCGACGGAAGGGGCGGTGATGGTGCCGGCGGCCTCGCCGATCCGCGGCGTCGCCGACCTCGCCGGCCGGTCGATCGGGGTGGCCGGGGGGGCGCTCGACAAGAGCTGGCTCCTGCTGCAGGCCCATGCCCGGCGGGCCGCCGGCATCGACCTCGCCGGCGCGGCGCGGCCCGCCTACGGCGCGCCGCCGCTGCTGACGGAGAAGCTGGAAACCGGCGAGCTCGACGCGGCGCTGCTCTACTGGAACTTCTGCGCCCGGCTGGAGGCCAAGGGCTTCCGCCGGCTGATCGGGGCGGACGAGCTGGCGCGCGGCTTCGGCGTCACCGGGCCGCTGGCGCTGGTCGGCTATGTCTTCGCCGAGCCCTTCGTCGCCGGCCGGCCGGCGGCGCTCGCCGCCTTCCTCGCCGCCTCGCGGCAGGCCAAGGCGCTGCTCGCCGGCGCCGATGCCGGCGCCGACGCGGCCTGGACGGCGATCCGGCCCCTGATGCAGGCGGAGGACGAGGCCGCGTTCCAGGCGCTGCGCCGACGCTTCGTCGAGGGCATTCCACACCGGCCGATCGCCGCGGAGCAGGCCGATGCGCAGAGGCTCTATGCGGTGCTGGCCGAGATCGGCGGGGAGAAGCTGGTCGGATCGGCCAGGAGCCTGCCGCCCGGCCTCTATGCGGATGCCGGCTGATGGCGCAGGGGCACGGACGCAGCCTGGAGGCCGCCATGCGCGCCGGCTCGCTGCTGGCGCTCCTGGTGCTGTGGCAGGCGGCGGCGGTGCTCGCAGCCAGCAGGGCCCTGCCGTCGCCGGCGGCGGTGGCGCAGTTCCTCGCCGCGGAGGCGCTGCACGGCGACCTCCTCGCCAATATCGGCGCTACCCTGCGGCGGGTGGTCATGGCCTTTGTCGTCGCCATGGCGGTCGGCACGGCGATCGGCGTCGGCCTGGGGCGCTCGCCGGCGGCCAACACCGCCTTCGATCCCTGGCTCATGGCCCTGCTCAACGCCCCGGCGCTGGTCGTGGCGGTGCTCTGCTACATCTGGCTCGGCCTCGGCGAGGCCGCGGCGGTGACGGCGGTGGCGCTCAACAAGATCCCGAACGTGGTGGTGATCCTGCGCGAGGGCGCCCGCTCGCTCGATCCCGGCCTGGAGGAGATGGCCCGCGTCTACCGGTTCTCCCCGGCGACCTGGGCCCGGCATGTGCTGGCGCCGCAGCTCGCGCCCTTCCTCGCCGCGGCGGCGCGCTCGGGGCTCGCCCTGGTCTGGAAGATCGTGCTGCTGGTCGAGCTGCTCGGCCGCCCCGACGGGGTCGGCTACGCCATCTCGGTCTATTTCCAGCTCTTCGACGTCACCGCCGTGCTCGGCTATGCCGTCGCCTTCATGGCGGTGATGCTGGCGGTGGAGTTCCTGGTGCTGCAGCCCCTGGAAGCGCGGGCCCGCAGGTGGCGCCTTGCCGCGGCTTGAGATCGATATTTCCGCCAAGACCTATCGCCGGCCCGACGGCACGGCGGTGGAGGCGGTGCGCGGCCTGAGAGTGGTCCTCGCGCCCGGCGAGTTCGTCTGCCTGATCGGCCCGTCCGGCTGCGGCAAGACCACGACGCTGCGCATCCTGCTCGGGCTCGACCGCGCCTATGAGGGGCGCGTCGTCCCCGACCCCGCGACCTTGCGGATCGGCATGGTGTTCCAGGAGCCGCGCCTGCTGCCCTGGCGCAGCGTCGAGGAGAACATCCGGCTGTGCATGCCGCGCCAGCATCGGGCCCGGCCGCTCGACGAGCTCTTCGCCGCCTTCGGCCTCGCGGAGTGGCGGGGGCGCTATCCCGGCGAGCTGTCGCTGGGCCTCGCCCGCCGCGTCTCCCTGGTCAGGGCGATCGTCAACGGCCCGGACCTCCTGGTGCTGGACGAGCCCTTCGTCTCGCTCGACGACCGTGCCGCGGCCGAGCTGCGCCAGGCTGTCATGGCCGCCGTCGCCCGCCACCGCATGACGGTGGTGATGGTGACGCACAATCTGCGCGAGGCGATCGAGCTCGCCGACCGCCTGGTCTTCCTGGCGCCGCGGCCGACGCGGGTGATCGAGGAGGTGGCGCTGGCGGCGGCGCGTCCGGAGCGCGGCCCCGCCTGGATCGAGGCGCAGCGCGCCATGCTTGCGGCACGGGGGGCGACGGCATGATGGGACGCATCCTCGCGCTGCTGCTCCTCCTCGCCGCCGCGCCGGCCGCTGGCGGTGAGGCCGCGGTCGAGCCCTTCCCGGTCACCGAGATCGCCGCGGGGGTGTTCGTCCATGCCGGGCCCTACGAGCTGGCGACGCCGGCCAATCTCGACGCCATCAGCAATGCCGGCTTCATCGTCGGGCGCGACGGCGTCGCCGTGATCGATACGAGCGGCAGCTATCGCGCCGGCCGGCGCCTGCTGGCGGCGATCCGGGCCAGGACCAGCCTGCCGATCCGCTACGTCATCGACACCCATGTCCATCCCGACCATCTCCTGGGCAACGCCGCCTTCCTGGAGACCGGCGCCCGCTTCGTCGGCCACAAGACGTTGCCGGACGCCCTGGCGGCGCGGGCGGAAACCTATCTGGCGGCGACGAAGGCCCTGATCGGCGACGACGCCTTTGCCGGCACCCGCATCGTCGTCCCGACCCTGCTGGTCGAGGGCCGCATGACCCTCGACCTCGGCGACCGGCCGATCGAGCTGGAGGCCTGGCCGACCGGCCACACCAATTCGGACCTCACCGTGCTCGATCGCCGCACCGGGACCTGGTTCCTCGGCGACATCCTGTTCGCCGGCCACGTGCCGGCGCTCGACGGCAGCCTGAAGGGCTGGCTGGCCGACATCGCCGAGGCCAGGACGCGGCCTGCCGCCCGCGTCGTGCCCGGCCACGGTCCGGCCGTGATGGCGTGGCCCGATGCCGCAGTCCCGATGCAGCGCTATCTCGAGCGGCTGCGCGACGACGTCCGCGCCATGATCCGGGACGGGCGGACCATCCAGGACGCGGTGCGGGAGGCGGCCCGGTCGGAAGCCGGCAACTGGGCGCTGTTCGACGATTTCAACGCCCGCAACGCCACCGCGGCCTTCCACGAGCTGGAATGGGAGTAGGTTTCGCGCCGCAAGCGGCCGGCAACGGCGATGCTGCGGCGCAACTTATTATTATTGACGCGATGCAGTATAGGTGGCCTGCGACGGAGTGTTCGATGGGAATTTTTGCATAATCGTTCCAATCTATTGCGCCTCTCATGAAATTCTGCTTAGACTCCCTTCATCTTCGGCTTCAACGGCTTCTGTGATGGGGATCGCAGGGCCGGTTCGAAAGCCAGCGGAACGACGAAAGTCACCGCTCGGCTTCAAGAGCAATCGCTGGCTGTGACACGCTGCCGAAGACACGAGGTATCCCCAAGGCGAACGAGCAACGCTCATTTCGGCATGCCATCCATCCGGGTGGGATGACCGCAGCCACTCGGAGGAAACGTTCATGAAACGACTCTTGGTCTTGGCGGGGATCCTCGGGTCCCTGTTCTATAGTGGGACGGCCAGTGCGAACGACGAGGTGAAGAAGCTCACCGAGGACCCCAACCAGTGGGTGATCCAGACCGGCGACTACGCCAACACCCGCTACTCCAAGCTCGACCAGATCAACGCCGGCAATGTCGGCAAGATGCAGGTGGCCTGGTCGTTCTCGACCGGCGTGCTGCGCGGCCACGAGGGCTCGCCGCTCGTGGTCGGGAACGTGATGTATGTCCACACGCCCTTCCCGAACATCGTCTACGCCCTCGATCTCGACAATGAGGGCAGGATCATCTGGAAATACGAGCCCAAGCAGGATCCCAACGTCATTCCGGTGATGTGCTGCGACACCGTGAACCGCGGCCTCGCCTATGCCGACGGCAAGGTGTTCCTGCACCAGGCCGACACCACGGTCGTCGCCCTCGACGCCAAGGACGGCAAGGTGGTGTGGTCCGTCGTCAACGGCGACCCGAAGAAGGGCGAGACCAACACCGCGACCGTGCTGCCGGTGAAGGACAAGGTCATCGTCGGCATCTCCGGCGGCGAGTTCGGCGTGCAGTGCCACGTCACCGCCTACGACATGAAGACCGGCAAGCTCGCCTGGCGCGCCTATTCGGTGGGCACCGACGACCAGCTCCTGGTCGATCCGGAAAAGACCACCGATCTCGGCAAGCCCATCGGCAAGGATTCATCGATCAAGACCTGGCAGGGCGACCAGTGGAAGACCGGCGGCGGCTGCACCTGGGGCTGGTATTCCTACGATCCGGACCTGAACCTGTTCTACTACGGCTCCGGCAACCCCTCGACCTGGAACCCGAAGCAGCGCCCGGGCGACAACAAGTGGTCTATGACCATCTTCGCCCGCGATCCCGACACGGGCGTGGCCAAGTGGGTCTATCAGATGACGCCCCACGACGAATGGGACTATGACGGCGTCAACGAGGTGCCGCTGGTCAACCAGGTGATCGACGGCAAGGAGCGCAAGCTGCTCGTCCACTTCGATCGCAACGGCTTCGGCTACACCCTCGACCGCGAGACGGGCGAGCTGCTCGTCGCCGAGAAGTACGACCCGGCGGTGAACTGGGCCACCAAGGTCGACATGGACAAGAACAGCAAGACCTATGGTCGCCCGCTGGTCGTGTCGCAATATTCGACCGAGCAGAACGGCGAGGACGTGAACTCCAAGGGCATCTGCCCGGCGGCCCTCGGCTCCAAGGACCAGCAGCCTTCGGCCTATTCGCCGAAGACCGGCCTGTTCTACGTGCCCACCAACCACGTGTGCATGGACTACGAGCCGTTCAAGGTGAGCTACACCCCCGGCCAGCCCTATGTCGGCGCCACGCTGTCGATGTATCCGGCCCCCGGCGGCAACACCATGGGCAACTTCATCGCCTGGGACGCCACCAAGGGCAAGATCGTCTGGTCGCTGCCGGAGCAGTTCTCGGTCTGGTCGGGCGCCCTGGCCACCGCCGGCGACATCGTGTTCTACGGCACGCTGGAAGGCTATCTGAAGGCGGTCGACGCCAAGACGGGCAAGGAGCTCTACAAGTTCAAGACCCCGTCCGGCATCATCGGCAACGTCATGACCTACACCCACAAGGGCAAGCAATACGTGGCGGTGCTCTCGGGCGTGGGCGGCTGGGCCGGCATCGGCCTGGCGGCGGGCCTCACCGACCCCAACGCCGGTCTCGGCGCGGTGGGCGGCTATGCGGCCCTCAACAACTACACCGCTCTCGGCGGTCAGCTCACCGTCTTCACGCTCCCCGAATGAGGGCGCGTCGAGACTGTCGCTGAAACCTAGGATGGGGCCGGCACGCGGGGCGACCGCCGTGCCGGCCCTTTTCGATAACGCCGAGAGAGCGGCGGCTGGCAGGGCGGCGATGGACCGCCGGCGATCCGGCCCCGCGTTGCGGGAGGTTGTATTGTTCTGGAAACTGCAGATGCGACGCCTCGCCGTCGCCACCGTCATGGCCGGTGTCGCGGCCTGGAGTGTCGGGGCGGCCTCGGCCGATCCGACCAAGCCGGCCAGCAGCGAGGACGGCAAATATGCCGATGCCGACGGCAACCCGACCTATCGTATCGATCCCGACGGCAAGGTCGACTGGTACACGTTCTCCGGCTATCGCCGCTACCATTCCGAATGCCATGTCTGCCACGGACCGGACGGCATGGGGTCGACCTACGCTCCGCCCCTGGTGGATTCGCTGAAGCACCTGACATATGGCGACTTCATCGCCACCGTCGCCCAGGGGAAGAAGGACGTCGGCAACGGCAACGAGAAGGTGATGCCGGCGCTCGGCGAGAACCGCAATGTCATGTGCTACCTCGACGACATCTATGTCTATCTCAAGGCCCGCTCGGACGGTGCCCTGGGACGCATCCGCCCGGAAAATCATGATGCCAAACCCCAGACTGCCAAGGACAACGAGACGGCTTGCATGGGGCCCTGATCGCAGGGCGAAGGCCGCGGCGCTGGCCGCCGCGGCCTTCCTCTGGGCGGCGGGGCCGGCTTTCGACCGGGCCGCGGCCCAGCAGGTTCCCGACCTCGTCACCCGCAACGTGCTGCGGGTCTGCGCCGATCCCGCCGCCATGCCTTTCTCCGACCGCAAGGGGGAGGGCTTCGAGAACCGGATCGCCGAGATCGTGGCGCAGGAGCTGAAGGTGCCGCTGCGCTATTACTGGCTGCCGCAGGGCCCCGGCTTCGTGCGCAACACCCTGTCCTCGGGGCTGTGCGACCTGATCGTCGGCTATGCCTCGGGCGCCGACATCGTCGATCACACCAACCCCTACTACACCTCCACCTATGTGCTGGTGGTGAAGGCCGGCGGTCCCCTCGACGGGGTCGAGCGCCTCGACGACGCCAGGCTGAAGGGGCACAAGCTCGGCGTCATCGCCGCGACGCCGCCGGTCGACCATCTCCTGGCGCTCGGGCTGCTGCCGGACGCCAAGACCTATGCCCTGCTGGTGGACCGGCGCTTCGACTCGCCGGCCGAGGAGGCGATCGCCGACCTCGCCGAGGGCCGGATCGACGCGGTGCTGCTCTGGGGACCGATCGGCGGCTATTTCGCCAGGAAGGCGCCGGTGCCGCTGAAGGTGGTGCCGCTGCTCCAGGAGGCGCAGCGCCCGGCGATGGCCTACCGCGTCACCTTCGGCATCCGGCCGAACGAACGCGAGTGGAAGCATGCGCTCAACGAGGTCATCCGCAAGCGGCAGGGCGACATCGACAAGGTGCTGACCGACTACGGCACGCCGCTGCTCGATGCCAACGACAAGCCGATCGCCGCCGCGCTGGGGGGCTCGGGCCCGTGAGCGCAGGGCGTCGGTCCGGCCTCGCCATCGCCGTCGTCGCGGCCCTCGGCCTGATGATCGCGCCGGCAGCGGCCGGACAGCCGGCGGAGCCGGAGGGCTACCGCCTCGACGACTACAAGGCGCCGACACCGGCGACGCTGCAAGGCGCCACCGTGGTGACGACGGCGCAGGCGCAGGCCCTGTGGACGGCCAGGGCGGCGGTGTTCGTCGACGTGCTGCCGCGCCCGCCCAAGCCGGCCGGCCTGCCGGCGGGCACGGTGTGGCATGATCCCCCGCACACGAGCGTGCCCGGGGCGGTGTGGCTGCGCGATGTCGGCTTCGGCGCGCTGGCGCCGTCCATGGCGGCCTATTTCCGCCGCGGCCTCGCCGAGGCGACCGGCGGCGACCATGCCAGGCCTCTGCTGTTCTTCTGCAGGCGCGCATGCTGGATGTCGTGGAACGCCGCCAAGCGGGCGCTCGCCGAGGGGTATGCGAAGGTCTACTGGTATCCCGACGGCGTCGAGGGCTGGTCCGAGGCGGGCCTGGCGCTGGAGGAGGTGCAGCCGCGGCCGTGACGCCGGCCCCGGATCATCGTCGCGCCAGAACCTCAACGTCATGGCCGGGCTTGACCCGGCCATCCATGCGGACGCGGTGGGGGGCATAAGCGGCGCGAGGCCGATCGACGTTCTTCTCGACCGGCCGCCGGTGGTCGCGTGGATGGGCGGATCAAGTCCGCCCATGACGGTTGCGGTTGGTGTGCCCGTCGCGGGTCCGTGCTGCCGGAGTTTCCTCCGGCATCGGCTGCGCCGACCTACTTGCCCTTCATCTTCGCCTTCAGCGCCAGCAGGCCGGCGAGGTAGATGTCGGCGACCGCCTTCTTGGCGGCGCGCTCGGGCACGCCCTTGGGCTCGAAGGTGGAGGACCAGGTGATGGCGACCTTGCCCGGCTCGTCATCCTCCTCGAGCTTCAGCGTCGAGACGTAGTTGGTGACCGGTAGCGGGCTCTCCAGGGCCTCGTAGGTGTAGGAATGGTCCTTGTCGTCCCATTTCACCAGCTTCTCCACGAAGGTGCTGCCATCCTTGGTGGTGAGCGTGCGGATCTTGGCGCCGTCCTTCTCCGTCTCCTCGCATTTGGTGACGGCGGGGTGCCAGTTCTTGATGCCGCAGAAATCGCCGATCAGCGCCCAGGCCTGGTCGAGCGTGGCGACCCCCTCGACGCGATTGCTGTTCTTGGCCGCGGACGCTTCGCCCGCGACGAGCGCCGCGATCGTCAAGGCGCCGATGAAAGCCAGCCTTTTCATGGATATCCTCCGATCCTTATTTTCTTCTAATAGTATTGCATCCGGCCTGTAGCGTATCGAAACCGGAGAATCCGGGCAATTCTTACTATTCTCTTGGAAACGCCGGAGAAAATCGTCGGCGCGGACCGCTGCTTTCGTGCGCGGGCGCCGTCATCCTCGTTTCCTGCGGGCGGGCCTGTGATAGGGTGGAGCCAACCGAGCGAACGGGAGGGATGCGATGAGCGAAGCCGCCAAGGAAACCGTCTTCTCCGACGAGGAGGTCACGCGCCGGCTGGAGAGCGAGCTGCCGCATTGGCACCTGGAGAATGGCTGGATCCGCCGCCGCTACCGGACCAACAGCTGGAAGGGCACGCTGATGGTGATCAACACCGTCGGCCATCTCGCCGAGGCGGCCTGGCACCACCCCGACATCACCGCCTCCTATGCCTGGGTCGAGGTGCGGCTGATGAACCACGCGGCCAAGGGCATCACCGAGAAGGATTTTCAGCTGGCGCGCAAGATCGAGGAGGTGGTGCAGTGGCAGCCGGCCAAGGAGGGCGGCGCGCTCGAGGGCACGCCTCAGGCCGACATGCGCTTCTCCTACATCAAGTACGACTGACGGCCGCACAGGGAGCCATGGGCATGCGCCGGGCGATGATGGCGCTGGTGGCGGCCGCGGCCGCAGCCGGGATGACGGGGCCCGCGCCGGCGCAGGACATGATGCGCTATCTCGACCTCGACTCGCCGGCGATGACGCGGGCGGAGATGACCCGTGCCGAGGTGGAGCGGGCGCTCGCCGCGCCCAATCCCGACCTCTCCGGCAAGCGGCTGGCTCATCTCGATCTCTCCGGCCTCGACTTCCACGGCGCCCGGCTGCAGGCCGCTGTGCTCAACGGCACCAGGCTCGGCGGCGCCGATCTCGCCGGCGCCGTCCTCGACCAGGCCTGGATGCTCAAGGCTGATCTCAGGGGCGCGAACCTCGCCGGGGCGAGCCTGTTCGGGTCCCAGGCCATGGGCGCGCTGCTCGACGGGGCCGACCTCGCCAAGGCGCGTCTCGCCGGCGACTTCACCGGCGCCAGCCTCAAGGGCGCGCGGCTGCCGGGTGCGCGCCTCGGCGCCGACATGCGCAACCAGTCGATGGGCCTGATGCGGGCCGTGCTGAAGTCGGCGCAGCTCGAGGGCGCCGATTTCTCGGGCGCCGACCTGACGCGGGTCGACCTCGAATTCGCCAGCCTGCGCGGGGCGCATCTCACCGGCGCCGACCTCACCGGCGCGCTGCTGGCGGGCGCCGACCTCACAGGCGCCCTGGTCGAGGGCGCCGACTTCACCGGTGCCGACGTCGCCTCGGCCCGCCTCCAGGGCATGGTCGGCACGCCCCGTGGCCTCGACAAGGCCCGCAATCTCGACCGGGCGCGGCGCGACTGACCCGCGTCACTCCGCCGCGGGCGGCAAGACCCGCGTCACGCGGCGACAGACCGTCTTGAGGTAGCTGGTCGAGCCCAGCTGCTGGTTGAGCGCCGAGCGCGCGACGATCTCCTGCCAGCCCTGGGTGCAGGCGAGCTCCGAGGCGACCTTGATCGACAGGACGTCGGCCGCCGTCTTCTCGTTGCAGGCGTCCCGCGCCAGCGTCGAGGCGCAGATCAGGACGATGGCGAAGTAGGAGCCCATGGGTGTTCCTCCCCTTCAGGGCCGAGCCTTCCATCATGCCCGAGGCGGCCCGATAAGGCGAGGCCGTCAATGCGGCAGGTCGATCTCGGCAAAGCGGCGGTCGATGCCCTGAAAGCCGGTCCGCGGCACCGGCAGGAAGGTCTCGCCGTGGTCGATCAGGAAGCGGCAGAGCGTCTTCACCGCCGGCATCAGGCGGCGCTGGCGCAAGTGGACGATCATCCATTGCCGGATGACCGGCAGGCCGACGATGTCGAGCATGGTGAGGCGCCCCGAGGCGATCTCCGCCTCGATGGTGTGGCCGGAAATGAAGGCGATGCCGAGCCCGGCCATGACCGCCTGCTTGATGGTCTCGTTGCTCGACATCTGCATGCCGCGCCGGGGCGCGACGCGGGCGTCGGCGAAGAAGCGCTCCATCAGGCTGCGCGTGCCGCTGCCGGGCTCGCGCACCATCATGGTCTCGCCGGCGAGCAGCGCAGGGTCGATGGCGCGCCGGCCGGCGAGGGGATGGTCGGGCGCGGCGATGATCACATGCGGATTCTCGCCGATCACCGTGGCCTCGACCTCCAGCTCCTCGGGCGGGCGGCCCATGATGGCGATGTCGAAATCGAGCTGGCGCAGCCCGGCGATGATCTCGGACCGGTTGCCGACGGTGAGGTGCAGCGTGATCTCCGGATGCTGGCGGGCGAAGGCGGCGAGGGCGCGCGGGGCGAAATATTTGGCGGTGCTGACGATGCCGACCGAAGCCGTGCCGCGCTGGGAGCCGGCGAGCTCGGCCAGGCCCGCCTCGCATTCCGACAGCACCGCCGCCACGCGCTCGGCGGCCGCCAGCACCTCGCGCCCCGCATCGGTCGGCGTCATGCCGGCCGAGGTGCGCTCGATCAGCGGCAGGCCGGCCTGCTCCTGCAGGAGCTGCATCTGCAGCGTCACCGCCGGCGGCGTGATGTTGAGGCTCTGGGCCGCGCCGGTGACCGAACCTGCCTTCACCAGGGCGGCAAAGGTGCGCAGCTGCTTCATGGTCACGTTGCGCATCGATGGTCTCGTTCATTTTTTCTGAAAACGACCGTAACAAAATTCAAATTTACTTACAAGACCGGCCCGCCATGATGGCTGCATCGGGCGAAGGCGCTGCGTCCTTCCCGGAGCGATGACCCGCCGGTCGAAGCGGGCGAGGGGGAGGTCGGCATGCCGGGCAGCACCAGGCTCGAAACTCATCTGATGCGCTATCGCCCGCTGGGCGCGGCCGAGGCCGCGGCCGCCGATGCGGTCCTGGCGCTGGCCGGTGCGGCGCGAGCGCTGTCGGCCCTGCTCGCCCGCGGACCGCTCGCCGGATCGCTGGCGGCGGTGCGCGGGGAGGGGCAGGGGGGCGACACCCAGAAGGAGCTCGACCTCGTCGCCAACCGGCTGATGGTCGACGCGCTCCGCGCCGCGCCGGTGGCGGTGATCGGCTCGGAGGAGCTCGATGCGCCGCTCTCCGCCGCGGCCGCCGCGCCGATCGCCGTGGCGATCGATCCGCTCGACGGTTCCGACAATATCGACACCGGCGTGCCGGTCGGCACCATCTTCGCGGTGCTGCCGCGGGCCGGCGACGCGGCCGGCGGCCTGCTGCAGCCCGGCACCGCCTAGATCGCCGCCGGCTACTTCATGTACGGCTCGCGCACGCTGCTGGCGCTCACCTTCGGCTCGGGCACGCAGGTCTTCACCCTGGATCCGGACTGCGGCGCCTTCGTGCTGACCAGCGCCGCCGTCGAGATCCCGCGCGAGACCCGCGAATACGCCATCAACGGCTCGAACCACCGGCATTGGGACGAGGCGGTCCGGCTCTATGTCGCGGATTGCCAGAAGGGTGCGTCCGGCCCGCACGGCACCGACTTCAACACCCGCTGGAACGCCTCGCTGGTGGCGGAGGCGACGCGCATCCTGACGCGCGGCGGCATCTATCTCTACCCCGCCGACGCTCGCCCGAACTACCGGCAGGGGCGCCTGCGCCTCACCTACGAGGCCAACCCGATCGCCTTCCTCGTCGAGCAGGCCGGCGGCGGCGCCAGCGACGGGCGCAGCCGCATCCTCGACCTCGTCCCCGCCGCCCTGCACCAGCGCGTGCCGCTGGTCTTCGGCTCGCGCCGGGAGGTGGAGAGGATCGCCCGCTACTACGCCGCGCCGCAGGACACGGGCGAGACCTCGCCCCTGTTCGGCCGCCGCAGCCTGTTCCGCGTCTGACGCCCCGGGGGGAGCCCATGTCCGCCAAGCATCCCATCATCTCCGTCACCGGCTCCTCCGGAGCGGGCACGACCTCGGTCAAGACCGTGTTCGTGCAGATCTTCCGGCGCGAGAAGATCACCGCCGCCTTCATCGAGGGTGACGCCTTCCACCGCCATGACCGGGCCGAGATGAAGGCGCGGATGGCCGAGGAATATGAGCGGGGCAACCGCCATTTCAGCCATTTCGGTCCCGACGCCAACCTCCTGGCCGAGCTCGAGCAGACCTTCGCGGACTATGCCGAGAGCGGCGGCGGGCGCACCCGCCACTATGTCCACGACGCCGAGGAAGCCGAGATCCTGGGCTGCCCGGCCGGCACCTTCACCGCCTGGAAGCCGTTCGAGCCGGAGACGGACCTCCTGTTCTACGAGGGCCTGCACGGCGCGGTGGTGGGCGAGGGCATCGACATCGCCCGCCATTCCGACGTCCGGATCGGCGTCGTGCCGGTGATCAACCTCGAATGGATCCAGAAGATCCATCGCGACCGCTCGCTGCGCGGCTATTCCACCGAGGCGGTGACCGACACGATCCTCAGGCGCATGCCGGACTATGTGAACACGATCTGTCCGCAGTTCACCCGCACCGACATCAACTTCCAGCGCGTGCCGACGGTCGACACCTCCAACCCGTTCATCGCGCGCTGGATCCCGACGCCGGACGAATCGATGGTGGTGATCCGCTTCGCCAATCCGCGCGGCATCGACTTCCCCTACCTCCTGTCGATGATCCCCGGCAGCTTCATGTCGCGGGCCAACTCGATCGTCATCGCCGGCAACAAGCTCGACCTGGCGATGCAGCTCATCCTCACCCCGATCATCCTGACGCTCATCGAGCGCAAGCGGAGGGCGTCATGACGTCAGCCACCACCTTCGCGCCGCCCGCGGCCGGCCTGCACGGCATCGCCGGGGCGCCCGCGCCTGCCGCCGCCGACGTCTCGCTCCGCGACATGGCCAATGCCGTCCGGGCCCTGGCCATGGATGCGGTGCAGGCGGCCAATTCCGGCCATCCCGGCATGCCGATGGGCATGGCCGACGTGGCGACGGTGCTGTTCACCCGCTTCCTCAAGTTCGATCCGGCCGACCCGGCCTGGGCCGACCGCGACCGCTTCGTGCTGTCGGCCGGGCACGGCTCGATGCTGCTCTACGCCCTGCTGCACCTCACCGGCTATCCCCGGATGACGGCGGACGAGCTGCGCTCCTTCCGGCAATGGGGAGCGCTGACGGCCGGCCATCCCGAATATGGCCACACGCCGGGCGTCGAGACCACGACCGGGCCGCTCGGCCAGGGCATCGCCACCGCCGTCGGCATGGCGCTGGCCGAGCGCATGCTGGCCGCCCGTTTCGGCGCCGACGTCGTCGACCACCACACCTATGCCCTAGTCGGCGACGGCTGCCTGATGGAGGGGCTCAGCCACGAGGCGATCTCGCTGGCGGGGCATCTCGGCCTTTCCAAGCTGATCGTGCTGTTCGACGACAATGCGATCTCGATCGACGGCGCCACCAGCCTGTCCTGCTCCGACGACCAGTCGGCGCGCTTTGCCGCGGCGGGCTGGTCGGTGCGGCGGGTGGACGGCCATGATCCCGAGGCGGTGGCCGTGGCGATCGCGGCCGAGCGGCGCACCGACCGGCCGTCCTTCATCGCCTGCCGCACCATCATCGGCTATGGCGCCCCGAACAAGCAGGGCTCGGAGAAGGTGCACGGCGCCCCGCTCGGGCCCGAGGAGATCGCCGCCGCCCGCGCCAGGCTGAACTGGCCGCATGCGCCCTTCGAGGTGCCGGAGCCGATCCGCGCCGCCTGGCGGCAGGCGGGGCAGCGCTCCGCCGCCGCCCACCGGGCCTGGCGCCGGCACCTCGACAGCTTGCCGGTGGAGACGCGGCGGCGCTTTGCGGAAGGCGTGCGGGGCGACATCCCCGCCACGGCCCATGCGGCGCTCGACGCCGTGCGCGAACGCTTCGCCGGCGAAAAGCCCGTCATCGCGACGCGCCAGGCCTCGCAGCAGGTGATCGAGGCCCTGGCGCCGGCCATGGCCAACCTCGCCGGCGGCTCGGCCGACCTCACCCATTCCAACCTGACGCAGGCCAAGTCCCAGGCGCCGGTCAGGCCCGGAAATTTTGCCGGCTCCTACATCCATTACGGCATCCGCGAGCACGGCATGGCCTGCGCCATGAACGGCATCGCCCTGCATGGCGGCTTCGTGCCCTATGGCGGCACGTTCCTGGTGTTCTCCGACTATTCGCGCCCGGCCATCCGGCTCGCCGCGCTGATGGGCATCCGCGTCATCCATGTGATGACGCATGATTCCATCGGCCTCGGCGAGGACGGCCCGACCCACCAGCCGGTGGAGCACCTGGCCGGTCTCAGGGCGATCCCGAACCTCCTGGTGTTCCGGCCGGCGGATGCGGTCGAGATGGCTGAGGCCTGGGCCCTTGCGCTCGGCTCGGAAAAGACGCCGTCCGTGCTCTGCCTCACCCGCCAGGCCTTGCCGACCCTGCCGCGGGGCGAGACGACGCGCGGCGGGGTCGCCCGCGGCGCCTATGTCGTGGTCGAACCCGACGGCGGTCGCGACGTCACGCTGATCGCCACGGGATCGGAGGTCTCGCTCGCGCTTGGGGCGGCCGAGGCCCTGGCGGCGGACGGCATCCGTGCCGCCGTCATCTCGGCGCCCTGCTTCGAGCTGTTCCAGCGCCAGGCGCCGGACGACCGGCGGGCGGTGCTGGGCTCGGCGCCGCGTGTCGGCGTCGAGGCGGCGATCGAGGGCGGCTGGGCCCGCTGGCTCGGCGAGGACGGCGCCTTCGTCGGCATGGCCGGCTTCGGCGCCTCGGCGCCGGCCGAGGTGCTGTTCCGGCAATTCGGCATCACCGCAGAGGCCGTGGCCGAGGCCGCGCGCCGCCTTCTCGACGGCAGGGAATGAGGGAGGACCGGGCATGGCCCGCATCACGCTTCGACAATTGCTGGATCACGCTGCCGAGCAGGGCTACGGCGTGCCGGCCTTCAACATCAACAACATGGAGCAGGTGCTCGCCATCATGATGGCGGCGCAGGAGACGGATGCGCCCGTCATCCTCCAGGCCTCGCGCGGGGCGCGCAGCTATGCCGGCGACATCATGCTGGAGAAGATGGTGGAGGCGGCCGAGGCGATGTTCCCGGGCATCCCGATCTGCCTGCACCAGGACCACGGCAATGACGAGGCGACCTGCCTGTCGGCCATCCAGCACGGCTTCACCTCCGTCATGATGGACGGCTCCCTCAAGGCGGACGCCAAGACGCCGGCCGACTACGGCTACAACCTCGACATCACCGCCCGCGTCACCGCCATGGCGCACAAGGTCGGCGTCTCGGTCGAGGGCGAGCTTGGCGTGCTCGGCTCGCTGGAGAGCGGCCAGGGCGAGGCCGAGGACGGCCACGGCGCCGAAGGCAAGCTGTCGCACGACCAGCTTCTCACCGATCCGGACCAGGCGGTGGATTTCGTGGCGCGGACCGGGGTCGATGCGCTCGCCATCGCCATGGGCACCTCGCACGGCGCCTACAAGTTCTCGCGCAAGCCGGACGGGGCGATCCTGGCCATGCACGTGGTCAAGGCGATCCACGCGCGGCTGCCGGGCATCCATCTCGTGATGCACGGCTCGTCCTCGGTGCCGCAGGAGCTGCAGGAGGAGTTCAACCGCTATGGCGGGGAGATGCCGCAGACCTGGGGCGTGCCGGTGGAGGAGATCCAGACCGGCATCCGGTTCGGCGTGCGCAAGGTCAATATCGACACCGACTGCCGCCTCGCCATGGCGGCGCAGATCCGCCGCGTCGCCGTGCAGAAGGCCTCCGAGTTCGACCCGCGCAAATTCCTGCAGCCCTCGATCGAGGCGCTGAAGCTGCTGTGCCGGCAACGCTACGAGGCGTTCGGCACCGCCGGCCAGGCCTCGAAGATCAAGACCCTGTCGCTGGCCGAGATGGCCCGCCGCTACCGCTCCGGAACCCTCGATCCCCGCATTGGCGTCGATGCAGCCGCCTGAAGGAGACACGCTGATGAACGCTCTCACCGAGACCAGAAGCCTCGACGCCAAGTCGGTCACCGTCCGCGGCAAGGACCGCTACCGCTCCGGCGTGATGGAATACAAGCGCATGGGCTATTGGGAGCCCGACTACCAGCCCAAGGACACCGACGTGATCGCGCTGTTCCGCGTCACGCCGCAGGATGGCGTCGACCCGGTCGAGGCCTCGGCGGCGGTGGCGGGTGAATCCTCGACCGCGACCTGGACGGTGGTGTGGACCGACCGCCTGACCGCGGCCGAGAACTACCGGGCCAAGTGCTACCGCGTCGACCCCGTGCCGAACGCGCCGGGCTCCTATTTCGCCTATATCGCCTATGACCTCGACCTGTTCGAGCCGGGCTCGATCGCCAACCTCACGGCGTCGATCATCGGCAACGTCTTCGGCTTCAAGCCGCTCAAGGCGCTGCGGCTGGAGGACATGCGCCTGCCCGTCGCCTACGTGAAGACCTTCGACGGCCCGGCCACCGGCATCGTCGTCGAGCGCGAGCGCCTCGACAAGTTCGGCCGGCCGCTGCTCGGCGCCACGGTGAAGCCCAAGCTCGGCCTTTCCGGCCGCAATTACGGCCGCGTTGTCTACGAGGCGCTGAAGGGCGGGCTCGACTTCACCAAGGACGACGAGAACATCAACTCGCAGCCCTTCATGCATTGGCGCGACCGCTTCCTCTACTGCATGGAGGCGGTCAACCGGGCGCAGGCCGCGACCGGGGAGGTGAAGGGCACCTATCTCAACGTCACCGCCGGCACGATGGAGGAGATGTACAAGCGCGCCGAGTTCGCCAAGGAGCTCGGCTCGACCATCGTGATGATCGACCTGGTCATCGGCTACACCGCCATCCAGTCGATGGCGAAGTGGGCCCGCGACAACGACATGATCCTGCATCTCCACCGCGCCGGCCACTCGACCTACACGCGGCAGAAGGTCCACGGCGTCTCGTTCCGCGTCATCGCCAAGTGGATGCGCCTGGCCGGCGTCGACCACATCCATGCCGGCACGGTGGTCGGCAAGCTGGAAGGCGACCCGAAGACCACCAAGGGCTATTACGACATCTGCCGCGAGGATTTCGTGCCGACAAAGCTGGAGAACGGCGTGTTCTTCGACCAGCACTGGGCCTCGCTGCGCAAGCTGATGCCGGTCGCCTCCGGCGGCATCCATGCCGGCCAGATGCACCAGCTCCTCGACCTCCTGGGCGACGACACGGTGCTGCAGTTCGGCGGCGGCACCATCGGCCATCCCATGGGCATCCAGGCCGGCGCCATCGCCAACCGCGTCGCCCTGGAAGCGATGGTCTTCGCCCGCAACGAGGGCCGCGACATCGTGCGGGAGGGGCCGGACATCCTCAAGGCGGCGGCGCAGCACTGCCAGCCGCTCAAGCAGGCGCTCGACATCTGGAAGGACGTCACCTTCGACTACGCATCGACCGATGCGCCCGACTTCGTGCCCTCGGCCAGCGTCTCGGCCTGAGCCCGACCATCACAGGAGGTTCCCATGCGCATCACCCAGGGCTGCTTTTCCTTCCTGCCGGACCTCAGCGACGCCCAGATTTCGACCCAGGTCCAGTACTGCATCGACAACAACTGGGCGGTGAACATCGAGTTCACCGACGACCCGCATCCCCGCAACACCTATTGGGAGATGTGGGGCCTGCCGATGTTCGACATCAAGGACGCGGCGGCGGTCATGATGGAGCTGCGCGAGTGCCGCAAGGTCTATGGCGACCGCTATATCCGCGTCTCCGGCTTCGATTCCTCGCCCGGCTGGGAGTCGGTGAAGATCTCCTTCATCGTCAACCGCCCGAAGGAGGAGCCGGGCTTCCGGCTGCTGCGCCAGGAAGGCGCGGGGCGCCGGCAGAGCTACGCGACGCAGGCCTATGCCGCGGACCGGCCGGAAGGGCAGCGATATGGCTAGGACTCGTCGGGCTGGGCGAGACGAACTGCTGTACCCATCGAGGCTCGACGCATGCGTCTTCCCTCCCCCTTGTGGGGAGGGATAAAGGGTGGGGGTCGTAGACGTAGGGCTCGACCTATCCTGATGGACCCCCACCCCTAACCCCTCCCCACAAGGGGGAGGGGATTGGCCAGCGTCGCGCCTTCCGCTGATGCGGTCGCGCTACCCCGCGACATCACACCACTCCCCCGTGCGGACCGGCCAGCATGAACCGGCCCGCTACCTCCGGCGCGGAGCCTCGGCTCCGTCGCCGGCTTCTCATCCCAGGAGGCTCTCGTTGAACACGATGGCGCGATCCTACGACCACCCCGGCATCACCGACCCGGCGGATGATCAGACGCCGCAGCGGGCGCCGGCCTTCGAGGCGCCGGGCGATCCCGCCGCGGCCCCGGTCGACCTCCGGCGGGAGCTGGCGGATGCCGGCGTCGACGAGGTCCTGAAGACGCTCGACGACGAGCTCGTCGGCCTCGCCCCGGTCAAGACCCGCATCGGCGAGATCGCGGCGCTGCTGCTGGTCGAGCGCGTCCGGCGCAAGCTCGGCCTCGCCAGCGAGCCGCCGACGCTGCACATGTCGTTCACCGGCAATCCCGGCACCGGCAAGACCACGGTGGCGCTGCGCATGGCCGACATCCTGCATCGCCTCGGCTTCGTGCGCAAAGGCCACCTGGTCTCGGTGACGCGCGACGACCTGGTCGGCCAATATATCGGCCATACCGCGCCGAAGACCCGCGAGATCCTGAAGAAGGCGATGGGCGGCGTGCTGTTCATCGACGAGGCCTATTACCTCTATCGGCCGGAGAACGAGCGCGACTACGGCCAGGAGGCGATCGAGATCCTCCTGCAGGTGATGGAGAACCAGCGCGAGGACCTGGTGGTGATCCTCGCTGGCTATGCCGACCGCATGGACCGGTTCTTCACCTCCAATCCGGGCTTCCGGTCGCGCATCGCCCACCACATCGATTTCCCCGACTATCGCGACGACGAACTGCTCTCGATCGGCGAGATCCTGCTGGCGCGGCAGAATTACCGGCTGAGCCCGGCGGCGCGCGAGGCTTTCGCCCGCTACATCGTGGCGCGCAAGGCGCAGCCGCATTTCTCGAACGCCCGCTCGATCCGCAACGCCCTCGACCGCGCCCGCCTGCGCCAGGCCAACCGGCTGGTCGCGCAGGCCGACACGCCGATCACGGCGCAGGACCTGATGACCATCGAGACCCCGGACATCCTGGCGAGCCGGGTGTTCACCAAGACCGGAGACGCCCCATGACCGAGCCCCTGATCATCGCCCCCTCGATCCTGGCCGCCGATTTCGCCCGCCTCGGCGAAGAGGTGCGCGATGTCGGCGCCGCCGGCGCCGACTGGATCCATCTCGACGTCATGGACGGGCATTTCGTGCCCAACATCACCTTCGGGCCCGACGTGGTGAAGGCGCTGCGCCCGCACAGCGACCTCACCTTCGACGTGCACCTGATGATCGCGCCGGCCGACCCCTATCTCGAGGCCTTCGCCAAGGCCGGCGCTGATGTGATCACCGTGCATGCCGAGGCCGGCCCGCATCTCGACCGCTCGCTGCAGGTGATCCGCTCGCTCGGCAAGCGGGCCGGCGTGACGATCTGCCCGGCGACGCCGGAAAGCGTGCTGACCTACGTGCTCGACAAGGTCGACCTGATCCTGGTCATGACGGTCAATCCCGGCTTCGGCGGCCAGACCTTCCTGCTCGACCAATTGGAGAAGATCCGGCGCATCCGCGCCATGATCGGCCTGCGCCCGATCCGGCTCGAGGTCGACGGCGGCGTCAATGCCGACACGGCCGAGCTGGTCACCGCCGCCGGGGCCGACACGCTGGTGGCGGGATCGGCCGTGTTCAAGGGCGGCAAGGCCGGCTATGCCGCGAACATCGCCGCCATCCGCCACGCCGGGCAGAGGGGCATGATGCGGCTGGCGGCGTGAGGGGGGCGCAGGAACCTCGACGTCATGGACGGGCTTGTCCCGTCCATCCACGCGAACGCGACATCGGCCAATGTTCGGCGCCATCGGCCTGTGCTCTTTGTGGTAGCCGACGGTGTTCGCGTGGATGGACGGGACAAGCCCGTCCATGACGGCGGCGGATGGAGCGGCCGCTCTTGCACGAGAACGTCAACGTCATGGATCGACTTGATCGGTCCATCCACGCGCACGCGACGAAGGCTATGTTGGGCGTCGCCAGCCCGGCGCTCTTTGCGGCACGTCCCGAGTTCGCGTGGATGGACAGGACGAGCCCGTCCATGACGGCTGAGGATGTGGAACGCGACGGTGCCATTCCTGACAGGATCGCCGCACTGCTCTCGCGCTAGCCGGCTCCCCGCACCGCATCCACCACCCTCAGCGCATCGACATGCTCCCTCACATCGTGGACGCGCAGGATGTCGGCGCCACCCGCCGCGGCCAGCACGTGGCCGGCCAGCGTCTCGTAGAGCCGTTCGCGCGGCGGGTGGTCCATGCTGGCGGCGACCAGCGACTTGCGCGAGGCGCCGACCAGCACGGCGAAGCCGAGCGCCTTGATCTCGGGCAGGCGGGCGAGGACGGCGAGGTTCTGCGCCCGGGTCTTGCCGAAGCCGATGCCGGGATCGAGCACGATGTGCCGCTCGGGGATGCCCGCCCGCCGGGCGATGGCGAGTGAAGTGTCGAAGAAGCGCCTGATGTCGTCGACGATGTCGAGCACCGGATCGGCCTCGGTCCGGTTGTGCATGATCACCACGGGCACACCGAACGTCGCGGCGACCTCGGCGATGGCGGGCTCGCGCTGCAGGCCCCAGACGTCGTTGACCATCCGCGCGCCCGCCTGCAGTGCAGCCCGCGCCGTGGCGGCCTTGTAGGTGTCGATCGAGACCGGCACCGCGCTTTGCGCCGCGAGCGCCTGCACCACGGCGGCGATGCGCCGGATCTCCTCTTCCGCCGGCACCGGCACGGCGCCCGGCCGCGTCGATTCGCCGCCGACATCGATGAGGTCGGCGCCCTCGGCGACCATGGCGGCGGCATGGGCGAGGGCCGGCCCCTCGGCGTCGAACCGGCCGCCATCGGAAAAGGAATCCGGCGTGACGTTGAGGATGCCCATGATCCGGGTGCGCCGGCCGAGGTCGGGCAGCCAGTCGATCCGGGTCAGCATGGCGTCTCCTCTCTCCTGCTGCGCCGGCGAACAAAGCGCCGTGATCGCCTGGGCTTCATGGTGGATCGGACGGGCTATTTTCGAGTAGAATCGCTGAAATCTTTGCGGCTGGCGCTGCCGGCCGCAAGCGCGATCCTCGGGAGGGACGCATGATGACGATCAGCAGGCGGGCCGCGCTCATCGGTGGCCTTGTCGTCGGCGTGGCGCCGCTCTCTGCCGCGCGCGCCGTGGCCGCGGACGAGAGCGAAGCGACCTGGACGTCGATCAAGCCGGACATCTTCGGCGACAAGCCGATCGAGGAGGCGAGCCCGATCGTCAGCCTCGACGCGCCGAAGCGGGCGGAGGATGCGGCGATCGTGCCGTTCGACATCCATGTCCGCCTGCCCGACGGCGACGCGCGCACGTTGAGGTCGATCAGCCTGGTGGTGGACGAGAACCCCTCGCCCCTGGTCGCGACCTTCACTCTGGGCGCAGGCAGCAAGAGCTTCGACCTCTCCACCCGCGCCCGGGTCAATTCCTATTCCTTCGTGCGCGCGGTGGTGGAGACCAGCGACGGCGCCCTGCACATGACCAAGGCCTATGTGAAGGCGGCGGGCGGCTGCTCGGCGCCGGCGGCCAAGGACCCGGTCGAGGCCAAGGCACATCTCGGCGAGATGCGCTTCCGCAGCTTCGCCGACACCGGACGCCCGGAGGCGCAGGTGCAGATCCGCCATCCCAACAATTCCGGCATGCAGATGGACCAGGTGACCCGGCTCTACACCCCTGCCTGGTTCATCCAGAACCTGGCAGTGAAGCAGGGCCCGCACCTGCTCTTCACCATGGAGGGCGGCATCTCGGTCAGCGAGGACCCGACCTTCCGCTTCAGCTACCGCCCGGATGGCGAGCCGGTCTCGGTCGAGGCCAAGGACACGCAGGGCACGGTGTTCAAGAAGGAGTTTCCGGGCGGGCAGGGGTCGTAGCGGCGGACTCAGCGAAGCGCACGCTTGCGCGCCGTGAGACCGAGTCTCTCCAGGCCGACGATGAGGCCGCTGGGGCGGCTGCGGGCATAGATGGTGATGCGGTCGTCGTGGGAGAGATCGAGGACGCCCTTGTGGGGGACCGCGGCGATGAGCGCATCCCAGCCCAGAAGGATCGCGAACTCGATGACCCGAGCCAGGACCTCCTGCTCGCCCTCCTGGAAGACATGGCCGGGCGCTTCATAGAGCGAACGTGTTTCGCCGGTCGCCTCGCGCCAGCGTCTGTATCTCGCCCAATCCGGTGGCGGGGTTTCGTCCAGGCTTCGATCGCCGAACGGCAGACCGTGCACCCATAGATGGCAGGTCGAGAAGTCTCCCTGACGGCTCGCGAGAACCCGGGAGACTTTGTCCGCGACGGCAAGCCGGCTCTGATAGTAGACATCGAAGATCTTGAGACGGGCGTCGCTGCGGCTCCCCGGCATGGGACCACGGTCGTCGATTCCCATCCGCTCGAAAAATCGTTCCGATTCCGATCGGGTGACGAAATGCATCAGAGAAGACCCTGGGGCGGACATGCCGCGCGATGATTATATCTTTGCCATATCTCGTCCGGAGCCGCGCATGGTCACCGCAAAACTGTTCTGGTTGGGCCGATCGCAGGCGGTTCGCCTGCCGGAGGCGTTTCGTTTCGAGGACGACGAGGTCCTGATCCGGCGCCGCGGCAATGCCGTCATCCTCGAGCCGATCGTGCAGGACTGGGCTTGGCTGGAAACGGTCATCGGTGCCCTCGACGACGACTTCGTCGAGGCAGCGACGGAGCAGCAGCGGCTTGAATCGAGCTTCCTCAAATGAAGTATCTGCTCGACAGCAATGCGTCACCGCGCTGCTGCCCCCTCCGATGTCCTGATCGGAGGGCAGGCTCTCTCGCGCGGACTGGCCGTCATCACACGCAACATCCGCGAGTTTCAGCGCGTGCCGACGCTGCGTGTCGAGGATTGGGAAACGTAGGGCATCGGTATCAGCGCGGTGAATCGGCCGCGGGGAGGTCGCGTCTCGTGACGCCGCCTTCCAAGGTGTCTGCCGCCGTTGCGTCCGCATAGTCGTGCACGCCGCCCCGATAGTCCCGCACCCGATAGCGCCCCTCGCCGGCCGGCTCGATCGCGCTGCGGCCGATCAGCGCCTTGCCGAAGCCGCCGGGGATGTCGAGGACATAGTGCGGCTGGCACAGGCCTGAGAGGTTGCCGCGCAGGGCGTCGACGATGTCCTGGCCCTGCGCGATCGAGGTGCGGAAATGGCTCGTCCCCCGGGCGAGGTCGCCGTGGTGGAGGTAATAGGGCTTGATCCGCATCGCCACCAGCGCCCGGAACAGCGTGGCGAGCGTCGCCGGGTCGGCGTTGACGCCGTTGAGCAGCACGGTCTGGCTCAGCATGGGAAAGCCGTTGTCGACCAGCCTGGCGCAAGCGCCGCGGGCCGCCGGCGACAATTCGCTGGCATGGTTGACGTGCAGCACGACATAGGTCGCCTTGCCGGTCTTCAGCGCCGCGAGGAGGGGGGCGTCGACCGCTTCGGGCTTCACGACGGGCACACGGGTGTGGAAGCGCACCACGCCGACATGCTCGATGACCGCGAGGCGCTGCATGATGGCGGCGATCCGGCGCGGCGCCATCACCAAGGGATCGCCGCCGGTGATCACCACCTCCCAGACGCTGTCCGTCTTCTCGATATAGGCGAGCGCTGCCTCCAGCGCCGCGGCGTCGAGCGCCTCGCCGCCCGGGCCGACCTGCTCGCGCCGGAAGCAGAAGCGGCAATAGACCGCGCAGGCATGCAGGGGCTTCAGCAGCACCCGGTCGGGATAGCGGTGGACGATGCCGGGCACCGGGCTGTGGGCGTCGTCGCCGATGGGGTCGCCCATCTCCGCTTCGAGCCAGGTCATCTCCGCGGCGCTCGGCACGAACTGCGCCGCGATCGGATCGGCCGGGTCGCGCCCGTCGATCAGGGCATGCATCTCGGGCGTGATCGCGACGGCGAAGGTTTCCGCGACCCGCGCCATCTCGGCCATGCGCCCGGGCGCGACCAGGCCGGCCTCCACGAGCTCTCCGGCGGTGCGGAGTGTCGATCTCTGATCCTTCATCGAAGGCCGTCGCTTTCCCGTTCACAAGCCGGGCTCTCTACATCAGCTCGGCGCTTTGGCCCAAATGGCAGGCATGTCCGCGGCACGGGACTATCGGCTTGCAAACAATCCGTCCGGACGGTATGTTTACCTCATGACCCTCGCTCATCACCGCCCGAAGCAACCCGACCTCCTGCGCCAGCAGGTGCTGGCCGCTGCCGTGCGCCTCGCCGTCGAGAAGGGCGCCGAGGCGGTGACGCTCGATGCCGTCGCCCGGCGCGCCGGCGTCAGCAAGGGCGGGCTGCAGCACCATTTCCCCGGCAAGCGCGCGCTGATCGACGCCCTGTTCGACCGGATGTGGCAGCGTTTCTCCGCCGAGCTCGCAGCCGAGATGGCGGCCGACCCCGAGCCGCGGGGGCGGGCGGCGCGGGCCTATATCCAGGTCGGCACCCGAGGCTTGCCCGATGAGGAGGGCGATTTCTGGCGCGCGGCGCTGACCCTGATGCTGGCCGACCCGACCCTGCGCGAGCGCTGGAGCGCCTGGGTCCGGCAGGCCTGGCAGGCCGACCTCGCCGCGGAGGCGGATGTGACCACGCTCCTGGTCTGCCGCCTGGCTGCGGATGGCTTGTGGCTCTCCGACCTCGCCGGCTACGACGCCGTGCCGCCCGCCCGGCGCGCCGACGTCGTGCAGGCCCTCGTCGCCATGACCTATGCGAAGGAGACGCCCCGATGATCCCCGCCTCGACCTATCTCTGCCTGGCGGTGGCGATCGTCGCCGAGGTGATCGCCACCTCCGCCCTGAAAGCGTCGGACGGGTTCACGAAGCTGGCGCCCAGCCTGATCACCGTCGCCGGCTATGCCGTCGCCTTCTGGCTGCTGTCGTTCGCCATCCGCGCCATGCCGGCCGGCATCGTCTATGCCATCTGGTCCGGCGCCGGCATCGTACTGATCTCGGCCGTCGGCTGGGTCTGGTTCAAGCAGAGCCTGGACGCGCCGGCCCTGTTCGGGCTGGGCCTGATCGTCCTCGGCGTCATCGTGGTCAACGTCTTCTCCAAGTCCGTCAGCCATTGAGGCGTGCGGCTACTTGAAGCAGCGGACCTCGGCCTCCGCCTGGGCGCGGCGCAGCTCCGCCACCATGTCGTCGAACTGCCTCGTGGACTTGAACATGGCGGCGCTCTGGCCGACGCCCTGGCGCATCGACAGGATGGTCTCGGCGTCGACATAGCGGTCATAGGGCAGGATCGAGGCGACGACGTCGATGGAGCAGGAGCAGCGCTCCATCGCCTCGTGCGTCTGGCCGTTGGCCACCATGCAGCCGAAGACATAGTCGACGCGCGCCTGGGTGGGATAGTCGTTGGCGAGCGGATCGGCGGCGTTCGCCGCGGCCGGCGCGGCGGCCAGCAGCATCCCGGCGAGAAGGACGTCAAGGGGCCTTGGCATCATAGGACAGGCTCTCGTCGATCAGGAGTTTGCCGTCCGGCCCGGGTGCCGTGGCGGCGAGGCGCACGATCTCGCCGGGCAGGTCGGCGGCGACGGTGAAATCGTAGACGAGGGTGTCGAGGCCGTTCATGCGGGCGCGGTTGGGGTCGTCGGTGAACGGCACGATCCGCACATGCCAGGCATCGAGCCGGCGGCCGTCCACCTCGACGCTGGTCTTCTCCACCACCGCCTTGTCGCGCAGCGCGGCACGGATGGCGTTCTTGATGTAGCGCGGATTGGCATGGAGCCGGTTCGCCAGCTCCTGCAGGTGGTTCTCCAGGAACAGCGACAGGGCCGGGTTGCCGGTCATGTCCTCGAACGGACCGGCCGGGCGGCGATGCTCGCCGGTGAACATGGTCACCGCGATGGTGCGGCTGTCGGCGTTGGCGCCCTTGTCGACGGCGAGGCGGATGGTGTCGTCGAAGGAGGGACCGTAGCGGTCGGGGTCGGTGGCCTTGCGCGAATAGGCATAGGTGAGGGTCGTGCCCGGGGCGACGCCCTTGAGCTGGGGCTCCTCGAACAGCAGCGTGCCGGCATCGGGCGCCGCCGCCTGGGCCCGGGCCGGGGAGGCGGCGGCGAGGGCCAGGACCGCCAGGATGCATCCGATCCGGGCCGGCACCCCTCGGGCGCGCCCTCCAGTTCCTGTCCGCATCACGCCACCGGCTCTCCCTGCCTGGGCTCGGCGGCGGTGCCGCCGATCCTGCGATAGATGTAGGGCGGCGGATTCGGGTCGACCGATTCCGCGGTGGCGAGCGCCACCATGCGGGCGTGGTGCGGCGACTTCGAGCAGGCCGGGTCCGTGGCGGCGGCATCGCCGACCAGCGCCATGGCCTGGCAGCGGCAGCCGCCCCAGTCCCGCTCCCTGCGCTCGCAGCTGTGGCAGGGCTCGGGCATCCAGTCGGTGCCGCGGAAGGCGGTGAAGGCCGGCGAGCTCCGCCAGATCTCCGCAAGGTCGTGCTCGCGCACCGACCAGAACTCCAGGCCCGGAATGCTCTCGGCGGCGTGGCAAGGCAGGACCTTGCCGGACGGCGTGACGTTGAGCGAGCGCCGGGCCCAGCCGCCGGAGCAGGGCTTGGGATAGAGGCCGTAATAGTCGGGCAGCACCAGGTCGATGACCAGGGTGCCCTTGAGGCGCTCGCGCGCCGCCTCGACCACCGCGACCGAGGCGTCGGCCTCGGCTCGCGTCGGCATCAGGGCGGCGCGGTTGGCATAGGCCCAGCCGTAATATTGGGTATGGGCGATCTCGAGGCGCTTGGCCTGCATGGCGACCGCGAGCGCGATGATCGCCTCGACCTCGTGGATGTTGCCGCGATGGATCACCGCGTTGACGGTGAGCGGCAGGCCGAGGCGCACCACCTCGGCCGCGAAGGCGAGCTTGGCGGCGTGGGCGCCGGCGAGGCCGCCGATGAGGTCGCCGGTCGCCTGGCCGGCGCCCTGGACCGAGAGCTGGACATGGTCGAGCCCGGCGTCGAACAGCGCCGGAAGCCGGGCCGAGGCCTGGCCGACGCCCGAGGTGATCAGGTTGGTGTAGAGCCCGACCTTGGCGCAGTGCGCCGTCAGCTCGGCGATGTCGGCCCGCGCCGTCGGCTCGCCGCCGGAGAGATGCACGTGCAGCACGCCGAGCGCCGCCGCCTCGCCGAACACCCGCTTCCAGTCTTCGGTCTCGAGCTCGGACGAGCGGCGGTCGAGCGCCATCGGGTTGGAGCAATAGGGGCAGCGCAGCGGGCAGCGATGCGTCAGCTCGGCGAGCAGGCCGATCGGGATCGGCATCGGGCGGATCGGCGCGTTCATCGCTCGACCACCCGCTTGACGACGAGGTCGTCCAGCATCGCCACCACGTCCTTCTCGATCACCTCGCGCTTCTCCGCATAGCGCTCGGCCAGCGCGTCGATGATGGCCGAGACGCTGCGGCTGCCGTCGACCAGGCCGATGATCGCCGCGGCGACCTCGTCGACGTTGAAGGCGCGCTCGGGCGCGAGCAGGATGTGCTTGCCGCGCACGTCGTCGAAGCGCAGCTTGACGCCGCGGGGCAGGCGCGGCACGTCCTCGAGCGCCAGGCCGGTCATGCCTGCTGCTCCGCGCCCGGCGTCCAGGCGCCCGGCGGCGGCAGGCCGGGCGAGACATAGGCGTGGTGCAAGGCGTCGAGCTGCGACCACAGCACGTCGCACTTGAAGGTCAGCGCCGCGATCACCGCCTGCTGCAGCTCCGGCGTCACCGCATGCTGCCTGACATAGTCGAGCGCGAAGTCGGCATCGCGCGGGGCCTGGCTCAGGCGCTTGTCGAAATAGGCGAGCGTGTCGCGGCCGATGAAGTCGTAGCCCGCCAGCATGCCCGACACGCGCTCGGAGATGATCTTGGGGCTGAACAGCTCGGTGAGGGAGGAGGCGATCGCCTCCAGCAGCGAACGGTCGCGGACGAAATGCACATAGGCCTCCACGGCAAAGCGCGTCGCCGGCAGGAGGCCGCGGGTCGAGACGACATAGTCGCGCGGCAGGTCGAGGCCGTCGGTCAGCTTCAGCCAGCGCTCGATGCCGCCATCGCCCTCCTCGACGCCGTCATGGTCGACGATGCGCTGGCGCCAGATGCGGCGCAGCGCCGGATCGTGCATGCGCGCCATGATCGCCGCGTCCTTGATCGGGATCATCGCCTGATAATAGTAGCGATTGAGCGCCCAGGCGCGCACCTGGTCGCGCGTCAGCCTGCCGCCGTGCAGCAGCCGGTGGAAGGGGTGGAGGTTGTGGTAGCGCCGGGCGCCGACGTCGCGCAGCGCCGCTTCCAGGGCCTGCGGGGAGAGCAGCTCCATCATAGCGAGACCATCATGCCGTCATGGGCGAGGTGCCAGCCCGCCGCCTCGAGCTCGCGCCGCTCTGGCGAATCCTCGATCAGGGCCGGGTTGGTGTTGTTGATGTGGACGAAGACCTTGCGGGCGGCCGGCAGGTCGGCCAGGGCCGCGATCGAGCCCTCCGGGCCGCTCATCGAGAGATGCCCCATCCGGGCGCCGGTCTTGGTGCCGAGGCCCGCGGCGATCATCTCGTCGTCGCGCCACAGCGTGCCGTCGAACAGGAGAAGGCCCGCCCCGGCGATCTTCTCGCGCAGGCCCGGCGTCACCGCGGCGCAGCCGGGGACATAGGCGACCGGCGCCGATCCGCCCGCACGCAGCAGCACGCCGACCGTGGTCTCGGTGGCGCGTCCGATCTCGGGCGCCTCGCCTTCCAGCCACAGCGGCACCTTGCCCGGCACCGCGAACAGCTCGGCGGTGAGGCCGGGCAGCGCCGCGAAGGGCTGGTCCAGGGCGATGGCGTTGCGGGGGACGAGATCAGGGGACACGACGTCGAACACCTTGTTGTCGCCGATGGCGCCCAGCGTCTCGGCGGTGCCGAACAGCGTGAAGGCCTGACGCTCGCGCAGGCTGAGCAGGCCGGCGACATGGTCGACATCGCCATTGGTCAGCAGCACCGCCGCGATCGGCGAGTGACGCGCCCCCTGGCGCGGCTGCAGCGCCGGCGTCGCCGCGATCTGCTGGCGAATATCCGGCGAGGCGTTGAGCAGGAGCCAAGCCTGCCCGTCGGCGGACACCGCCAGGCTCGACTGGGTCCGCGCGATCACCCGGCCGTCGCCGGACCAGGCGAGCCGGCACACCGGACAGCGGCAATTCCACTGAGGAACGCCGCCGCCGGCTGCGGATCCGAGAACGATGACTTGCACGGTACCCGGTTCCGTCCGGACGCGAGCGCCCGGACCATCCTCAGCCGAGGTCAGAACTCCGGCGGGGTCTCGTCGGAGGAGATGTAGCCGGTGACTTCGAGACCGACGCAGACTTCAGTCACGGTTGGCGTGTTCCAGCGCATGGCGGTTCTCCGTTGGTTCAACCAGATCTCTTCATAAGAAAATTATGTGAGAGACCTCTGTGCCGTCGAGGACAACACATCGATGGCAAGTGTCACCCAGTTCGGCCGGCGCCACAAGAAGAAAGACTCTCATGAAATTCTAATTTATTGCACTTCTTCCAGAATCCGGGCGGAAACGCTTGGCTTCCGCTCCAGATCCACCGCAACGGCCTCGGCTCTACGAGCGCCGCACGGCGTGGCCGGATTCCACGGGCGCGGTCACGGCGAGGTCGAGCATGAAGCCCTTGCCGCGCACCGTGGCGATGGTCGGGCCGCCGGCCCGGGTGATCTCGGTGAACTTGCCGCGGAGATAGCCGACATAGACGTCGACCACGTTGAGCGACACGCCGCCATGATTGGCCCACAGCGCGTCGAAGATGTCGCCACGCGACACCGGCCGGTTGGCGCTGTGCATGAGGAGGGCCAGCAGCTCGGCCTCGCGCTGGGTCAGGCGCACGTGCACCGGGCCGTAGAGGGCCTGGCGGGTGGCATTGTCGAGGATCAACCGTCCGGCGATGAGCCGCTCGCGCTCGTCGACCTGGCCGGAGCGGTGCAGGAGATGGGCGCGCAGGCGGGCGACCAGCTCGTCGAACTGGAAGGGCTTGACGATATAGTCGTCGGCGCCGGCGGAGAGGCCCTCGGCCCGGTCGCGCACCTCGTCCTTGGCGCTGAGGAACAGGATCGGGCCGGTATGGCCGCCGTCGCGCAGCGAGCGGCAGACGTCGAGGCCGGAGCCGTCGGGCAGGATCATGTCGAGGAGCACGGCGCAGGGATTGTTGGCTCGGGCAGTGTCGAGCGCATCGTCCGCACGCTCCACCACCGTGACGTCGAACCCTTCCGCACCGAGCCCTCGGCGGAGCATCGAGCCGATATCGGCATCGTCTTCGACCACAAGGACGTTCACTGCTGACCTCCCAGCTGGTTACTTCTTGGGCAGCTCGATCACGATTCTGGTGCCGGCCGCGCCGTTTTCAGACGAGTCTATCGCGATATGGCCGTGATGTCGCGCGATGATCCAGTGCGCCAGCGAGAGGCCGATGCCGAATCCGGGCTCTGCCGCCTTGCTGAACGGGCGCGCGAAGCGCTCGAAGGCACGCTCGCGCACGGCCGGATCCATGCCGGCGCCGTCGTCGCTCACCAGGATCCGCGCCGTCGCCGGCGTGGTCTCCATGGCGACGACGATGGTCCTGGCGCCGGCGGCATGGCGCAGGGCGTTGTCGATCAGGCCTTCGACGATCTGGCGCAGCCAGTCGCGGTCGGCCTCGATGTCGACGTCGATCTCCGCGGCATCAAGCCGCAGCGCCACGCCGCGGCGGCGGGCCGGGGTGGCGAAGGCGTCGACCGCCTCCACCAGGATCGGCCGGAGCGGCACCGGCGCCGGGCTGAGCTCGATCTCGCCGCTTTCCGAGCGCGCCACGCGCAGCATGTCCTCCACCCGCCGGTGCAGGGCCAGCGCCCGCTGGCGGATGGTGGCGAGCACGCTGCGCGCCTCGGTCTCGGGGATGGCGGGCGCGCGCAGCGTCACGTCGCATTCGCCGAGCACCACGGTGAGCGGCGTGCGCAGTTCATGGCTGACGTCGGCGAAGAAGCGCCGGCGGGAATTGTCGATGGCGGCGAGGCGCTCGTTGGCGGCGGTGAGGTCGGCGGTGCGCTCGGTGACCGTGCCCTCCAGCGCGGCGCGGTCCTCATCGAGCCGGCGGGTGCGGCGGGCGAGCCGCGTCGCCATGCGGTTGAAGCGGGCCATCAGCAGGCCGAGCTCGTCATGGGTGGCGACGTCGAGCCGGGTCTCCAATTCGCCGCGACCGATCGCTGCGGCGGCATGCTCCATGGCGGCGAGCCGGCGCAGCAGGGGCTGGGTTATGGTGCGGTGCAGCACCAGCGCCGCCGCCAGGGCGAGGGCGGCGGCGACGATCGCGCCGATGGTGAGGCGGCGGGAGGATTGCCGCGCCTCGTCGCGCGCGCCTTGCAGGAAGCGGCGCTCGCCCTCCACCAGCTGCGAGAGGTTCGGACCGGCCGTGGTGCCGAAGCCGTTGAGGGCGCCGCGGATGATGTCGCCGCGCGCCTCGGCGTTCTCGGCGGCCATGGCACGGCTGACCTGCGCGGTCAGGATGTCGAAATCGCCGCGCAGATGCGCCAGCAGCCGGCCGCGGGACGGCGCCTGCTCGCCGACGGCGTCGCTGGCCTGCGCGGCCTCGATCGCGATGGCCACGGCGCGGGCGCGCACATCAAGGTCGGCGAGGCGCGAAGCACCGTCCGCCCCGGCATTGGCGGTGTCGATCGCGGCGAGGCCGTAATCGGTGATGCGGCCGGAGACCTCGGTGAGCAGGTCGAGCCGGTGCTGCGACTGCGAGACACGCTCCAGCGTCCGGTCCGAGACCCGGACGGCGAACAGGATTCCCGCCGCCGCCAGGACGGTAAGCAGGGCCACGCCGCCGATGAAGGCCGAGAGCTTGGCCCTGAGCGATCTCATCTTTTCGCAGTGCCGTGACGGATGTCACAACCTGCCATGGCACCGGCGTGCATCAAAGCCCGCCGGCCCCGCCGGCACCGCACGGCTGTGGAGAGCCAGCGGCCCTGCCCGGGCGAAAGCTCAGATGGCGTTGGTGACGCGGTCGCGCGGCACGCAGCTCCAGCGGGCGATCTGCCAGCGCGGATGGCTCTCCTTCCACTGCGCCAGCGTCTCCTGCGACAGCATCAGGCAGCGCATCGGCGTCGCGTCTTCCATGGACCAGTTGATCCGTTCCTCGCGGCAGGTGGCGGGCGAGGCGATCAGGCAGGCGGACAGAACGATCAGCATCGGGTCGTCTTTCTTGGCAGTGCCCGAGCGCGTCGGGCGATTGCAAAAGCGCGGAGAGCAGCCCTTCCGCAAGGTGGCGCGCGGTCTGCACCGCTCGCAGCCTGCTTCAAGCAAGCTTCAGGCCAAGCTCGGGCGATGCGCGGCGCTCCGATCGACGCGGAGGCGGAGTGACGCAGGCCGGCCACACGCAGGCGGCGGCGCGATGGCCGGTGTCCCGAAGCGGGATGCGGCGTTCAAGCGTCCGCGGGCAGGAGGATCTCGCCCTTGCCGAGGGTGGCGAGGTCGCCGGCGAAGCGTCGCACCGTCGCCGGCACCAGGTCGGCGAAGTCCGGGGCGAGGGCGTCGAGCGTCCGGCGCAGCAGCCTGAGGAAGACGAGGTCGTGCCGGCCGGTCTCGACGAAGGTCGGCAGCAGCCCGCCGTGCCGGCTGGTGAGGATCGTGCCCCGCCGCATGCCGATGCCGGGATGGCGGCCGACGGCGGGGGCGAGGATGGTGCCGGCGATCATGCGCGCGCCGGCATGGTCGCCGGCGGCGCCGCGGACCAGGATCAGGCCGCGGCGCATGCGGTCGCCGAGGCGCGGGCCGGCGCGGCCGCCGATGATCAGGGTGGCGCCGTCGAGCCCGGCCATGGCGCCGTGCACGGCCCCGCCGGCCCGCTCGTCGGCGTCGCCGCCGATCCGCACCGTGCCACCGCGGGCGCCGCTGGCGGCGAAGGGGCCGGCCGCGCCGGTGACGACGATCTCGCCGCCGGCCATGGCGAAGCCGAGCCGCTGGCCGACGTCGCCCTCGACGGTGATGCGTCCAGCGGCGAGGCCGCGGCCGACATTGTCGAGCCGCGCGGAGCCGCCGAGGAGGCGGATGTCGCCGGCATTGCCCGCCGTCACGGTGAAGACGTCGCCGACCCGGACGCCGAGGCGCGTCGTGCCGACGGGCAGGCGCTCGATCTCGGGCAGGGTCAGCCCGGTCAGGCGCCCGGGCGTCAGCGGCGACAGGTCCAGGCGCTCGGGCGGGGCCTCGCGCAGCGAGAAGGCGAGCGCGCTCATCGGAGGAGGTCCCGCAGGTGGAAGTGGAACTTGCCGAGCTTGCCGCCGTAATTGCCGGCGGTGACGCGCAGCAGCCCGTGCGCGGGGCCGGCCGCGACGGCGGCGTGCAGGGCGGCGCGCATCGAGGCCTGCACCGCGCCGGCCGAGAGGCCGTCGATGACGATCTCCAGCACGGCGCCGACCTCGGGCGCCAGCGCCGAGCCGGGCCGGCCCTTGAGGCTGGGGCAATAGGCGTCGTTGGTGGAGGCGATCACGCCCTTGTAGCGCGAGCCGACCTTGGAGCCGGAGCGGACGATGCCGCCGGGAAAGGGCAGGATCACGTCGGGCACGCCCCGGGCCGCCTCGGCGGCGATCTCGGCCACGGCCAGCGTGCCGGGCTGGTTGCGGCCGAGCAGCAAGAGGTTGCCGCCGCCGACCGCCCCCTCGACCAGGCCGGTGTCGTGCTCGCAGACGAACTCGCCGTCCATGACCGGCAGGCGCCAGTAGCGCCGGCCGCCGAGGCGCTTGGCGACCTGGTGGCCGTCGGCGAAATAGCGCAGGTTGGCGCCCATCTTCAGCCGCGTCCGGCCCTCGGTGCCGGCATAGCAGGCCGAGCCGGGGCTGGTGAGCACGCATTGGCCGAGCCGGCGGGTGAGCTGGCCGGCGAGGCCCTTCTGGTCGAAGCCGAACAGCAGCACCCGGACGCCGGGCCGCCCGTCCGGGGTCTCGGCCGCCGCCACGGGCCGGTCGATCCCGGCCTCGGCGCCGCAGCCGATCACCGAGGTGGCAAAGCCCGTCATGGTCGCGGCGGCGATGCCGGCCCAGCGGGCCGTGTCGGCGGTGACGACGACGGCGGTCGCCGCCATGCCGAAGGCCTCGGCGAAGGTGTCGTCGAGGGCGATGCCGTTGAGGCTCAGGTCCGGCATGGCTCGACCTCGAACACGGCGCGGTCCGCGAAGGCCGCCTGCGGCACGGCGAAGCCGGCGAGCCCGGTCCCGAACCGGTCGGCGAGATAGGCATCGGCCCGCCGCGCCATCGCCGGGTCGACCGGCGGCTGCAGCGTCAGGGTCCGCCCGGCCCGCCAGCCCAGCGGCTCGCCGTCGCGCAGGATGATCTCGCCGTCCTTGAGCACCAGCTTGGCCGCGGCGAACATGGCGGCGCGGTCGGGCTGGTCCTCGTAGAGCGCGATGTCGGCCCGCGCCCCGGGGCCGAGATGGCCGCGGTCGGCGAGGCCGAGCAGCCGGGCCGGGGCGGCGCGGGTCATGATCGCCACCTCACGAAGCGTGTATTCGCGCTCGATCGATGCGAGGCCGGAGCGCTCGCGCGCCATCGCCGGCAGGCCGGCGAGGACGCGGTCGCGCTCTTCCTTGTCCATCAGGAGCTGGATCAGCCGGGGATAGGCGGTGAACGGCCCGCCATTGGGGTGGTCGGTGGTGAGCAGCACCCGCCAGGGATCGGGCGCGCGCAGGAACAGCTCCAGCCCGATGGCGAATTGCAGGGCGTTGACGCCGTTCCCCCTGTTGTAGCGGTAGGGGACGATGCCGCCGCCCTCGGCATCGCCGTCGACCAGGATCCATTTGCGCGGGCGGCCGGACTTGTGGCCGGCATATTGGCGCAGGATGTCGAGCGAGATGGTGCAGGTCTGGCCGAACACCACCTGGCCGACGTCGAGCGTGACGTTGGGATGGTCGGCCAGGGCGGCCGAGACCCGTTCGGCCGCCGAGGAGAAGCCGCCGGCCTCGTGCCGGTCGTAGCTATAGAACTGGGCATGGGCGAGGTGGATGCGCCGTCCCTCCGCCGCCGCGAAGGTCTCGAGCAGGGTGTCGGCGGCGCCGGGCAGGCCGAGATTGTTGGCGTGGACGTGCAGGGGGTGCGGCACGCCGATCGCCTCGGCCGCGTCGAGCAGGGCGGTGAGGATGGCGCGCGAGGTCAGGCCGTAGCTCGGCACCGTGTCGTCGAGGCCGAAGCGCCGGACATTCTCCTTGAACGCCGCGGCCCCGCCGGCATTGATCACCTTGAGGCCGAGGCCGCGGGCGTTGGCGAGGGTGAGGGCGACGTAATCGCGGATGGCGGCGGGGCTCTCGCGCCCGCGCAGCAGGGAGAGCAGCTGGTCGTCGTTGCCGACGACGGCGAGCCCGCCGCGGTCGATCAGCGGGATGTCCTCGAGCTCCAGATGGGTGGCGAGCGCCGCCGTCGGCACGAGCGCCGGCTCGATCACCGTGGTGTAGCCCATGCGGGCATAGAGGCGGCCGGTCTCGAAGGTGGACCAGCGCGCCGTGCCGAAGGGCAGGTCCGGCGCAGCGGCCTCCTCGCCGGCCCTGAGCTCGGGCAGGAGCAGGCGGGCAAGCGTGACGTTGCCGCCGGCGATATGGGAATGCACGTCGATGGCGCCGGCCATGACGATGCAGCCGGCAGCGTCGATCTCGCGGTCCGGCACGGCGTTCGCCGGCGCCGCCACGATGCGGTCGCCGGCGATCCAGAGGTCGCCGATGCCCTCGCGCCTGCTCACGGGGTCGACGAGGCGGCCGCCGGCGATGCGCGTCAGCATGACGCCACCTGCGGCGGCAGCGCGGCCTCGATCGCGGCGAGGACGGCGGCGGCCGTCGGCGCGGTGCCCGGCCGGAGGGCCGGCCGGTAGGCCAGCGTCCCCCGCTCCTCGTCCCAGAGCGTGCCGGCGGCGTCCTCGCCGGGCCTCGCCACGTCGATGACGATCGCCGCCTCGCCGCCGGCCGCGCCGCTGAGCAGGGCGGCGGCGGGAAGCCGGCCCGGCCAGGGCAGCGGTGCCAGCGGCCCGACCCACAGGCCGGCATCGGCCTCGCCGGCGGCGATCAGCCGCGCGGCATCGAAGCGCCAGGGGTCGTGCTCGGGATAGAAGCGGGCGAGGCCCGTGCGCGGCCCGTCGCCCGTGGTCCAGGCGCCGACCTGCAGCGCGGCGCGGCCCGCCTGCGCCAGGGACAGGGTGGTGAAGCGGGTGGTGACGTTGAGCTCCTTGACCATGCCCTGCAGCAGGTCGACCGCGAGGTCGCCGAGCTCGCCGGGATCGTAGACGGCGACGCCGAAGGCTGCCCCGGCGAGCTGCGCCCCGAGCTCAGCCAGCTCCGGCGAACGACCGTCGGCGGCGAGGCGCCCGCCGGCAATGGCGCGGATGAGGCCAAGAGTCGCAGCAAGGCTGCCGGCGACCGGCGGCACGTGCAGGTCCCTGCCGCTTTTGGCCGCAGGCCCGGGCTGCTCCGCGACCACGATCAGCCGGCGCCGGCGGCTCCCGTCGCCGCGGTGCGGCTCGCCGGCGGCGAGCGCGGCCAGCGCGGGCGAGCGCGCCGCCACGGTGCCGACCGCCAGGACGAGGTCGGCGCGAGCCCGCGCCTCCGACGGCGTCGTCGCCATGACGCCGCTGCCGGCGAGGACGGAGAGCTCGGCATAGAGGCCCTCGGAACCGTTTGCGTCGAGCGAGGCGCCGAGGCGGAAGGCGAGGCGGCAGGCGGCGCGGATCGCATCGACATCCCCCGCCAGCCCGCCCACAATGGCGTGGCGCGCGCCGGCCAGCAGCCGCCCCGCCGCGGCGGTCGCCTCCTCCCTGCTGACCGATCGACCCTCGATCCAGGCTGGCATTGCTTCCTCTCGGTGCGTAACTGCGTCATGATGGCATCCGCAATGTCGACGAAGCAAGTCACCCGAGTTGTTGCGTTGCAATATGTGAGGTTTCTAAGGATGGCGCGAGTTGCAAAGTCTTTGCGCTTGGTGCGAAAGTTGTCGCCGTGCCATCGACTTCCACTTCATCACGCAAGACAAGAGGGGATCGACTGAGGTGAGGGACCTGCCGCCCACGAGCATTGCTGCGACCCGGGTGCTTGCGCCGGCACGATTGCATTTCGGGTTTCTTGACCTCAACGGCAGCCTCGGGCGGCGCTTCGGCAGCTTCGGCGTGGCGCTGGAGCGTCCCACCGTCGATCTCAGGATCGTGCCGGCGCCGGTGCTCGAGGTGGAGGGGCCGGAGCCCGAGCGCCTCCGGCGCTATGTCGAGGCGGCGGCGCAGCATCTCGGCGTGCCGGCGCTCGGCCGGCTGGAGCTGAAGAGCACCATCCCGCCGCATGCCGGCTTCGGTTCCGGCACGCAGCTCGCCCTGGCCACGGCCGCCGCCCTCGCCCGCATGTACGGCAAGCCCTTCGATCCGGCTGCGGCGGCGGGGGCGCTCGACCGCGGCAACCGGTCCGGCATCGGGCTCGCCGCCTTCCGCGACGGCGGCCTGATCCTCGACGGCGGCCGCGACGGCGGTGACGCCGCGCCGCCGATCATCGCCCGCGTGCCGTTCCCGGAGGCCTGGCGTATCCTGCTGATCCTCGACGACACGGCGCTGGGCGTGCACGGCACCAGCGAGGCCTCGGCCTTCGCCCGGCTGCCGAAATTCCCGGCCGCCGACGCGGCGCAGCTCTGCCGCCTGGCGCTGATGCAGATCTTCCCCGCCGCCGTCACCGGCGACGTCGACGCCTTCGGGCGCGGCGTGACCGAGGTGCAGCGCGTGGTCGGCGATTATTTCGCGCCGGTGCAGGGCGGGCGCTTCGCCAGCCCGGCGGTCGCCGCCATCCTGGCCGAGCTGCAGGCGCGCGGCGTCGCCGGCGTCGGCCAGAGCTCCTGGGGCCCGACGGGCTTTGCCATCATCGGTTCCGAGGCGGAGGCGCGGCGCATGCTGCGCGCCGTCAGCATCCGCGCCCATGCGGCGGGGCTGACCCTCCTCATCGCCCGCGGCCGCAACCGCGGCGCGCGGATCCTGGCGCGTCCGAAGGTCGAACAGGCCGCCTACCCCGCCACGCGACTGGGAGCTTCCGCCCAATGAGCCGATCCATCCTGCACATGCTGTCGCCGCTCAAGCACATGAGCCCGTTCGACGTGAACATGGCGGTGGACGCCGGCTTCGACGTGGTCGTGCCCTATACCGGCGTCACGCTCGAGGAGGTGCGCAGCCTGGTGCAGGACGCCATCTTCTCGCGCTCGCCCGGCGACGGCACGCGCACCACGGTGTTCATCGCCGGCAAGCGGGCGGAGCTGGCGCTCGACATGCTCGACGTCGCCCGCGCCGCCTTCGTGCCGCCGTTCCGCCTGAACCTCTTCGCCGACCCGGCCGGCTCCTTCACGACGGGCGCGGCGCTGGTCGCGGTGGTCGGCAAGGTGCTGCGCCAGGCCGGCCACGGCGCCCTGAAGGACAAGGCGGTGACGATCTTCGGCGGCACCGGCGTCGTCGCCTTCTGCGCCGCCGTCCTGTGCGCGACCGAGGGAGCCCGGGTCACCCTGGCCGGCCATGACGGCACGGCGCGGGTCGGGGCGATCGCGGCGCAGATGAAGCAGCGCTTCGGCGTCGAGGTCGGCGCCGCCGACGGCTCCAGCGCCGAGGCGCGCGCGCAGGCGGCGCGGGCCGCCGCCGTCGTCCTCTCGGCCGGGCCGGCGGGCGTCACCATCCTCGACGCGGCCCAGCTCGCCGCCGCGAGCGGCCTGCTGGTCGCCGCCGACGTCAATGCCGTGCCGCCGGCCGGGCTGGAGGGCGTTGACGTCATGGCCGACGGCAAGCCCTTCGGCGCCGGCAAGGCGCTGGCGGTCGGCGCGCTGGCCGTCGGCAATGTCAAGTACCGGACCGAATCCGGACTGTTCCGGCGGTTGCTGACGGCAGATACGCCGCAGGTGTTCGATTTTCGCGATGCTTACAAGCTTGCCCTCGAGATCGCCGGCTGACGGCGAGGCCCTGCTGATCGCGGCCCAGTCGGGCCGCGCCCTGGCGGCCGCGGCGCGGCGGGCCGGCTTCGTGCCGCTGGTGGCCGACCTGTTCGGCGACAGCGACACGCGGGCGCTGGCCGCGGCCTGGCGCGGCCTCGACGGCCGGCTGGGCCTCGGCTTCCGTGAGGACGGCGTCCTGGCGGCGCTCGAGAGCCTCGCCGCGGCGAGCCCGGTGCGGGTGCGCGGCGTCGTGCTGGGCAGCGGCTTCGAGCGGCGGACCCGGCTGATGGCGGCCATTGCCGGGCGCTTCCGGCTGATCGGCGCCTCGCCGGCTTGCGTCCGGCGCCTGAAGGATCCGCTCGACTTCGCCGCCACCCTGGCCCGGCTCGGCATCCCGCACCCCGCCGTCGCCCTTGCGCCGCCGCTGTCCGGCACGGGGGCTGGCACTGGGGCCTGGCTGCGCAAGCGACGCGGCGGCTCCGGCGGCGGCCATATCCGGGAGGCGGCGGCCGGGCCGGGACGGGACGCCTATTTCCAGGAGCGCGTGGCGGGGGAAGCCTTCGGCGTCGCCTTCCTCGCCGACGGGCACGACGCGCAGCTCGTCGCGGTGACGCGGCAATGGGTGTCGCCGGGCCGGCGCGCGCCCTGGCGCTATGGCGGCGCGATCGAGCCCGGCTCCCTGCCGGCAGGCCTCGCAGCCGCGGTCGAGGCGGCGCTGCGCCGCCTGGTGCCCGCCTTCGGCCTCACGGGCCTGGCCAGCGCCGACCTCCTCGTCGCGGGCGAACGCTGGTGGCTCCTGGAGATCAATCCGCGTCCGGGCGCCACCCTCGACGTGCTCGACCGGCGGCCGACGCCGCTGCTCCGGCGCCATGTCGCGGCGGCGGACGGACAGCTTGGGACGCCGGAAGAACACCCGGCGGAGGCGGCCGGCGCGATGATCCTCTATGCCGGGCGGACCATTGCCTGCGTGCCCGCGGCCGACTGGCCGGACTGGGCCGCCGACCGGCCCGAGCCCGCCAGCCGGATCGCCGCGGGGGCGCCGATCTGCACGGTCAAGGCGAGGGCAGCGGACGCAGCGACGGTGCGCACCCTTCTCGAGGCTCGCGGCCGGGCCATTCAGGATCTCATAGAAGACGGGAAACACATCGGTGACGGACACGCCCAGGCGGCCGAGCATCAACACGCTCGCCATGCCGCTCGTTGACAAATTCGCCGCCGATGCCGCGCTGCTGCGGGTCTCGGTGACGTCGGGGCCCGGCGGCGCGCGGATCATCGACGCGGGCTCGCGGGTTCCCGGCTCGATCGAGGCCGGCCGCCGCCTGGCGGAGATCTGCCTGGCGGGCCTGGCCACCGTGGCCCTGGCGCCGGCAGGACCGCTGGCGCACTGGCCCTTCTCGCTGGTGGTGCACGCGGCCGATCCGGTGCTGGCGTGCCTGGCCAGCCAATATGCCGGCTGGAGCCTGTCCGCCGGCAAGGGCAAGGAGGCCTATTTCGCGCTCGGCTCCGGCCCCGGCCGGGCCGCGGCGCGGGTGGAGCCGCTGTTCGAGGAACTGCACTACCACGACGCGCCGCAATCGGCCGTGCTGGTGCTGGAGACCGGCGCGCCGCCGCCGCGGGCGATCGTGGACAAGGTGGCGCAGGCGACGGGCCTCCCCGCCGATCGCCTCACCTTCATCTATGCGCCGACCCAGAGCCTCGCCGGCTCGACCCAGGTCGTCGCCCGTGTGCTGGAGGTCGGGCTGCACAAGGTGCACACGCTCGGCTTTCCCCTGGAGCGGGTGGTGGACGGCATCGGCTCGGCGCCGCTCGCCCCGCCGGCGCCGGACTTCGTCAAGGCCATGGGCCGCACCAACGACGCCATCATCTATGGCGGGCGCATCCAGCTCTTCGTGTCCGGGCCGGACGGCGAGGCGCGGGACCTCGCCGAGGCGCTGCCGAGCTCGACCTCGCGCGACCACGGCGCGCCCTTCGCCGACATTTTCGGCCGCTTCAAGGGCGATTTCTACGCCATCGATCCGCATCTGTTCAGCCCGGCCGAGGTGATCGTCACGGCGCTCGACAGCGGCCGCAGCTATCGGGCCGGCCGCCTCGCCCCGGACCTGGTGGACGCCTCCTTCGCATGACCCCGCTCGCCGACGCCCAGCCCCGCCGCGAGGGCCTCGCGATCGGCCTCGCCGCCGAGAACGGCGAATGGCACCGCGCCCGCCTGCTGGCGGCGTTCCGGGCTCGCGGCGTCGAGCCGGTGCTGTTCTCGCTCGCCGATGTCGCCGTCGTCACCGGCGGCGGCGAGCCGCTGCGCATTCCCGGCTTCGAGGGGGGCCTGCCGGACGGGGTGCTGCTGCGCACCATCTCCGGCGGCACCTTCGAGGCGACGACGCTGCGGCTCGGCGTGCTGCACGCCCTGGTCGCGGCCGGCGTGGTGGTGTGGAACAGCCCGGTCTCCATCGAGCGCAGCGTCGACAAATCGATGACCAGCCTGCTCGTCCAGCGGGCCGGCCTGCCCACCCCCGACACCTTCGTCGTGTCGAGCCGGGAGGCGGCGGCCGCCATCGTCGCCCGCGAGGCGCGCCCCGACGCGCCGCTGGTGCTCAAACCCCTGTTCGGCTCCCAGGGCGAGGGGCTCTGCCTCATCGCGCGGGCCGAGGACCTGCCCGAGCCGGAGGCGGTGTCGCGCGTCTACTATCTCCAGCGCTTCGTGCCGCGCATCGGCGGGTCGTGGCACGACTACCGCGTCTTCGTCTGCGACGGCCGCGTCGTCGCCGGCATGGTGCGCGAGGGGCAGGGCTGGATCACCAACGTGCACAAGGGCGGGCGGCCCCATCCCTGGCAGGTGCCGGCGACGGCGGCGGCCCTGGCGCTGGCGGCGGCGCAGGCAGTGGACGTCGCCTACACCGGCGTCGACCTGATCGACGACGGCGCCGGCGGCTATCTCGTGCTCGAGGTCAACAGCATGCCGGCCTGGAACGGCCTGCAGAAGGTCACCGATGCCGACATCGCCGCGGCCATCGTCGACGGCTTCCTCAAGGCGGTGCACGCGGCGCGCGGCTTGCAGCTGGCGGCCGCGTCATGATCGCGGCGGAGGCGATCGCGACCGCCTATCGCGAGGCCTGCCTCCTGGAGCTGAGGGCGCTGAAGCCCGGCAACGTCCATGTCTTCGCCGACGGCCACGGCTTCACCGTCGCGGATTTCGAAGCGAGCGCCGAGGTCTCGGCCGGGCCGCTGGCCGCGCCCGGGCGCAGCGTCGGCCAGCGCGTGCGCGGCGCGGTCGAGGCGACGATCGCCCGCGTCAGCTGGAACACCAATCTGGGCATCGTCCTGCTCTGCGCGCCGCTGGCGGCGGCGGCCGAGCGGCCGGGCGAGCTCTTCGCTGCGCTCGAGGCCGTGCTGGACGGGCTGACCGTCGCCGACACCGCCGACGTCTACGCCGCGATCCGCTGCGCGGCGCCGAGCGGCCTCGGCAGCGCGGCCGAGCACGACGTCGCCGAGGCGCCGACCGTCGATCTCGGCGCCGCCATGGCCGTCGCCGCCGGGCGCGACCGGATCGCCCGCGCCTATGGCGACGGCTTCGCGGACATGCGCAAGGTCGGCCTGCCGGCGCTGGCCGCGGCGCGGCGCCGGGGCCTGCCCGAGATCTGGTGCGCCAGCGCGGTGCACCTCGCCTTCCTTTCGCGCTTTCCCGACACCCATATCGAGCGCAAGCACGGGCGGAAGCAGGCGCGCGAGGTGCACGAGCGGGCGCGGCGGCTGGTGGCGGGGCTGGCGCCCGGCCCGCAGGGCCTGGAGCCGCTGCTCGCCTTCGACGCGGCGCTGAAGCGCGACGGCCTCAACCCCGGCACCAGCGCCGATTTCACAGTCGCGACGCTGTTCTGCGACGTACTTTCCCAGTGCCGGAGCGGAAAATGATTCGCGCAATACTTGCCTGCTGCCCCACGGCGCGGTTAGGCTCCGAATTGCTATCCGGCCAACCGGTTCGGTGCCGAGCCGAACGCTGAAAACAAGGGTAGACGGCTTGGCCGCCGTCCGTCTGATGGCGGTCTTCATCGTCTTTGGATAGGGAGGACTTTCAGATGGCGAAGATCAACAAGGTGCTCGTGGGCGAATCGCTTGTCGGCGATGGCAACGAAGTCGCCCATATCGACCTCGTGATCGGACCGAGGAACAGCGCCGCGGAAACGGCGTTCGTCAATGCGCTCGCCAACAACAAGGACGGCTTCACGACCCTGCTGGCCGTGATCGCTCCGAACCTCGCCTGCAAGCCCAACACGATCCTGTTCAACAAGGTGACCATCAAGGGCGCCAAGCAGGCCGTGCAGATGTTCGGCCCGGCCCAGCACGGCGTCGCCAAGGCGGTGCAGGATTCGGTGGCGGAGGGCATCATCCCGGCTGATGAGGCCGACGACCTCTACATCCTGGTCGGCGTGTTCATCCATTGGGAGGCCTCGGACGACGCCAAGATCCAGCGCTTCAACTACGAGGCCACGAAGGAGGCGATCGCGCGCGCGGTCAAGGGCGAGCCGACGGCCGCCGAAGCCACCGCCAAGCGCGACCAGGTGAAGCACCCCTTCGCGGCCTAGACAGGAAACCACCCTGGGCAGAGCGAGCCTCCGCCCATGCCGCGAGGTCTGCTCCAGCGGTTGGCAACCATCTTTCTGGGCCGGTGAGGCACGGGGGAGGCGCAGGCTTCCCCCAGCTCTCCGGAACAGGGCCGTCGGTGAAGGTCGGATCCGTCATCCGCGGTTTGCTGCGGATGGCATCCTTGCGGCTGTGCCTCCGCGCGACCTGCCTCCGGGTGACTTGGCGTCAGCGCGCGCCGGGCGTCCGGCCGAGCCGCCCGTCATGGATGGCCGAGGCGACCAGCACGCCGGCGACGCCGATCCCGGCCAGCAGCTCCAGATCTTCCGGGCCGCGCAGCCCGCCCGCCGCGTAGAGGCGGATGCCCGGGGCCTGCCGCCGGACGGCGGCGAGGCGGTCGAGATCCGGTCCGGCCCCCGTGCCGACCCGCGCCAGCGTCATGACGATGACCTCGTCCGGCCAGAGCGCCGCGGCGTCGCGCAGGACGACCGGCCCGACGAAATCCGCGCCGCGGAAATCGAGGGACAGCACGGCCTCCGCGACGAATTCGCGGAGCAGGCCGGCATCGCCCTGGCTCTCGGAACCGAGCACGAGCTTGGCCGGCGCGCCTCGCAGCAGGGCGCGGGCCCGCTCCCGGGTGCCGGTGCCGGCGTCGACCCACAATTCGACGCCCGGGGCGGCGGCGGCGATGCGGCGAATCGCGGCGAAGTCGGGCTCGGCGCCGGCGATAGCGTCGAGATCGGCGATATAGAGGCGCCGCGCCGGCACGGCGGCGAGGAGGCCGCGGACCACGTCGGCGGGATCGGCAGTCGGGCTGAGCGGTGTGACGATCGGGGCGTAGCTCCGGCGGTCGCCGGCGCGGGCGCGCACCACCAGGCCGTGCTTGAGGTCGATGACCGGAATGATCTCGACGCCGGTCTGGAGGATCTGATCCGTCATGCGCCGCTCTGCCAAAATTCTGAGATCGGGCGGACTGTCCGCCTGGCCCGGCGGTGAGGCGTATCGAGGCAATGCGGCCGCCGCAAGCGGCGCGTCGGCAGGGAAGGGCGAGCCATGGCAGGAGAGCGCGCAGCGGCGGACGGACCCGTCGTCGGCTGGGATCTCGGCGGCGTCCATGTCAAGGCCGCGATGGTGGCGGACGGCCGGCTCCTCGCCGCGGCGCAGGCGCCCTACCAGCTCCGGCAGGGCCTGGCCGTGCTCGACGGGGCGCTCGACGCGCTGCCGGACTGGGCCCGCCGGCCGGCCCGCCATGCCGTGACCATGACTGGCGAGCTCTGCGCCCTGTTCGACGACCGCGCCAGCGGCGTGGCCGCGCTGACGGACTGGGCGGTCCGCCATTGCCGCGGGGATGTGGCGATCTATGGCGGGCGCGCCGGCTTCCTCGCGCCCGATGCGGCGCCGGCCCGTGCCGCGGACGTCGCCTCGGCCAACTGGCACGCCACATCAGCCTTCGTCGGCCGCCGGCTCGCCGAGGCGCTGCTCGTCGATATCGGCTCGACCACCGCCGACCTCATCCCGGTCGCCGCCGGCGCGGTCGCCGCGGCGGGCTACACCGATGCCGAGCGCATGGCGACGGGCGAGCTGGTCTATACCGGCGCGGTGCGCACGCCGGTGATGGCGCTGGCCGAGCGCGTGCCCTTCGGCGGCCGCGACCTGACGCTGATGGCCGAGCCTTTCGCCACCATCGCCGACGTGCACCGGCTGCTCGGCATGCTGGCGCCGGAGGGAGACCAGCACGCGACCGCCGACGGGCGCGGCAAGGGGTTGGCCGAGACGCGTAGCCGCCTCGCCCACATGGTCGGCCTCGACGCGGCCGATGCGCCGGACGCCGCCTGGCTCGACCTTGCCGCCCATCTCGCCGAGCTGCAGCTGCGCCGCCTGCACGACGCGGCCGCCAGGGTGATCTCGCGCGGCCTGCTGACGCAGGAGGCGCCGATCGTCGGCTGCGGCGTCGGCCGTTTCATCGCCGAGGCGCTGGCGGCGCGGCTCGGCCGGCCCTACCGCGACCTCGGCGGCCTGGTGCCGATCGCCGACGGCGCGCAGGGCTACTGGGTGTCGTCCTGCGCCCCGGCCGTGTCGGTGGCCTGCCTGCTGGCGGGGGTGTGAGGGATCGGGCGGGCGCGGATGGAGCGGTTGGGGATAAGGCGGACGGGGCATCACGACCCGCAAGGTCACGAACGCAGCATAGACGCCGACGGTTGTTCCACCCTCGACGTCATGGGCGGACTCGATCCGCCCATCCACGCGAACTCAGGCGGTGTCGAAAACGGCGGGGACCGGCGAAGCGCCGCAGCGACCCGCCGTTGCGTTCGCGTGGATGGCCGGATCAAGCCCGGCCATGACGTTGTGGTTCACGTGCGATGACGGCCCCCCTCATCCCTAAGCCGCCAGCGGCGACGATTCCTCGACGCCGAGGTGCTGCTGCAGCTCCGCCCGTCCCCTCGGCGTGACCTCGACGGCGCGCGATGCCGGCCTGCGCCGCAGCCAGCCCCTGGCGCAGAGCACGTGCAGGAGCTCCACGCCGAGCGGCCCGGCGAGGTGGTGGCTGCGCTCCGTCCAGTCGAGGCATTGGCGGGCGAGGCCGCGGCGCGTCGGCCGGACGGCGTCGACGTCGAGGCCGATGCCGGCGAACCAGGCCCGCCCGGCCGGCGTCACCGCGAAGCGCTTCTCCGGCGCGGGCTCCAGATAGCCCCGCTCCTGCAGGCCGCGCGTCACGGCGACGCCGACCTGACCGGCGAGATGGTCGTAGCAGCAGCGGCAGAAGCGCAGCTCGCGCCCCTGGCGGCCGAGCGCCCGGCGCCGGACCGGCCCGGCGGCATGGATGCCGGAGAGTCGTTCGAGCGCCTCCGCGACGTGGCCGCCGGCCAGTCGGTAATAGCGATGCCGCCCCTCGGTCTCGACCGCGAGCAGCCCGCCGTCGAGCAGCTTGGCGAGGTGCGAGCTCGCGGTCTGGGCGGTGATGCCCGCGGCATAGGCGAGCTCGCCGGCCGGCAGGGCCCGGCCGTCCAGCAGGGCGGTCAAGATCAGCCCGCGGGCGGGATCGGCGATCAGCGCCGCCGCGGCGACGAAGCTCGACATGTCGGACATCGGCATCCTCCTCCGCCTCCCTTCTAACCCGTCACGGCTCCGGATGGTTCGGTCCGCGTCGAAACGTCCGGGCCGGGCGTGGGGTTAGGCTGAGCCGATCAAAACGGAGGCGATCATGGACGGCTCATCCTTTCCGCGCCAGGCCGGCATGGCGGCGGGCCGCCGCGGCCTCACCCTGACGGCGCTGTGCCTGGCGGTGCTGGTCGCGCAGGTCGACACCGCCGTGGTCAACCTGGCGACCCGGCCGATCGGCGATGCGCTCGGCGCCGGGGTCGGCGCCCTGCAATGGGTGGTGGACGGCTACAACCTCACCTATGCCGTGCTGCTGCTCACCGGCGGCCTGCTCGCCGATCTCTACGGCCGGCGCCGCATCTACATGGCCGGGGCGGCGGTGTTCACGGCGGCCTCGCTCGCCTGCGCCGCCGCGCCGTCGGTCGCGGTGCTGATCGGCGGCCGGGCGCTGGCCGGCGTCGGCGCGGCGCTGCTGCTGCCCGCCTCGCTGGCCATCATCCGGGTGGTCTGGCGCGGCGAGGCCGAGCGCGGCCGGGCGCTCGGCCTCTGGGCGGCCTGCAACGGCGTGGCCATGGCGATCGGCCCGACGCTCGGCGGCGTGCTGATCCGCAGCCTGGGCTGGCGCAGCATCTTCCTGGTGGTGGTGCCGCTCGCCCTCGCGGCGCTCGGGCTGGCGGCGGTTGCGATCCCCGAATCCGCCGATCCGACCGGACGGGACTTCGACGCGCCCGCCCAGATCCTCGGCGCCCTCGCCCTCGGGGGCCTGGCCTTCGCCGCCATCCAGTCCCGTGGCGAGCCGGTCACGGCCGGCATCGCCCTCGCGGTCTCGGCGCTCGCCCTGGCCCTGTTCGTCAGGGTCGAGGCCGGCCGGGGCGCCGCCGCCCTCGTGCCGCTCGATCTCTTCGGCATCCCGGCCTTCCGCGGCGCCGTCGCGGCGACATCGGGCATGACCTTCGGCATGTACGGCGTGCTGTTCCTGCTGCCGATGGCCTGGCAGGACGCGGGGCGGCTGGATGCGACCGGCGCCGGCCTGGCGCTGATGCCGATGGCCCTGGTCTTCGTCGCCGTGTCGCCCTTCTCCGGCGCCCTGGTCGCCCGGGTCGGGGCGCGGCGGGCGACCGCGGGCGGCGTCGCGGTGATCGGCTGCGGCCTCCTCGTCATCGGGCTCGGCGCCTTGCAGGCCGCGTTGCTGCCGGCGGAGATCGGCCTGGCGCTGACGGGGCTCGGCATGGGCTGCGCCACCGGCCCGCTGATGGGCGTCGCCGTCGGCGCCGTCGGCCCGGCCAGGGCGGGCACGGCCAGCGCCCTGATCAACGTCGCCCGCATGGCCGGCGCCACGCTCGGCGTTGCCCTGCTCGGCGCGGTGTTCGCCCTCGCGGGCGGCGGCGGCGCCGGCCTCGCCCCGGCGATGCTGCTCGGCGGCGCCGTGCAGATCCTGTGCGCCGGCGTCGCCTGGGTGACGACGCGGCCGGCTGCCGCGACGGCGACCTGATCGCCCTCAGGCGGCCTCCACGAGGTCGCGGCGAAGAAAATCGTGCAGCCGGTCGACGGCGGGCTCGGTCGCGTGCGGGTTGCGCAGGATGCCGATCTCCAGGTCCGGCAGCGGCGGCAGCCCTTCGGCCTCGCCGATGACGCGCAGGGTGGGGGGAACGCTGAGCAGCACGAGGCCGGCCACCGCCAGCCCCGCCTGGACCACGGCGACGAGGCCGAGCAGGCTGGCGCTGGAATAGGCGCAGCGATAGGCGCGATCGGCGTCGCCCAGGGCCTGCAGCACGCTCGATCGCGCGACGCAGCCGGGCTCGAACAGGGCGATCGGTAGGGGATCGGTCCGCCAGGCGACGTGGTTGGGCGAGGCAACCCAGACGAAGCGCTCGCGCCTCAGCACATCGAGCGGCTGCTCGGGCAGCCGCGTGACGATCGCCAGGTCGAGCCGTCCCTCGGCCATGGTCTTCACCAGGGCGGTCGACTGCTCGCAGACGAGCTCGACCGTCACCAGCGGATGAGCCGCGGCGAAGCGCGAGAGCGCCGGCGGCAGCAGGAAGGCGGCATAGTCGTCGGGCACGCCGAGGCGAACGGCGCCGGCCTCCTCGGGCCGCGTCACGCTCGCCCAGGCCTCGTCCGACAGCTTCAGCAGCCGCCGCGCATGGATCAGCAGGTCCGCGCCGGCCGCGCTCGGCGCGACGGCGCGCGGACTGCGGACCAGGAGCTGCCGGCCGACGGTCTGCTCCAGCCGCTGCATCTGCATGCTCACCGCCGACTGGCTGCGGCCGATCCGGGGCGCGGCGCCGGAGAAGCTGCCGCACTCGGCGACGGCGACGAAGGTGCGGAGCAGGTCGAGGTCGAGCGGAGCGGCCATGGCGCTATCAGTATATCGAATAGCTATCCCCAAATCTATTCGTTTGCCTGGATGGTTGCAGGGTGGCTAGCTCGGGCGCGCCACCGCAGGGAGCCGGCATGACCGAGCAGTCGATATCCCGCTTTCCCGCCGCCAGCCTCGCCCTGGCCATGGTGATCTCCGGCACGGTCGGCGCCTTCGTCACGGAGGCGAGGCTCGATCCCGTCACCGTCGTGTTCTGGCGCTGCGCCTTCGGCAGCATCTTCCTCGCGGCCTGGTGCCTCGCGCGCGGCATCCTGCCGGACCGGACCCTCTCCGCCGCCCGGCTGGCGCGGGCCGCGGTCTGCGGCGTCTGCATGGCGCTGTGCTGGGCGGCCTTCTTCGCCGGCTTCGGCATGACCTCGATCGCCACCGCGACGATCCTGATCCACACCCAGCCGTTCTTCATCGTGCTGATCGGCGTCGTCCTCCTCAAGGAGCGCATCACGGCGGACCAGATCGCCTGGATGGCCGCCGCCTTCGGCGGCGTCGTCCTGGCGAGCGGCCTCGTCGTCTCGCCCAGGCCGCTCGACGCGGCCTGGGCGCTCGGCATGGCGCTGGCGCTCGGCGCCGCGCTGCTCTACGCCGCCTCCACCATCCTGGCCAAGGGGCTGGGCGAGCAGCGGCCGGAGGTCACGGCGCTGTGCCAGACCCTGGTCGGCACGGCGCTGCTCGCCCCGTTCGCCCACGGCGCCGGCGCCATCCCGGCGGCATCCTGGGGCTGGCTCGCCGGCATCGGCGTGCTGCACACCGGCATCGCCTATATCCTGATGTACGCGGCCTATCCGCGCCTGACGACGCCTGTCATCGGCGTGCTCACCTTCATCTATCCCGTGGTCGCTATCCTGATCGACTGGCTGGTCTACGGCCATCCGCTCGGCTGGGGCCAGGCGGCCGGCATGGCCCTGATCGCGCTCGGCACCCTGGGCGTGCGCCTGGGCTGGCGCATCCCGGCCCGGCGGGCCTCCGCGGCCTGAGGGGCGGCAGCATCATCGCCGACCCTCAGCGGATGAACTGGCCGAAGGCGCGCGGCCCGTCGCCGACCTCGACGGTCTTCGTCACCGCCAGCGTCTCGACGTCGATCATGCTGAGGGTGTTGGCAAACCAGCTGGCGACATAGACATGGGCGCCGTCGCGGCTCGGCGCGATGCCTTCGGGATAGTCGCCGACCTCGATGGTCTTCAGCACCTTCAGCGAGGCAACGTCGAACACGGTGACGCTGTCGCCGTACTGGTTGGTGACGAAGGCCTTGCCGCGGGCGAGCGCCACCGCATAGGGGCGCAGGCCGACCTTGACCGTCCCGACCACCTTGCGCGCGGCGAGGTCGATGATCGAGACGCTGTTCGAGCCGACATTGGCGGCGTAGGCGCGCTGTCCCTCGGCATCGATGGTGAGGCCGAAGGGGCGGGTGCCGACCGGCACGACGGCGACGCGTTGGAGCGTCGTGGCGTCGAGGATCGAGACGGCATCGTCGTCGCGGTCGGCGGTGAGGACGAAGGCCCCGTCCGGCGTCACCGCGACGCCCGAGGGCGATGTGCCGACCGTGGCGGTGCGCGGCGGCGCCTTGCCGTCGGGATCGATGGCGAGCAGGTGCCTGGAATACCAGTCGGCGACATAGACCGGATGCCCCGAAGGGTGCACGGCGACGCCGAGCGGCCCGCCGCCGACCGGGATCCGCCGCAGCACGGCGCGGGACGCGGCGTCGATCACGGTCAGCACCTTGCCCTCGGGGCTGGTGACATAGGCGCGGGCGCCATCGGTCGAGACGGCGATGCCGGCCGGCTCGCCGTCGACCGGGATGGTGGCGAGCTTGGCCATGCTGTCGGTGTCGATCACCACCACCTGCTCGCCCGGCTGGTCGGTGACGAAGGCCTCGCCGGCGAGGGCGGGGGAGGAGAAGAGAAGGAGGGCGGGGCCAAGCGCGACGCAAAGCCTTCCCCACGAAGTGGGGAAGGTGGCCTTGCGCAGCAAGGCCGGATGGGGTGCGGCGGGCAGGGCTAGGCTAATGTTCGGCTTGCAGGGACGGCTGCGCAGATCTTGTAAGCGGAGAGACCTGCGGACCACACCCCATCCGTCGCCACTTCGTGGCGCCACCTTCCCCACTTCGTGGAGAAGGCTTTTAGCGTCCCGTATCCCCTTCACTGGCTGGGCGTCTCGAGCTTCGCCTTCAGCGCGTCCAGGCTCGAGCGATAGAGCCCCGACACCGCCTTGACCGCAGCGTCGTCGTTCAGCTCCGGCGGCGGGTCGTTGTTGGGATAGCCGCGGTAGAAGGCGCCGCGCCACTCCACCGTGGACTTGCCGCCGTCGGCCGGCGACACCGTCACCGTGGAGGAATAGTTGGTCACCGGCAGCACCTTCACGTCGACGGCGGTGATGCGGTAGGAATAGCTCATCTTCTCCGGCTGGTACTTGTAGAGCACCTCGTCGACGGTCGCGCCGTCCTTCAGGGTCAGGCGGCGGGTCGGGTTCTTGGTGTCGTCGTCGGGGTCGACCACATTGGTGCCGCCCTTGGCCTCGGTCTTGGCGACCAGCGACACCCAGCCCATGTCGTCGAAATGGCCGACCACGCCCCAGACCTTCTCCGGCGGCAGGTTGATCACCACGGTCTCCGTCACCTTCTTGCGGGTCGGACCATGAGCCTGCGCCTCGAGCGGCGCCAGGACGGCGAGACCTGCGAGGAGCGCGAGCAGCGCAGTCTTCATCGGGACGTTTCCTTGTGCTGCGGCCCCGACGGCGAGGGGGGCCGTTCCTCTGCGGATGGGTTGCGGGCGGCGCCCAGCCCCGTCCTGATCTTCTCCTCGATCCAGCGCCAGGCCTCGGCCTCGGCCGGGCCGGCAGTCTTGGCGATGGCGATGGCGAGATAGGCCATCTCGGCCTCGATCTTCTCGGCCGGCAGGAGATGCAGGCGGGTGGAGAGGATCGCGGCCTCGATCACGGCGTTGCGGGCCCTGACATAGCCGAGGAAGGGCGCATGCATGGCCTGGTGCACCACGCGGCAGCGGTAGCGCGGGCGCAAGGCATCCTCCATCACCGCCTCGACCGCCAGCTCCATATGCGCATGGGCCTGCGCCAGCCGCACGCCGTCGATCCGCTCGCACGGCACCGTCGCCCAATCGCGCCGGCCGGTGACGCAGCCGGCGATGACGCGCACGTCAAGGGGGCTGGCGGCGGCGAGGAAGGGATGGCGCTCCAGATTGGTGATGGTGGGCGAGGGGCGGAACGGCGCCACCACATAAGCGTCGTCCTCGGCGATCAGGCCGAAGGGCACGAGGTGCGCCGTGCCGTCGGCGTTGAGGGTGGTGACGATGGTCTCCAGGATCAGCGGCATGGCTCAGCCGCTCCCCGGGGCGCGCTTGCCGGCGCGCAGCGTGTGGCCCGCCTCCTTGAAGGCGGTCGAGTCCTCCGCCGGCTTGTCGGCGGCGCAGCCGAAGTCGAGCGGCTCGTCCTGGGCGTAGCGCTTGCGCAGCCGCCAGGCGATCTCGGCCTTGGCCAGCTCGGCGCCGAGATAGAAGGCATGCGCCGCGTCGCTCTCGACCCCGAGCCGGGGGAAGAGATCGAGCGCCTCGGTCGCCACCGCGTGCCGGTCGCGGTTGTAGACATGGATGCCGTCCTCGGCGACCTCGATGCGGAAATTGGCATCGCGCACCGCGCCGGCCGCCGCGGCGATCTCCGCCGGCGTCGTGGCGAAGGGGCGCTTGTCGTGCAGGGCGAGCAGCGCATTGCCGTAGCCCTTCGGCAAGGCCGAATCCGCCCTGGCCGCGAACATCACCCGCCGCGCCGCGTCGTGCTCCTCGATGGTGCGCCAGGTGTGCGGGCTCACCTGCACCACCAGCACATTGCCGATGGCGAGCTCCGAGCAGACGCCGAGCAGCAGGGTGGTGAGGCCGAGGCTGTCGGTCTCGGTGAGCTCGGTGAGGTTGCCGGTGCCCATCAGCATCGGCGCCTGCGGCATCCGCCGGCGGAACTCGGCATAGCGCTCGAGCGAGGCGACGAAGCCGAAATGGATCGGCTCCAGCACGGGATCGGCCAGATACGGCTTTCCCGCTGTCGCCAGGCGCTCGGCCGCGCGCACCAGCGAGGCGACGTCGCCCGGCCGCGCCGGCACCAGCACCGGCACCGCCTCGGTTTCGAAGGCGAGGTCGAGCGTGTCCTCGCTGAGGCTCAGGAGGTAGTCGGCCCCGGCCCGGGCGCCGCGCCGGAGCTCGTCGACGGAGAAGCTGTCGACGCTGACCGCGAGGCCTGCGCCTTTCAGCAGTCCGACCGTTTCCTCCAGATGCGGGAAGGGCGTGTCGGGCAGGCCGCCGAGGTCGATCACGTCGGCCCCCTTGGCCGCCAGCGCGCGCGCCTTGTCCAGGATGGCGGCGGGGGAGAGCACCGGCGCGTCGACGATCTCGGCGAAGATGCTGACGTCGTGGCGCGACAGGTCCGGCGGCCGGGCGCCGCGGCCGAAATAGGCCGGCAGGTCGACGATCTCGTCCGGGCCGCGTTCGACGGGAACGCCGAAATGGCGGGCGAGGGCGTCGCGGTCGGCGCGGCAGCGGCCGGGCAGGATGACGCGCGTCGTCCCTTCCGGCAGCACGACGCGGCGGCGGATGATCTCGCCGGTCATCAGCGCCGCGACCTTCACGCCGGCATCGACGATGGTCCAGTCGAAGCTGTCGCCGGCAATCGCGGCCATGGCCCGCTCCAGCCGGGCCCGGGCGAGGTGCCCGGTCACGAGGACGAGGCGTTCACGCATGCCAGCCTCTGCTTCAGCGCGGCTTCCAGCTCCGCCAGCGTCTCGACCACGGTGGTCGCCTCGAAGGATTTGAGCTTCTCGGTGTTCTCCAGATCGATGCGCCGGGGATAGACCTTGACCATGCCGGACGGCGCCATGGTCTCCATCTCCGGCGCGGTGTCGCAGGCGAAGACGATGGACGGCACACGGCACTTGCCGGCCTGGGCATAGACGTTGGTCGCCAGCGTGTCGGAGATGCCGTAGACGCATTTGGCAATGGTGTTCGAGGTGGCCGGGGCGACCACCAGCGTGTGGTAGACGCCGTGGTAGAAGCGGCCGACCGGGCCGGCGCTCGCCGTGGTGTCGCGGAAGACGTGCACGCTCCTGGCAAGGCCGGAGAATTCCTTGCGGTACATCCGCACCACTTCCGCTGCCGCCTTGGTGACGAAGAGATCGACCTCGGGCAGGTCGCGGATCAGCGCCAGGCACTCGGTGAAATAGTGGCCGGAGCCGGTCAGCGCCCAGGCGAGGCGTGGCTTGGGAGGGCTTGCGTTCATGCCGCGTCGTCCTCCGCGGCATCGAGGCCGAGCAGGGGGCCGGCGGCGGCCTGGCGCGAGGGGCCGGCGATGCGGATGGGCCCGCCATAGCGGGCGGCGAAGCCGGGGAAGGCGTCGTCGACGATGCCGGCCGCGGCGAGGGCCTCCCAGCCCGAGCGATCGCCCGGCGCGGCGACGTCGACGGATTTGCACAGGACGAGCCGATCGGCGCCGAGCCGTGCCGCCAGCCAGGCGGCGAGGCTGTCGGAGGTGATCGTCCAGCTCTCCGGAATGTCGGGATGGCCGGCGCGCAGGCCGGCCGGGTGCCAGACCGGCACGCGGCCCCGGCCATGGGCCTCACCGATCGCCGCCTCGTCGGCGACGAGCGTGAAGGCGGCCTGGCGCGCGGCCAGGATCTCGCCGACATGGCTCATGGCATCGAGGGCGAGGCGATGGGCGAGGGCGTCGTCGAAGGCGAGCAGGGCCTGCGTCTGCCGCACCGCGTCGGCGAACGGGCCGCCGCCGGGCACCAGCACGAGGCGCGCCGGGTGCGGGCGGGCGAGCAGAGCGAGCAGCGGGTCGAGGCCCGGCGAGGTCATGAGGCTGCCGCCGAGCTTGACCACGAGGAGGGGCAGGCCGGACGCGGGCATCAGGCCGCCGCCCGCGCCGTGGAGCGGATCCGCGCCGCCGCGGCGGCGATCGCGCCGGCATCGAGCCCGGCGCGCCGGTCGGCGCCGGCGCACAGGCCGCCGCGAAAGCCGAGATAATCCGGCCCGAGCGGGGCCAGCGCCGCGATGTCGTCCAGGCGGAGCGAGCCGGCGAGGCCGCACATCAGGGCCTCCGCCCGGCAGGCGGCGACGAAGGCGGCGAGGGCGGCGGGCGGCTGGACCTCGACGAGGCGACCGGCGCCCTTGCGCCGCGTGTCCAGCATGGCGCCGGCGAAGCCGGCCTGTGCCAGGGACGGGACGAGGCCGAGATCCGGCGCCTCGTCGGCGAACAGCACCGCGACCAGGCGGATGCCGGCGAGGGCGCTGCCGATTGCCGCAGCGGCATCAGGCGCGGCCAGCGGCCGGGACAGGCCGACCTTGACGAAGGCGACGCCGGTGGCGGCAACGGCGCGGGCCGCGGCGACAAGCGGCTCCAGCGCCTCGTGCTCGCCGGCGACGGCGCTCACCGGGGCGCGGGCGCCGACGACGTGCAAGATCGCGCCGATGGCGGCCGGAGGCAGCGAGCCGAGCGAGCCGACGGACGGATCCTTGGCGTCGATCAGGTCCGCACCCGCCGCGGCGGCCAGGTCGGCCTCGGCGGCGTCGCGCACGCTCACGAGCAAGCGGGTCATGCACTCCACTCCTTGGACGGGACCCGCGGCCAGCCGCGCCCGCACGGGTCTTTCTCCAGGCGGATGAGGTTGGTCACGGCGCCATCGACGGCCGGCTCCCGCCGACGGCCGCGGCGCGGCGATGCGCCGTGCAGTCCCGCCCGTGCGCCACCATAGCACGGCGACGGCGCCCGCAGGCCGGCGCGCCCGGGCCGGAGGCCGCGGTCATGGCGCCGGTGCCGCCAGCGGCGGATCGGTCAGCCGGTCCTTGACCAGGAAGCGCACGCCGCGCAGCCACATCTCGTCATTGTTGCCGCGGATGTCGACCTGGCCGCCGCGCAGCATCCGGCCCGAGCGCACGTCGGTGACCTCGACCCGGAAGGACAGGATCAGGTTGGAGGTCTTCTGCACCAGGCCGATGATCGAGACTTCGGCGCCGAGGTCACGGGCGATGTCCGCGGCGCAGCCGTTGCACCTGTACAGCGGCGAGCCCTTCCGGATCGCTGCCGCCTGCGGCGCGAGGTCGACCTCGGCGATCTGGCCGGACGCATCGAGCAGGCGCCGGAGCTCGGTGCTGGCGAGCGCCACGCGCCGGGTCTGGTCGGGGCGCTCGCCGGTCAGCTGGCCTTCCTCGCTGGTGTCGACGAGCTCGAAGCCGAAGACCGCGGCCTTCAGCGGCGCGGCGATGGCGCCGGTGCCCGCCACCGCGGGCGATATGACGGCGAGGATGGTAGAAATCAGCGCGAGGCAAGCGTTTCGTTCCATTACGGCATGGTGTCACAGACGATGGTTTGGCCGCAAGTTGGGTTCAGCTTATTTTTCGCTTAGACATATTCTGTTGATTTGCGCGCGAAGCGATGCCTAAGTTTGCTGCGAGGGGCCTGCTGTCGAGGAACGCTTTGGTCTTGCTTCCAACAACGCGCTTTCTTCGCTTCCTGCCGGGTCTCGCCCTCGCCTCGGTCCTGGCGCTGGCCGGAGTCGTCGCTGCCGGTGCCGCGACGGTCAAGACCGAGGTGGGGATCGGCATCATCGGCCCGAAATCGCCGCCGCCGCCGCTTTACGAGCTCGACCCGGTGCCGCAGGACGAGGCGCTGGCCGGCGCCCGCCAGGCGATCATCGACGACAACACCACGGGTTCCTTCCTCGGCCAGCACTACACGCTGAACGAGGTGGTGCTGACGCCGGACCAGTCGCCCGTGGACGCCGCCAGGAAGCTTGCCGACGGCGGCGTCGGCTATCTCGTGCTCAACCTGCCGGCCGACCAGCTCCTGGCGGTGGCCGACGCGCTGAAGGGCCGTCCCGTGGTGCTGTTCAACGTCGGCGCGCCGGACGACCGGCTGCGCGCCGCCGACTGCCGCGCCAACATCTTCCACGTCCTGCCCAATCGCGGCATGCTGACCGACGCCCTGGCCGAGTTCCTGGCGACGCGCAAATGGCCGAACCTGTTCCTGATCACCGGCCCGGGGCCCGGCGACAAGCTCTATGCCGAGGCGATGCGCCGCTCGGCCAAGAAGTTCGGGCTGAAGATCGCCGCCGACACGGACTGGACCTTCGGTCCGCTCGCCAAGGCCCGTGCCGACAGCGTGGTGACGGCCGACGCGCTGGTGTTCACCCGCGGCACCGACTACGACGTGATGGTGGTGGCGGACGAGGCCGGCGATTTCGGCGACTTCATCGCCTACAACACCTGGGACCCGAAGCTGGTCGCCGGCACGCAGGGGCTGGTCCCCACCGCCTGGCACCGGGCCCAGGACGCCTGGGGCTCGGCCCAGCTGCAGAGCCGCTTCTACAAGACCACCGGGCGCTTCATGCGGCCGGCCGACTATGCCGCCTGGGTGGCGGTCCGCGCCGTGGGCGAGGCGGTGACCCGCGCCAAGTCGGCCGATCCCAAGACCCTGGCCGACTTCATGCTGACGCCGAAGTTCCAGATCGCCGCCTTCAAGGGCGTGCCGGTCAGCTTCCGGACGTGGGACCACCAGCTGCGTCAGCCCGTGCTGCTGGCCCAGCCGATGCGGATCGTCTCGGTCTCGCCGCAGCAGGGCTTCCTGCACCAGAAGACACCGCTCGACACGCTCGGCTTCGACGAGCCGGAGAATGCCTGCAGCTTGAAATAGGCGCGGGCAGGCCGCGCTCACGAAACAGGGCGCGGAGCCGCGCTTTTCGGGGAGGGCGCGCCCGGCGCGCCGGAGGAGGATTCGATGATCGGGCGTCTGCTCGCGCTGGCCGTTGCCGCCGCCGCCATGGGCGCGGCGACGCCGGCCTCGGCCTACATGGTCTATGTCTCGAACGAGAAGGGCAACTCGATCACCGTGATCGATTCCACCACCCAGGAGGTGGTGAAGACCGTGCCGATCGGCCGGCGGCCGCGCGGCATCACCATCAGCAAGGACGGCAAGTTCCTCTATGTCTGCGCCAGCGACGAGGACGGCATCGAGGTGATCGACACCGCCACGATGAAGGTGGTGCGCACCTTGCAGTCCGGGCCCGACCCCGAGCTCTTCATCCTGCATCCGAGCGGCAACCCGCTCTACATCGCCAACGAGAACGATGCCGAGGTGACGGTGCTCGACGTCGAGAAGAACCAGATCCTGGCGCAGGTCCCGGTCGGGGTCGAGCCGGAGGGCATGGGCATCAGCCCGGACGGCAAGCTCCTGGTCAACACCTCCGAAACCACCAACATGGCGCATTTCATCGACACCCAGACCTTCCAGGTGATCGACAGCGTCCTGGTGGATTCGCGCCCGCGCTTCGCCGAGTTCACCAAGGACGGCAAGAGGCTGTGGGTCAGCGCCGAGGTCGGCGGCACGGTGACGGTGATCGACCCTGCCACCCGCGACATCCTCAAGACCATCGACTTCCAGATCCCAGGCGTGACGGCCGACACGATCCAGCCGGTCGGCGTGCGCGTCACGCGCGACGGCAAGACCGCCTTCGCCGCGCTCGGGCCGGCGAACCGGGTGGCGGTGATCAATGCGCAGACCTTCGAGGTGGAGAAATATCTCCTGGTCGGCCAGCGTGTCTGGCAGCTCGCCTTCACGCCGGACGAGAAACTGCTCTACGCTACCAACGGCAATTCGAACGACGTGTCGGTGATCGACGTCGAGAGCCAGAAGGTGCTGAAGACGATTGCGGTCGGCGAGGCGCCATGGGGGGCGGTGGTCTCGCCCCAATGATCCCCTGGCCCCGGCGGGCGCCGAACCCGAGAGGCAACCTGAGTTGTTGATGAGGATCGAGGCGCCCGCGCTCGAGATCGAGGCCGTCAGCCATGCCTTCGGCAGGCGCGTCGCCCTCGACGACGTGTCGCTGACCGTGCCGGCCGGCTGCTTCACCGCCCTGCTCGGGCCGAACGGCGCCGGCAAGACCACGCTGTTCTCGATCGCGACGCGCCTCTACAACAACCGCTCGGGCGCGGTGCGCATCTACGGCCATGATATCAGGCGGACCCCGTCGCGGGCGCTGGCCGAGCTCGGCGCGGTTTTCCAGAGCCGCACCCTCGACGGCGACCTGTCGGTGCGCGAGAATCTCGCCTATCACGCCGCCCTGCACGGCCTCTCCGGCCGGGCGGTGCGGGCGCGGATCGAGGCGCTGCTGGAGCGGGTCGGCCTCGGCGAGCGCATCGGCGACAAGGTCCGCACCCTGTCGGGCGGCCAGGCCCGGCGCATCGAGATCGCCCGCGCCCTGGTGCACCGGCCGCGCCTCCTGCTGCTCGACGAGCCCACGGTCGGCCTCGACCTCGCCTCGCGCACGGCGCTCATTGCCTTCGTGCGCGAGCTGGTGCGCAGCGAGGGCGTGGCCGTGCTCTGGGCCTCGCACATCTTCGACGAGGTCGAGCCGGAGGATGCGGTCACCGTGCTGCATCAGGGGCGGGTGGTGGCGAGCGGCACCGCCGCCCTGATCGGAGCGGGCGACGCCTCGCTGCAGGCGGCGTTCCGGCGCCTCACCGCCGCGCCGGCGAAGGAGGAGGCATGACGGACCTCGCCATCGCCGCGCCGCGGCCCCTCGGCACCTTCGGCTACCTCGTCTGCCTCGGCGGCATCATCCGCCGCGAGCTGCTGCGCTTCGTCCACCAGAAGGAGCGCTTCCTCTCGGCGTTGGTGCGGCCGCTGATCTGGCTGTTCATCTTCGCGGCCGGGTTCCGCAGCGTGCTCGGCGTGTCGATCATCCCGCCCTACGAGACCTATGTGCTCTACGAGGACTACGTGGCGCCGGGCCTGGCCGTGATGATCCAGCTTTTCTACGGCATGCAGTCCTCGCTCTCCATGGTCTATGACCGCGAGGTCGGCTCGATGCGGGTGCTGCTGACCAGCCCGTTCCCGCGCTGGCTGCTGCTGCTCGCCAAGCTGATCGCCAGCGTGGTGGTGTCGCTGGCGCAGGCCTATGTGTTCCTGGCCATCGCCCGGCTGTGGGAGATCGAGCCGCCGCCCATCGGCTATCTCCTGGCGCTGCCGGCCTTCATCCTCGCCGGGCTGATGCTGGGCTCGATCGGGCTGTTCATCTCCTCGCTGGTGCGCCAGCTGGAGAACTTCGCCAGCGTGATGAACTTCGTGATCTTCCCGATGTTCTTCGCCTCCTCGGCGCTCTACCCGCTCTGGCGCATCCGCGAGGCGAGCGAGGGGCTGTACTGGGTGTGCCAGGCCAATCCCTTCACCCATGCGGTGGAGCTGGTGCGCTTCGCCCTCTACGCCAAGTTCAACCCGCTGGCGTTCGCGGTGGTGGCGGGCACCACGATCGTCTTCTTCCTGGCCGCGGTGCTCGCCTATGATCCCGGCCGGGGACTGATGGCCCGGCGGGGCGGCCCAACCGCGGAGAGTTGAGATGTTCCGAGCCTCCATCGTCACGATGCTGCTGCTGGCCGCGCCGGCGGCCCTGGCGCAGTCGGCCCAGGGCGACTGGCCCTGCGTCCAGCGCCGGATCGCGACCATCAGCGCCGGCTCGGTGTGGAGCGGACCGGACCTCGCCGCCGCCAGCGCCGACTGGGGCCAGGATTTCGAGGCGGCATCGCTCGCCCGGCAGCTCGCCTCGCGACGCACGCCGCTGGAGGAGGTCGACGGCCTGGTCGATGGCTTTGCGCAGAAGGCGGGTGCCGCCAAGAGCGAGCGGCTGCTGCGGGTGTTCGCCGGCGTGCTCGAGCTGACCAACACCGAGCGCTCGCGCATCCTCGCCGGCATCAGCCGCTACGCCAAGGGCCAGGAGGCCCTGGCCGAGCGGGTGCGCGACGAGAGCGACAAGCTCAGCCTTGCCAAGGATTCGCCGGCGGCCGAGGAGACGCCGCAGACCAAGGAGATCGAGGATCGGCTGAAATGGGACACGCGCATCTTCCAGGAGCGGCGCCAGTCCCTGACCTATGTCTGCGAGACCCCGGTGCTCCTGGAGAAGCGGGTGTTCGAGATCGCACGACGCATCCAGCCGAAGCTGTGATCCCCCGGGCAGGCTCTCCCGGGCCTGCCTGCATCCCGCCGGCCGGACCGGCGGGTGCCAGCCGGGCTGGCATCCGCCAGCCGGGCTGGCCAAGCGCGCCTTGCGATGGCATCGTGCCGGCCGATCTCGACAGCCGGGAGTGGCGCAGGAATGTTCGAAACCGCCGGGGCCTACCCGAGCAAGGCCCTGTATCTGCAGAAGACGATCGGCAGCGACTATGTCATCGACTTCACACCCGGCTCGAGCACCCTCGTCCTCACCTTCGCGTCGACGGGCGCCGGCAGCCTGGAGGCGGCGAGGGCGGCCGAGCCCTGGGGATTGCGCTGGCTGGCGCCGAGCGGCGTCTCGGTGGCCGGCGTCAAGCCGGTCGGGACGGACTGGTATCGCGGCGAGGCGCTGCACGCCTTCCTGCGGTCGCAGGACTTCGCCACCTTCCTCGGCGGGTTCGATCGCATCGTCCTCACCGGCGGGCTGATGGGCGGCTTTGCTGCGCTGGCCTTCGCGGATGCCGTGCCGGGCGCCGAGGTGATCGCCTTCAGCCCCCAATCCACCCTGGACCCGCGGATCGTGCCCTGGGACATGCGCTATCCCGAAGCGGCCGGGCTCGACTGGGACGGCGACTTCTCCGATGCGGCCCGGTTCGCCCGGAGCGCGGGGCGCATCCATGTCGTCTATGATTCGCTCGGCCATTGCGATCGCCTGCATGTCGAGCGCCTGCCGCCGGAGTCGCTGGTGCGGCTGCGCGTGCCGCTCATCGGCCGGGCGAGCCCGCTGTGGCTGGCCCGCACCGGGCTGTTGCAGGAGCTGCTTGCCGACATGCTGGCCGGGCGTTTCGACGCGCAGGCCTTCGCGCGCAAGCGCCGCACGCAGCGCGGGCTCGGCCAGTACCACGTCGAATTGTCGCGCCTGGCGGGCCGGCGGCGGGCGGGCCTGCGCAAATGGGCGCTCGAGCGGGCGACGGCCCTCGGTGCCACCGACGTCTCGGCCCATATCGGCGTTGCGCTGGCGCATGTCGATGCGGGCGATCTCGCGGCGGCGGAGACGGCCCTGTTCAGGCTGATCGAGCTGAAGCCCGGCCTGCCGCACGGCTATTACCAGATGGCGCAGCTGCTGATGCGGCAGGATCGGTGCGAGGAAGCGCTGCGCTTTGCCCGCAAGGCTGCGGCGATCAGTCCGGCGAACCGGGTCTATCGGGCCTGGCTGGACCGCCACGCGAGCGTGACGGACCATGCGGGCGCGGCCTGACGGCCTGGTGCGGGCGGGGGGAGCCGGCCGGCGGCGAGGATTGACAGTGCGCCGTCGGCGGGTGATCAGCAGCTGATCGAGATCGAGGCGCATGCACTCTCCTTTCCTCCTGTCCCGACTCGCGGGCGTACCGGCACTGAACCGGGCCTGGCGGAAGGCCAAGGCGACGTGGAAACGCAGCTTCCAGTGGCCGCTCCACGCGGTGCGCAAGTCGCGCCTGCACAAATACGGGCTGACGAGCCGCTCGCCGCTGCCCGTCGCGCGGCTGCATCTGCGCGACGGCTGCGCCTGCAGGAGCCTCGCCGTGTTCGTCCGCCCGAGCTGGGATGCGGTCCGGCCGCTGGCGCGGATGCGGGCCGGCGCGCCGGTGGCGCAGGCCCTGACCCAGACCGCGGCCGTGATCGACCTCAACGCGTTTCCGGACTTCATGGCCTGGCGCAAGCAGGTCTCCAAGCTGACGCAAGGCAAGTACCACCGCTCCGCCAACAAGGCGCGCCGGCTCGGCTATGTCTCGCGCTTCATCGGCGCGAAGTCCTATGAGCGCAGCCTCTACGAGCTGACGGGCTCGAAGCCGCGGCGCTCCAAGGGCATCCTGGTCTGGGCGTCGCTGATCGCGCCGCGGCCCGACCTGGTCGACACCCGCAAGCCGATGGTCTGGCCGTCCTGTCCGCGGCACTGGCGGCTCACCTGGGGCGCCTTCCACGTCGACGAGAGCGGGGGCGAGCGCCTGGCCGCCTTCGCCAAGCTGATGCGCTCCGGCGATCTCGTGCGGGTGGAGAGCTTCATCGGCCATGGCGCGGCGCTGACCGACGGCGTCACCAAGATGCTGATGTTCGACATCATGGAATGGCTGCTGGAGCGCGACCACCCCTGCGCGGAGGGCGTGCGCTACTTCATCCACGGCTCGATCGAGGAGGGGGGCATCGGCCTGTTCGACTGGAAGCGCTATCTCGGCTTCGTGCCGATGCTGCTCGACGTCGCCGACGCCCTGCAGCAGCTGCGCCTGTTCGACTGAGACCATCGGCCCCGGTCCTTGACCGGTGCCGAGTGGGTGACGCTCAGGCGCCCGACCGATCCTGTCCTCACGCCGACGGCATGAACAGCACCTTGACCTCGCCCGGCCGGGCCGGGTTGCGGATCACCTCGGGCACCTCCTCCAGGCTGACGCGCCGGGTGATCAGCGGCTCGACCTTGATCGCGCCTGAGATGATCAGGTCGGCGGCGCGCCGGTGCACGAACGGGTTGATGAAGGAGCCGAGGATCCGGAGCTCCCGGAACAGGATGTCGAAGGGCTCGATCTGTATCTTCTCGCCCTTGGCCATGACGCCGAGCACGACCAGCGTGCCGCCGGGTCGGGCGAGACGCGGCATCTCTTCCATGGTCTCGGCCACGCCGGCGCATTCGATCACCACGTCGGCGCCGCCCGGCAGCAGGCCGTCCGGCCCGGCGATGCCGGCGGCGGCGTCGCCCGCGGTCGGATCGAAGCTGGCGGTGGCGCCGATCTCCTCGGCCAGGCGCCGCTTGGACGCCTGGCGCGTCACCAGGACCACGCGCGTCGCGCCGGCCAGGCGCGCGAGCTGCACGGTGAGCAGGCCGATGACGCCGCCGCCGAGCACCACGACGGAGGAGCCGGCCTTGATCCCGGCGACGTCGATGCCGTGCAGGCAGCAGGCGAGCGGCTCGCAGAAGGCGCCGTAGTCCGGCTTCAGCGACAGCGGCAATTCGTGCGCCTGCTTCTGCGGCACGATGACGTAGTCGGCCAGGGCGCCATCGCGGTGGATGCCGATGGCGCGCAGGTTCTGGCACAGGTTGATCCGCCCGGCATGGCAGTGGACGCAGTGCCCGCAGACGATGTTGGGGTCACCCGTCACCCGCATCCCCGGCCGGAAGCCGAGGACGGCGCTGCCCACCGCCTCGACGATGCCGCTGAACTCGTGGCCGAGCGTCACCGGCGGCGTGCTGGGGAATTCGCCGTGCAGGAGATGGCGGTCGGTGCCGCAGATGCCCGAGGCCTCGACGCGGACGAGCAGGTCGTCCGGCCCGGGCACGGGCCTTTCGACCTCCCGCAGGAAAAGCTGCTCGATCTCTTCGAGGCGCACGGCCTTCATGACGACATCCTCCCTTGTCCGATCCCGATCGGCGAGCCGCGCGTGAAACGATTCACGGCGGCCTTCTGGGGACCAGCCAAGCGCGCCTGCGCCGCAGAATCAAGTCCGCAGCCGACCCCGGCCTCACAGCATCTTGCGATAGACCAGGAAGCCGGAGCGTTCCGCCACCTGATCGTAGAGCCGCCTGGCGGTGCTGTTGGTCTCGTGGGTCTGCCAATAGACGCGCGGCGACCCGGCGAGCCGGGCCTGCTCGCAGACCGCCTGGATCAGGGCCCCGCCGACACCCCTGCCGCGCGCGGCCTCGCCGGTGAACAGGTCCTGCAGGTAGCAGATCGGCTCGATCGCCGTGGTGCTGCGATGGAAGAGGTAGTGCGTGAGGCCGATGAGCCGGCCCGCCTCGTCCGCCACCAGCGCGTGCATCGGCTCGTAGGCGTCGAAGAAGCGGCTCCAGGTCATCGCCGTGACGGCCGAGTCGAGCGCGGTCGCGCCCGAGCGGCCGTAGAACGCATTGTATCCGTCCCAGAGCGGCAGCCATTGCGCGTGGTCCGCCCTGGCCAGGGGACGGATGGTGAAGCTCGCCATCGCCCGGTGCCGCTTCAATAGGTCGCGCGGCCGCCGGAGACGTCGAACACCGCGCCGGTCGAGAAGGAGCATTCCTCGCTGGCGAGCCAGGTGATGATGGCGGCGAGCTCGTCCACCGTGCCGAAGCGGCCCATGGGGATCTTGGAGCGCATATAATCGATATGGGCCTGGCTCACCTGCGTCAGGATCGGCGTGTCGACGGTGGCCGGGGTGATGGTGTTGACCACCACGCCGGTCTGAGCCAGCTCCTTGCCGAGCGACTTGGTGAAGCCGACCACGGCGGCTTTCGATGCCGAATAGGCCGAGGCGGTGGGGTTGCCCTCCTTGCCGGCGATCGAGGCGATGTTGACGATGCGGCCATAGCCGTTCTCGACCATCTTCGGCGCGACGAAGCGGTTGCAGTAGAACAGGCCGTGGACGTTGATGTCGAACACCCGCTTCCACTCGTCGATGGGGTAGTCGACCACCGGGGCGTTCTTGCCGGCGACGCCGGCGCTGCACACCAGCACGTCGATCCGGCCGAGATGGCCTTGCGCCTCGGCCGCGGCGCGCTCGACCTCCTCGGCCGCGGCGACGTTGACGCGGATGCCGTGCGCCTTCGGCCCGAGCTCGGCCCTGGCCGCGTCGATCTGAGCCGCGTCCACGTCCCAGATGCAGACGCTGCCGCCTTCCGCGACGATGCGCCGCGCCGCGGCGAGGCCGATGCCGGAGGCGCCGCCGGTGATGATGGCGCCGCGGCCGGCGAAACGGTGGCTGAAGGTCATGGCTGCTTCCTCGGGTTGATCAGGCTTGGGCGGCGTCGAAGCGGACGAGCGACGCATCCGGGGCGAGCTCGAGACCGAAGCCCGGCGCGTCGGAAACGTCAAGCCGTCCGTCCCGCGGCACCGGCTCGTTGGTGAAGAGATTGCCGAACACCGGCCTGACGCTGCGCCCGTCCGGGCTGTTGGCGACATATTCACAGAAGGGCGCGTTGGGCTGCGACATCACGAAATGGTAGCTGTAGGGGCCGCTGCCATGCGGCACGACCGGCACGTCGTAGGCCGCGGCATGGGCGGCGATGCGGACGAGCTCGGTCAGGCCGCCCGCCCACATCACGTCGGGCTGCAGGATGTCGACCGCGCGCTGCTCGATCAGCTTGCGGAAGCCGTAGCGCGAATATTCGTGCTCGCCGGTGGTCCATTTCACCGTCGGCAGGGCGCGCTTGAGATGGACGAAGCCGTCGAAGTCGTCGGGATGCAGCACCTCCTCCCACCAATGGATGTCGAGGTCGGCGCAGGCGCTGGCCACTTCGATGGCATAGGGCACGGTCAGCGCCATGTAGCAGTCGACCATCAGCGGGAAGTCGGGGCCGGCCGCCTCGCGATGGGCGGCGAGGAAGGCGCGGTTGGCCTTGACGCCCGATGGACCATCGGCTGGACCATGCGGCAGCGGCACCTTGCCGCCCCAAAAGCCCATGCGCCTGGCCTCGGCCGGCAGCGGCCCGGTGCAGTAGAAGCCGATGTCCGGCTTGGTGCGCCCGCCGATCAGCTTGTAGACCGGCTCCTGGCGCAGCTTGCCGATGAGGTCCCACAGGGCGAGGTCGACCACGCTGATGGTGGCGAGCGGCAGGCCCTTGCGGCCGTAGAACATGCTGGCCCTGAACATCTGGTCCCACAGCATGTTGGTATCGCGCGGATCCGCCCCATGGAGAAAGCGGCGGAAATGCTTCTCGATCAGCCAGCAGGCCGGCGGGCCGCCGAAGCCGGTGGCGAAGCCGACATGGCCGCGATCGTCCTCGATCTCGACCAGGATCGAGCCGAGCACGTCGATGCCCCAGCTCAGGCGCGAGGCCTTGTAGGGCTGGTAGCCCGACATCGGGTTGGCGATCAGGCTGTCGATGATCCAGTGGCCGCCCTTCTGGCGGTGATAGTCGCCGCCGTCGCCGGTGCCTTCGACCAGGTAGGTGCGGATGTCGACGATGCGGGGCGAAGCCATGGCCTGTCCTCGGGATGGGCGCGGCGCGCCGCTATTGCGCAAGAGCGGCGCGCCGCTATTGCAGGTTGACGAACATGCCGCCGTCGACCAGCAGCGCCGCGCCGGTGACGTAGCGCGCCATGTCGGAGGCGAGGAAGACGACGCAGTCCGCCACGTCGTCGGGCTCGCCGAGCCGGCCGAGCGGGATGCGCCTGTTGAAATAGTCGAGCTTGTCGGGCGAGGAGAGGTCGTCCTTGTTGAGGTCGGTCAGGATCGCGCCGGGCAGCACCGAATTGCAGCGGATGCCGTCGGGCCCGAGCGCGATGGCGCAGGACTGCATCAGCGAATGCACGCCGGCCTTGGTCGGGGTGTAGTGGGTCTGCAGGCCGCCGCCGACCAGGGCGCTGATCGAGGAGGTGGCGACGATGGCGCCGCCCTTCCCCTGCGCCTTCATCTGGTTGGCGGCCGCCTGCACGACGTAGAAGGCGCCGTGCAGGTTGACCTCCATGGTGTGGCGCAGGAGGTCCGGCGGCAGGTCGAGGAAGGCGTGGAACGGGCAGATGCCGGCATTGGAGGCGAGCACGTCGACCCCGCCGAAGGCCTCGACCGCGGCGGCGACCAGCGCCTTGCCGGTGGCGGGATCGGCGACGTCGCCCTCGACCGCCAGGCCCCGCCGGCCGGCGGCGCGGATCTCTTCCAGCACGTCCTGCACGGCGCCGCGGCGGCCGTAGCCGGCATCGTTCTCGCCCCAATAGTTGATGGCGACGTCGGCGCCGTGCCGGGCAGCGGCGACGGCAATGGCCGCGCCGATGCCGCGCGAGCCGCCGGTGACGACGACGCTCTTGCCTTGCAGAAGCATGGGGCCGCTCCTCTCCTCCCTCGGGCGCTCCGTGGCGCCGCTCGACTTCGTCAGGTTCCCGGCGTGTCGCCCGCCGGCGTGTTTCGGCCCACGATCCGCATCGCCTCGACGGTGGTGCGGCGGATGCTGCCGAGATGCACGCGCAGGGCCTCGACCGCGGCCTCCGCCTCGCCCCGCTTCAGCGCCGCGACGATGGCGTCGTGCTCGGCGGCGCTGCGGGCGACGACGCCCGATATTTCCGAGGCGACGCGCCGGTACTCCATGCCGAGCTCGTAGAGCGACTGCGCGGCGCGCTCGAGAAAGGGATTGCCCGCCAGCCCCATCAGGGCGCGGTGGAATTCGAGGTCGACGATGCGAAAGCCGACGGGATCGCCGGCCATCTCGTAGCCGCTCGCCACCATGCGCTCGAGCCTGGCAATGGCCGGGCCGGCCTGCGGCGTGCCGAGGCGCAGCAGCTCGCCCTCGATGGCGATGCGCGCCTCGTAGAGCGCGTCGACCGCGTCGTCGTCGAGCGGGATGACCATCTGCAGCGGCGCCACCAGCCGGGCGGGGGTGAGGTCGGTGACGTAGCAGCGCCCGCCCTGCCGGCTCTCGACCACGCCGAGGATGGAGAGGCCGCGCAGCGCCTCGCGGATCACCGGCCGGCTCACCTGCATCACCGCGGCGAGCTCGTGCTCGGTCGGCAGCTTGTCGCCGGCCCTGAGCGTGCCCGCGCCGATCTGGCGCAGGATGCGCTCGGCGACGTGCTCGGCGGCGGAGCGCCGGTTGAGGGGCTCGATGATATCGAGGAGCGACATGCCGTCGTTCGCCGTGGTGGGGTGTGCAGGAAGCCCGATCCATATCGGGATCGTCAAGCGAAACTGCAGCCTTTTTTGTTGTCAGTCAACTTTCATATTTTAATTTCAGAAGATCAAAAAAATAAAATTATTATATATCAATATCTTACTTCGAGATGTCGGCTCGATTCAGCTGATCCCGGGCTGGTCACGGATTGACAGGGCGCGAAAATCGCGGGGATGATGGCGACGTGAACGCGGCCCCCTGACGGTCGCGCCGAATCATGACGGGCCGCCGGAGCGGCCCCGCGGGACGAACGCCAACCTGTGAGGATCCCCATGAGACTGCTGAAAGCCAGCCTGCTCGGGCTGTCGGTGCTCGCGTCGATGTCGGCCGCCGCTCGCGCGGCCGACGATCTCGTGGTCGGCGTCACCTATCTCGATGCCCAGGGCTTCTATGCCGGCGTGCGCAAGGGCGTTCAGGTCGGCGGCACCGAGCTCGGCAAGAACCTGCAGATCATCGAGACCAATGTCGCGGCCGACGTCGCCAAGGAAGCCTCCTTCATCGACCGGCTGGTCTCGGCCGGCGCGCAGGTGATCGTGGTCTCCGCCGTCTCGCCGGAGGGCTCGGTCAAGGCGATCAAGCGCGCCAACGAGGCCGGCGTCCCGGTCGTCTGCTACAACACCTGCATCCGCGAAGACGACATGAAGAAATACGTCTACGCCTATGCGGTCGGCGACCCCTTCACCTTCGGCTACAAGATCGGCCAGGTCGCCGCCGCCGACTTCGAGAAGGCGGGCAAGAAGGAGCCGAAGATCGCCATCCTGAACTGCGAGTTCGTCGACGTCTGCGTGCAGCGCCGAAAGGGCTTCGAGAAGGCCCTGGGCGAGAAGGTGCCGGGCTACAAGATCGTCGCCAACCAGGAGGCGACGATCCTCGACAAGGCGATCACGACCGGCGAGAAGATCATCACCGCCAATCCCGACATAGACGCCTTCTGGGGCGAGTCCGGCGGCGCCTCCCTGGGCGCGGCCAAGGCCATCCGCAACCAGGGCAAGGCCGGCACCATGGTCGCCTACGGCTCGGACATGACCACCGAGATCGCCCAGGAGATCGTCGCCGGCGACGTGATGCGCGCCACCGTCGACGTCTCCGGCCAGGCCCTCGGCAAGCTCGCCCTGACCCAGGCGGTGAACGCGGTGGAGAAGAAGCCCCAGGGCGCGCTGATCGTGCCGAACCCGGTCGATCTCTACACCAGCGCCGACCAGGCCAGGGCCTGGCTCGCCGCCCATCCCGACGGACTGCCGTGAAGGCGTGAGGCCGCGGCCGGCGCAGGCCCGCCGGTCGCGGTGCTCCCGTCCTCCGCAGCGTCCCCGCCGCTCCATCGAGGCCCCTGCCGCCATGGCGTCCAGCACCGCGCCAGCTCGATCCGCCGCCGCAGCGCCGGTCGTCGCCAGCCTGACCGGCGGCGTGAAGCGCTATGCCGGCGTGCTGGCGCTCGACCGCGTCGACTTCTCCATCCAGGCCGGCGAGGTGAGGGCGCTGCTCGGCAAGAACGGCGCCGGCAAGTCGACGCTGATCCGGCTCCTGACCGGGGCGGAGACGCCGGACGAGGGCGAGATCGCCATCATGGGCCAGGCGCTCGACCGTGCCGGCGAGAACCGCACCCGCCAGGCCGCCGCCTTCGGCGTGCGCGCCGTCTACCAGGAGCTCAGCCTGGTCTCCGGCATGAGCATTGCCGAGAACCTGTTCCTCGGGGTCTGGCCCCGGCGCTTCGGCGTGCTCGATCACGGCGAGATGGCCGCGCGCGGCCGCGACGCGCTCGCCAATCTCGGTCTCGACCTCGATCCCGGGCTGCCGGTCGCCAGCCTCAGCCCGGCCGAGCGCCAGCTCGTGGAGATCGCCCGCGCCATGATGGGCGAGCCGCGCCTCGTCATCCTGGACGAGCCGACCTCCTCGCTCGCCGCCGCCGAGGTCAGCCAGGTCTTCGCCGCCGTGCGCCGGATGAAGGCGAGGGGCGTGGCGATCATCTATGTCAGCCACCGCATGAACGAGATCCGCGCGATCGCCGACACCGCGACGGTGATGCGCGACGGGCGCGCCGTCTCCACCCTGGCGGTCGCGGACGCCGACACCCGCGCCATCGTGCGCATGATGCTCGGCCACGACGAGAAGCGCGACGAGATAGTCGAGCCGCATCCGGCCGGCCCGGTGCTGCTGTCGGTGCGCGACATCGTCGCGGCGCCGAAGCTGGGCGGCGTCAGCCTCGACCTCAACCGGGGCGAGGTGCTCGGCATTGCCGGGCTGCTCGGCTCGGGCCGCACCGAGCTCCTGCGCATCCTCGCCGGGCTCGACCAGCCCGACGCCGGCTCGATCGCCGTGGACGGGCGGGACCTCGGCCGCCCGACCTATCATGCCATGCTGAAGCTCGGCTTCGGCCTGACGCCGGAAAGCCGCAAGGACGACGGCATCGTGCCGCTGCTCGGCATCGACGAGAACACGGTGATGACCGCGCCCGAGCGGGTGTCCTCGCACGGCGTGCTGTCCTGGGCGCGCATCGCGGAAGCGACCGGCGACATCGTGCGGCGCATGAGCGTCAAGGCGCCGGGCACCACCACGCCGATCGCCACGCTGTCGGGCGGCAACCAGCAGAAGATCGTCATCGGCCGCTGGGTCTATGCACAGTCGCGCGTCCTGCTGCTGGACGAGCCGACGCGCGGCGTCGACGTCGAGGCCAAGAGCCAGATCTACGCCATCATCCGCAAGCTCGCGGCCGAGGGCAAAAGCATCGTCTTCGTCTCCAGCGAGATCGAGGAGCTGCCCAGGGTCTGCGACCGCGTCGTGGTGCTGCGCGAGGGGCGGATCGCCGCGAGCTTCAGCGCGCCCCGCATCGACGCCGACGAACTCCTCACGGCCAGCATCGCCGGCCATTCGCACTGACGGGAACCGCCGATGGTTTCGCTGACCGCCGCCAAGCCGCCCCGGCGCTGGAATTTCCAGCGGATGAACGAGATCGGGCTGATCGTCATCATCGCGCTGCTCTATCTCGTGTTCTGGCTCTATGCCCGCAACTTCCTCACCTTCCGCAACCAGGTGACGATCCTGCGCGATGCCGCCGCCTTCGGCATCGCCGCCTGGGGCGCGACGCTGATCATCATCGCCGGCGAGATCGACATCAGCGTCGGGCCGATGGTCGCCTTCGTCTCGGTGATCTTCGCCTACCTCCTCAAGTTCGAGGTGCCGCTGGCAGTGGCGCTGGTGCTGGCCCTCGGGCTCGGCGCCGGGCTCGGGGCGATCGCCGGCGTGCTGCGCGCCTATTTCGACGTGCCCTCCTTCATCGCCACCCTCGGCCTGTGGAGCGCGCTCGGCGGCCTCGCCCTCTACATGACGCAGGCGATCCCGGTGACCTATCCCGGCAACGACTTCCTCGACCTCCTGGAAGGCCAGATCCTCGGCGTGCCGACCGCCGCGGTGATCATGCTGGTGCTGTTCGCGCTCTTCACCTTCATCAGCCGCAAGACCGCCTTCGGCCGCGCCGTCTTCGCCATCGGCGGCAACGCCACCGCGGCGCATCTGGCCGGCATCAAGGTCAAGCGCATCCGCGTGCTGCTGTTCGTGATCTCGGGGACGCTCGCCGCGGTCACCGCCATCCTGCTCACGGCCCGCAACGGCATCGGCGATCCCGGCGTGTCGCGCGGCGGCCTGGAGTTCGACGTGATCGCGGCGGTGGTCGTCGGCGGCACGGCGCTCTCGGGCGGCCGCGGCTCGATGCTGGGCACGCTGCTCGGCATCTACATCATCTCCCTGATCGGCAACGGGCTGGTGCTGCTCGGCTTCGACAGCTTCATCCAGCCGGTGGTGCGCGGCGCGATCATCGTCGCGGCGGTGCTGCTCAACATCCTGGCTGGCCGGGCCAGGGCCCGCCGCGGCCTGAACGCCTGAGGGGGACGCCATGACCGACGCGATCGCCTGCGACGTCCTGATCGTCGGCTCGGGGCCGGCCGGCGCGGTCTTCGCGCAGCGGGCAGTGGAAGCCGGGCTCTCCGTCGTCTGCCTCGAGCAGGGCGAATGGGTCGACTACGACAAGGCCCGCTCCGACAAGCCGGAATTCGAGCTCACCGCCCCGCGCGACTGGCAATATGTGCCGACGAAGCGCAGCAATCCCGGCGACTTCCCGATCGCGGTGGAGGATTCCGACATCGTGCCGCTCTACTGGAACGGCGTCGGCGGCTCCTCCATCTCCTGGGCGGCGAACTGGATGCGCAACCTGCCCTCGGATTTCCGGGTGCGCACGCTCGACGGCGTCGCCGACGACTGGCCGATCTCCTATGCCGACCTGATGCCGCACTATGCCCGCACCGAGCGCGAGTTCGGCGTCTCGGGGGTGGCCGGCGATCCGATGTATCCCGGCCAGGACGAGCTGATGCCGCCGGTCGACCTGACCGAGGCCGGGCGCACGGTCGCGGCGGCGCACAACCGCCTCGGCTGGCATTGGTGGCCGGGCACCAACGCCATCGCCACCGTGCCGCGCGGCCCGTTCCAGCCCTGCCAGCAGCGCACCGCCTGCATGTGGGGCTGCATCGAGCGCGCCAAGGCCTCGACCGACCGCAGCCACTGGCCGGCGCTGATCCGCGGCGGAGCCCGGCTCGTCACCGGCGCGCGCGTGCTGCGCCTCGAGCTCGATGCGGCCGGCCTGGTGCGGGGCGCGGTCTACGCGGACCGCGCCACCGGCGCCGAGCACCTCGCCCGCGGCGGCGTCACCGTGCTCGCGGGCAATGCCATCGGCACGGCGCGCATCCTGCTGAACAGCCGCGGCGCCGGCCACGACGACGGTCTCGCCAACGGCTCCGGCCTGGTCGGCAAGCGGCTGATGCTGCATCCGACCGCGGCGGTGGTCGGCCTGTTCGACCGGCCGCTGGAGAGCTTTCGCGGCGCCTGGGGGCAGGTGGCCTATACCCTGCAATTCTACGAGACCCATCCCGACCGCGACTTCGTCCGCGGCTCCAAATGGAGCCTGCAGCCGACCGGCAGCCCGGCGCAGATCGCCCGGCGCTGGCCCTGGGGCGAGGAGAACGAGCTGTGGGGCGAGGCCTTCCACGACGAGTTCGCCCGCCGCTTCGGCCGTTCGGTGTCCTGGGGCATCATCTGCGAGGACCTGCCCGACGAGGCCAACCGCGTCGAGCTCGACCCCGGCGCGTCCGACGACACCGGCATGCCCGGCGTCAGGATCCACTACAGGACCGGCGAGAACTCCAAGCGCATGCTGCGCTTCATGGCGGCGCGGGCCCAGGACTCGCTGATCGAGGCCGGCGCCTACCGCACCGTCGTGGCGCCGCAGAGCCGGGAATCGGGCTGGCACATCCTCGGCACCGCCCGCATGGGCACCGACCCGGCGGGGAGCGTCGTCGACCGCACCGGGCGATGCCACGAGGTGGCCAACCTCTTCATCGTCGACGGCAGCGTCTGGCCGACCTCGGCCGGCGTCAACCCGACCGCGACCATCGCCGCCTTCTCCTCCTGGAGCGCGGCGCACCTCGTCGCCGGCCGCTCCAGCCAGAGGAGCGCGGCATGACCGGAGCGCTTCCCCTCGACGCCAGCGAGCGCGGCCTGCTCGCCGAGCTGGCCGACCGCCTGATCCCGCCGGCGCCCGGCCGGCTCTCGGCGAGCGAGGCCGGCATCGCCGGGTCGCTCCTGGCCGCGATCGAGGAGCATGTGCCGGAGCGCGTGGCCTTGCTGCGCGCCGTCGTCGGCCGCGCCGGGCGGGACGGCCCCGGCGCGGCGCTGGCCGGCCTCAAGGCCGAGGACTTGGCGGCCTACGACGCCTTCTGCGAGACCATCGCGGCGGCCTATTTCATGGCGCCCGACGTGCGCGCGGGCGTCGGCTTCCCCGGCCGGGTCGCTGTGCCGGCCCGCGCCGACGCGGCCGAGATGGCGGATCTGCTGCTGCCGGTGCTGGAAGCCGGATTCGCGCCCCGCGGGTATCCCCGGTGATGCGCTCGTACCCACCGGTGATTCGCACTAGGATTCCCGCGCCGCCGAGGGAACGCCGATGACCATCGACCTGATCACGCCGATCGACCGCAAGCCCGCCGCCGAGCGCGTCGCTTCGCGTCTGATGGAGTTGATCCAGAGCGGCAATCTTTCGGCGGGCGACAAGCTGCCCCACGAGGTCGAGCTCGCCAGCGCCCTGCAGGTCAGCCGGCCGACCGTGCGCGAGGCGCTGCGGGGCCTGTCCATGCTCGGCGTGGTCGAGACGCGCCAGGGCGAGGGCTGCTACGTCACCGACCTCAAGCCCGAGCGGCTGATCGCGCCGCTCTCCTTCGCGGTGTCGCTCGACAAGTACACCAGCGAGACGCTGTTCCGCGCCCGTGCCGTGATCGACCCGGCGCTGGCCGCCGACGCCGCCGCCCGCGCGACCGAGGCCGACATGGCCAAGCTCGAGCAGTTCGTCGCCGTCGGCTACGCCACGGTCAAGGACCCGATCGCCTTCCGGGTGATGGACCTGGAGTTCCACGGCACCATCAACCTGATCGCCGACAATCCTTTCCTGATGCAGGTGGCCCGCGCCCTCTACGAGCTCGGCATCGACGTGCGGCGCATGGCCTCGGAGACGGCCGGCGTGCTCGACCGCAGCGCCCGGGACCACGACGCCATCGCCCGCGCCATCCGCGCCCGCGACCCGGCCGCGGCTGCGCAGGCCATGCGCGACCACGTCGCCCATATCGAGCGCACCACCTTCGAGGCGATGAAGCGCCGCCCGAAACGCAAGCGGCCGGACCGGGCCTGAACGCCCGCCGGCCGAGGCCCGCCCAGCTGGAACGAACGCCATGACGACCATGCTCGCCGCCTACCTCCCCGGTAATTCCACCGTCGACCTCCGCGAGATCGCCCGGCCCGAGCCGGGGATCGGCCAGGTGCGGCTGAAGATGCGGGCGTCGGGCATCTGCGGCAGCGACATCAAGTACATCTACCACCAGCACGTGGGGTCGAAGCAGAGCGGCGCGGCCTATCTCGACGTCGTGGCCGGGCACGAACCCTCAGGCGTGGTCGAGGCGCGCGGGCCGGGCTGCCGCCATTTCCGCGAGGGCGACCGGGTGCTGGTCTACCACATCTCCGGCTGCGGCTTCTGCCCGAGCTGCCGGCGCGGCTACCAGATCAGCTGCACTGACCCGGAGCGGCGCGCCTATGGCTGGCAGCGCGACGGCGGCCATGCCGAGTATCTCATCGCCGACGAGCGCGACCTCGTGGCGCTGCCGGACTTCCTCAGCTTCGAGGACGGTTGCTTCGTCTCCTGCGGCGTCGGCACCGCCTATGAGGGCATCCTGCGCGCCGCCGTCTCCGGCAGCGACTCCGTCCTGGTGGTCGGGCTCGGCCCGGTCGGCATGGCGGCGCTGATACTGGCCGGCGGGCGCGGCGCCAAGAAGCGGATCGGCGTCGACACCCAGCCCGAGCGCCTCGCGACGGCGCAGCGCCTCGGCTTGCTCGACGAGGCGGTCCTCGCCGGCCCCGACGCCCTTGGCGCCGTCGAGGCTGCGACCCGGGGCGGGGCGGACGTGGCGATCGACTGCTCGGGCGCGCCGCAGGGCCGGCTGCTGGCGCTGCAGGCGACCGCGACCTGGGGGCGCTGCGTCTTTCTCGGCGAGCAGGACACGGTGCAGTTCCGCGTCAGCGAGGACCTGATGCATCGCCAGCGCCAGATCATCGGCTCCTGGGTCACCAGCCTCCACAACATGGAGAAATGCTGCCGCGACCTCGCCGACTGGGGCCGCCATCCCGACGCGATCGTCACCCACCGCTTTCCCCTGACGGCCGCCGCCGAGGCCTATGCCGTCATGGCCGAGGGCAAGTGCGGCAAGGTCGTCATCACCATGGATTGAGGCCATGACCGACATCCGGCTCGACAAGGACCGCCTCGGCGCCGTGCTGAGCACGACCGGCGGCTGCATCTGGCGCTTCTTTCTGAGGCGGGACGGCGGGGAGGAGGCGGCGCTGCTGCGCGAGCCGCCGGCGGGCGAGGCCCGCGCGCCGCTGCAGGCGGGGTGCTTTCCGCTGGTGCCGTTCGGCAACCGCATCGCCGGCAATGCCTTCGCCTTCGAGGGCCGCAGCTACGCGCTGACCCCGAACATGCCGTGGGATCCGCATGTCCTGCACGGCGACGGCTGGACCAGCGAATGGACGATCGAGGCGGCCGCCGCCGACCGTGCCGAGCTCGCCATGTCCCATCGGGCCGACGGCTCTCCCTTCGCCTATGACGCGCGCCAGAGCTTCGCCCTCGACGGCGACACGCTGTCGGTCCACCTCGCCGTCACCAACCGGGGCGCGGCGGCGCTGCCGTTCGGGCTCGGCTGGCATCCCTATTTCCCGCTGACGCCGGACACCAGGCTGGAGGCGCCGGCCGGGGACCATTGGGAGGAGGGGCCGGGCTGGCTGCCGACCGTGCGTGGCCGGCCGCCGGCCGATCTCGACTTCCGCGCCCCGGCGCCGCTGCCGCGCCGCTGGGTCAACAACGGCTTCGAGGACTGGACCGGCATGGCGCGCATCCGCTGGCCGGACCGGGGGCTGACGCTCGTGCTGGAGGCCGATCCGCTGTTCCGCCGCTACTTCCTGTTCGTGTCCGATCCGGCCTTCGACCCCGGCTATGCCCATGACTTCTTCTGCCTGGAGCCGATGAGCCACAGCGCCGACGCCCATAACGGGCGCGGCGGCGGCCTGGTCGTGCTGCAGCCGGGCGAGACCCTGGCCGGCGCCATGCGGTTGACCGCGCTCAGCGGCTGAACAGCACCGTGGCGTTGCGCGTGGTCGAGACGACAGGCGCGCCGGCTTCGGCGACGAGGTCGAGCGGGCGGGCGCGGTAGCCGGCGAAGACGGCCGTGGCCGCGTCGGTGAGGCGCTCGATCTCGGCGGCGGCATGGCCGGCAGCCTGCAGCAGCCGGGGATGAAAGGCGACCAGCGCCGCCGCCGTGCGCGGGCCGAGCAGGGGGGCGAGATGCGGCAGCAGGGCGTATTCGGCGCCTTCGATGTCGATCTTCAGCACGATGCGCTCGGCGCCGTCCGCCAGGGCTGCGATGTCGCCTGACGTGAGCGTGTCGGCCTCCCAGGTGGCGGCGGCATTGCCGGCCATGAGGATGCTGCCCATGCTGTCGCCGGGCTTGCGCGGCGAGCCCAGGCGGATGCGGCCAGGCTCCGGCGCCGCCGCGCGGTTGTGCAGGCGCACGGCGCCGGCGAGCGCCGGGTTGGCGGCGAGGTTGGCCGCGAGGAGCTCGAACGCGCGGGGATCCGGCTCGAAGGCCAGCACGCGGGCGCCCCGCGCCGCCGCCATCAGGCTGATCGGGCCGATCCAGGCGCCGAGGTCGATCAGCAGCGTGCCGGGCCCGGCGAGGGCGCCGACCGCCGCCAGGGTCTCGGGTTCCCAGGCGTCGGCCGCGACCTTGTCCCAGAAGGTCTCCTTGTCGTCGACCACGAAGAAGGACGCGGCGCCGATCGCGACGGCGCGGGGAGCGGCAGGAGCCATGGATCGTTCGTCAGGCGGCCGCCGCGGGCGCGGCGGCCGCCTCACGCGCGCGCCGGCGCCGCTTCCGGAAGTCGATCTTGAAGCCCATGTTGTCGGCGTTGGAATAGGAGCAGCTCTGGCAGATGCTGAAGCTCTTGGTGTAGCCGGTGCGGCGGGCTCGCGTCGCCTCGTCCGAGAGATAGGCCTTGATGAAGCCGACCTTGTCGACGCTCGGCAGCTTGATCACCTGGTCGTAGTCGATGCAGCACAGGCCGAGGTCGCCGTTCCAGAACACCACGGTCTGGTAGAGCGGCACGTCGCAGAGCAGGCTGACCTTCTCGGTCTGGTGGCGCTGGAGGTCGTGATTCTCAGGCACGAGATAGCCGTACTCCGACTGCTGGTCGTCGTCGGTGTAGGAGCCGAGGCTGAAGGTCTTGAAGCGCACCTGGTCGAAGCCGATGCGGTCGGCCCATTCCACCATCTCGTCGACCTGCTTCTCCGAATAGGAGGTGAGCAGGGTCTGCAGCACCGTGGTCGGGTTGGTGGCGCCGAGACGGGCGCGGATGGCGAGGAAATTTTCGATATTGGCCTTGACCTGCTCGAACTTGGAGCCGACGCGATAGGCCTCCTGCGCCTCCTTGGAGAAGCCGTCGATGCACAGGTTGATGCGCGACAGGCCGGAGCGGATCAGCTTCTCGATCAGCTCCGAGGACAGCTTGGTGGCGTTGGTGGAGACGAAGGTCTCGTGCCCATGGGTGTGGGCATAGGCGATCATGTCGGGCAGCGCCTTGTTGAGGGTCGGCTCGCCCGAGAAGTTGAAATACATCGCCGGCTTCTTCGGCTGCGGGATGAAGTCGTCGACGATCTGCTTGAAGATGTCGAGCGTCATCAGGCCGCGCGGGCGGTGCATGGCGAAGGTCACCGGGCAGACCGGGCAGCGCAGGTTGCAGGAATTGGTGACGTCGATGATGATGATCGTCGGCAGCTTCTTGAAGAAGCGCAGCGGCAGGTGTCGCATCCCGGCCTGGAAGGCCCGGCGGCCGAGCGGCGAGCGGGAGAGCCGCGCCTCGAGGGCGGCGCGGAAGGCGTGCAGGCCCTTGGGGGCGGCGGACTTCGTTGCGGTGGCAACCAGATCAATCACGGCACTGTCCTTTCACGCCGCGCCGCCGCGGCGACGCCAATCCGCCACGGGCCGCTCCCGCCGGTCCGCGGCCCTCTTGGCTTCTTAGCGCAAGTACGCATGTCCTGCGACAGTTCAAGGCCGGCGTCCCGCCCTTGTGCATCGCAGCGCATCACGAATGGGAGAGTTCGGGCCTGGGCTGCTTGGCCGGCGGCTCCCGCTCGTCGATGAGGTGCAGGATGATCGGCTCGTCGTGCCCGCGGATATGCAGCCGCTTGCCCTCGTAGCGCGGCAGGTCGAGACCCGAGGCCCTGGCGGTCTGGGCCGAGACCAGCGCGTCGGTGAGGTAGTCCTTGGTGGCGGCCTCCAACCGGCTGGCGATGGTGACGGTCTCGCCGAGCGCGGTCATCAGCATGCCGTGCTCGACGTCGCCGATCTGGGCGATGATGGCGGGGCCGGTATGGATGCCGATGCCGACGCGCAGCGGGATCGGCATGGCCGCGCCGAACTCGCGGTTGAGGCCCTCGACCACCTTCAGCATGGCGCGCGCCGCCATGATCGCCTCGCGGGCGCCGGCATCGGTGCTGGAGCCGAGGCCGAAGATCGCCATCAGGCCGTCGGCCATGAAGCTGTCGACCCGGCCGCCATGGGCGGTGGCCGCCTGCGTCATCTCGCGGATGAAGCGGTTCAGCAGCAGCACGAGGTCATAGGGCAGCTGCTTGCGCGCCAGGGTGTTGAAGGCGCGGATGTCGACGAACAGCACGGTGACGTTGCGCTCGACGCCCCAGCGATAGGCCTCGTCCTTGGCCTCGAGCCGCCCGCCCGCCGGCAGGATCGGCAGCAGGATCTGCACCGACAGGTCGCCGGCCGGGCGCAGCTGGCAGCCGAGGCGCACGTTCGGCGGCGCCGAGATGCGCTGCAGCATGGCGCGCTCGGTCGGGCCGACCGGCGGCAGGTCGGAGAGGTCGGAATTGATCGCGACCCGGCAGGTCGAGCAGCGCCCGCGCCCGCCGCAGATCGCCGGGTGGGGAATGCCGTTGATGCGGCTCGCCTCCAGCACCGTCGTGCCCCGGCCGACCACGACCGAGCCGTGCCCGGTATATTTGATGGTGATCATGCCCGAGCGGCGGCGGTGCAGCACCCGCCAGGCGATCACCGCCAGCACCAGGCTCATCGCGCCGGCGAAGGCGGCGAGCGACCAGCGGATCACGTCGAGCAGCACGAAATAGTCGTTGCGGGTCAACGGCTCGGTCTGCAGGTCCATGGCCTGCAGCTCGCGCGCGGCCGAGACGAAGCCGGCGAGCGCCAGCAGCGGCACCAGCCCGGCGACGACCAGCAGCGGGTCGCGCCAGCGGATGTACCAGCCCTTGCTGCGGAAGGTCTGCGAGATGCCGATGCAGCCGTGCACCCAGGCGCAGATCACCAGCGCGGTCTGCTTGAGGGCGGGGTCGCCCCAGATCCGGGGCAGCACCGCCGTATAGGCCTGGCGGTAGCCGAGCAGCGACTGCACCCGCGTGCCCACGACATGGTCGATGATGAGGTAGGGGATGAGCAGGCCGAGCACGATCTGCAGGGCTTCGTCCGCCGGCATGCGCGAGAAGCGCCGGCGGGCCATGCGCTTCAGCGCCAGCACCACGTGCACCAGGAAGGCGCCATAGAGCGCCACCGTGCCCGGCACGGACTGCCACAGCGCCATGCGCGGCTTCTGCATCGCCTCCATGACCGCGACGCCGAAGATGCCGAGGGCGTGGTTGAGCAAGTGCATCGTCACGAAGACGAACAGCACCACGCCCGCCCACAGGCGCGCTTCGCGCTCCAGGGCCCAGCGTTTGGCGATGGCATCAAAAGGGGTCTGCGTCGAAGACGTCTGCTCCGGATCGCTCATCGGGCGGGGGGACTCTGGACCTGTTGCTGGACCGGCCGACGAGGATCGTTGGAGGGGACCGCCGAGCCCGACCGTCCGGTCTGTCACGGCAGGATCTGCCGGAAGGCGCCCCGTCCCGTCAATGCGCCAGCTCGCTGCCCGCGCGCGCGGCCAGCTTCAGCACCCGATGCGCCAGCTCGCGGGCGATCGACATCGAGAATTCGGCGTTGTCCTGCATCATCCGCAGCATGGCATCCTTGTTGATGCGGATCACCGAAAGCGGGGAAATCGCGCGCACCGAGGCGAACCGGTCCTGATCGCAGAGCAGCCCGACCTCGCCGAAGATCGTGCCCTTGCCCTGGCGCCCCAGCACCGTGTCGCCGGCGGGCGATTCGACGACGAACTCGACCTCGCCCTCCAGGATGAGGTAGGCGGCGTCGGACGGCTCTCCGTGACGGCAGATATACTCGCCGGGCTCGTAGCTCTGCTGTTCGCTCATGCAGCAGAGGAGGCGAGTCTTCGAGGCGCACAGGCCCCCGAAGATCGGCGCGCTGCGGATCGTCCGGACTTCCGTGTCGAGATCCATGCAACTCTCCATCGCAAGATGGCTGAACTCTGTCAAATCTAAGATGAAAGAGCCGGTTCTACAACCTCTCGCGTCACGATTCGGGCGCCTTCGAACAGAATCACCCGGTCGAAGCCCGCGGTCGGCGCGTTGGCGGCCAGGGTGACGACCAGGGTGCGGCCCTCGAACTCCTTCAGCAGCCGGGGCAGGACCGCCTCGGCGTCGGACGGCGACAGGGCCGCCAGGGCGTTCTCCAGGACCAGGATCTCGGGATGGCCGACCAGGCTGCGCGCCAGCGCCACCTTGGCGCGCTGCATGGGCTGCAGCAGCTTGCCCGCCTTGCCGACCTCGAAGTCGAGCCCGAGCCCATAGATGAGGGGATCGAGGTCGAGCTCGTTCAGGACGCCGCGGATCAGCGTGATGACCTTGGGCTGGGCGTTGGCCACGCCATAGGCGATGCGGCCGAACAGGATGTTGTCGCGCAGCGGCGCGGCGCGCATGTAGCGGTCGGGGTCGTAGAACTCGACCTCGGCCGCGTAATGGGCCGGCAGATAGAGCCGGAAGCTGCGCCGCGCCCGCAGCACGCGCTGCTTGAACGGCCCGTCGATCAGGCCGAGGCGGTGGCGCGGCTCGATATAGGCGAGCCCGACCGCGAGGAGCTTGGAGCGGGCCGAGGCCGACAGGCCGAAGGCCGAGCCGCGGGCCTGGACGGAATCGACGATCTCCTTGTAGCGCTCCAGGTCGCTCGGCTGGATCACCGAATAGCGCTCGAACACCGGATGCTCGGGCGGCAGGTCGACGAAGGTCTCCACCGCCATCTCCGCCAGGCGCAGGCCGATGTCGATCAAGGGCTCCAGCAGGGCCTCGGCCTCGAGGATCGAGCGCAGGAACGGGTCGGCCGCCAGGCCGTCGGCGGCCAGCCGCCCGCCGACGGGGACGCCGAACAGCAGGTTCTCGCCCACCGGCGCGCTCATGTTGTAGCGCTCGGGATCGAAGGGCTCGACCAGGTTCGACAGGCCCTTCTCCTTGAGGCGGGCGCGGATCTGGTGGCGCGCCTCGACGAAGCGCTCCAGCACCTCCTCCGACTGGTCCGGGCCGAAGCGCCCGAGAATGCCGAGCCGGTAGACGTCCTCCTGCGCCCCGCCGATATCGAGGGCCCTGAGCAGGGCGGTATCGATCTCCTCGGGGCCGGCGATGCCCATCGCCTCGTAGTCGATCCAGTCGGCCCGGGCCGAGACCAGCGGATTGCCCGAGCGTCGCGCCTCCAGCAGCCGCCAGCGCTCGGCCTCGTCGGCGGCCTCGCCGTCGACCTCCGGCGTGCGGCGCCGCACCGAGAACAGCATGTTGTCGCGGATCGAGGTGGGATGGAGCGAGGGATCCGGGCCGAGGAAGGTGAGGAAGCGGCTGAGCAGGCCGTCGGGGTAGTCGGCAAGATCCCCCCCGCGCCCGATGCGCACGCTGCCCTGATAGGCCAGCGTCTGGCGGCCGACGACGCGGGCGAACACGTCGCGCGCCCCGCCGGTCTCTCCGAGCAGCGCAACGCGCGCCGGGCGCTCGATGATGGTCGAGACCCGGTCGAGCAGGGCCGTGCCGCGCGCATCGGCGACGGTCAGCCCGACGATCTCGATCGGGGCATCCGGCGAGGGCACCGGCAGGCCCGCATCCTCGTCGTTACGCGGCAGGAGGTGCGGCGGCGAGAACTGGGCTGCCACCTGCTCGTACTTGATGGCGACGTCCTGGCGCTGCTGGTCCCAGTCGATCAGGTCCTTGATCGGCGGCGGTAGGTCGCGATAGGCGGCGATTACGGCCACGAGCTGGCCGATGTCGAGCTGGCGCTGCAGGGCGAAATAGCCGCCGACGGCATAGAAGATGAAGGGCGTCACCTGGGCCAGCAGGTTGTTCAGGAACTTGACCGCGAACTTGCGCCGGAACAGGTCGGCGCGGATCGTGTAGAGGTGGCCGAGCCGGTCGCCGATCTCGGCCTCGACATAGGGCGAGGCGCCGTAGCTGTGCACCGAGGACGCGGTCTCCACCACCTCGCCGATGCGGCCGGCGAGCTGGCGCGAGGCGAGCTGGCGGGCACGGCCGAGGCGCAGCTGCTCGCGGCGGAGGATCGGGATGACGATCGCCTGGACCAGGACGATGACCAGCGCGGCCAGGCCCATCCAGAAGCTCTGCACGATGATGAACAGCAGCGCCGTCGCCGCCTGGCTGAACAGGAACACCGGCTGGATGAAGGCGTCGCCGATGAAGCCGCCGATCGGCTCGACCTCGTCCTTGATCATGCTGGCGACCTCCGCCGGCTTGACCATGGCCACGTCCTCGGGCCGGAAGCGCATCAGGAGCGAGAACAGGTCGAAGCGCATGCGCCGCAGCATGCGCTCGCCCAGGATGCCCTTCTGGATGTTGATGTAATATTTGAACGCGCCGTTGATCAGGACGAGCACCAGGAACCACAGGCTCAGCCCCATCAGGAAGGCCATCTGCCCGAGCTCGAGGCCTTTGAAGATCGTCAACTTGGCCCCGCCGAGATAGCTCGGCAGCGACACCGTCCATTCCAGGAGGGTGGCGGTCGCATGGCCGTCGCGGAAGGCCCGGCCCTGGATGGCGTCGTTGACGATCTGCTTGGGGACCTCGAGCGAAATCCAGTAGAAGGGAAGCGACACCAGGATGACGAGCAGCAGGAAGATCTGCTCGCCCCGGCTGTTCTTCCAGATGTATCGAAAGAGGCTGGAGTCCAAAGCGCATGCCCGGCGGCGATATCGATCGTCCCGAGGACCGCCGCAGCCCTCCCGACAGTCTTGCGCCTTCGTCTTGCGAACGGTGCGGGGACGTGCTGTCGCAGGTATGGACGCCCGCCCCGTTCGTCAACGGTGATCCCGGCGCCAGATGGGCCCGGATTCCCGACGCAATTGCGCAGGATTGGACCATTGAAGCCCGGTCATGGCAATTTTTGCGTGTCGGCGGGACGGGGCGGCGGGGGATTGTGGCTTTCCTGCATCACATGGCCGCGGCTCGACGCAATGGCCGATTGTCCCGCCCGGAGCGGGACGCTATCATGGCTGCTCAAGCAGCAGCGCGGCGGCGGGGTCACCGGCCGGCCGCGCAGGCTCGGTGGGCCGGTGGCCCTTGCTCGAACCGGTCGGGGCCTTTCGTGACGGTGCAGTTCAGCCGCACTCCCTCTCGTCCAGGCGCCCCGGCCATCCAACCGGCGCCGGCACGGCCGCACGGCCGCGGCGCTGCCCCGCCGCGACCGGCAAAAGACCGCGGGACCGACACAGCCCTGCCTCGCGCTCCGGCTAGTCCTCGTCCCCGCAACGCGATCCTGCCCGACGTCGACTGATCCGAACGGCATTCCATCCGCGACGGCTTGCTCTACCTGGTGCGACACTTCGGAGATCATTGAGGCATGTTGCACTATCTCACCGGAGGGGGCGGGCCGCGGCATGGGCGCGAGAAGCGCCCGCCGCGCGTGCTGATCTACAGCCACGACACGTTCGGGCTCGGGCATCTCAGGCGCTCGCGCGCCATCGCCAACCGGCTGGTGCAGGCCGATCCGAGCGCCTCGGTGGTGATCATCTCCGGCTCGCCGATCATCGGCAGCTTCGAGTTCGGCGACGGCGTCGACTATGTCCGGGTGCCGGGCGTGGTGAAGCTGCCGAACGGCGACTACACCACCCTCAGCCTCAACCTGCCGCTGGACGAGGCGGTGGCGATGCGCGAGGCGATCATCCTGCAGACGGCGCGCACGCTGCGCCCCGACCTCGTCATCGTCGACAAGGAGCCGACGGGCTTTCGCGGCGAGCTGATCCCGGCGCTGGACGAGCTCCGGGCCCAGGGCGCGCGCATCGTGCTGGGCATCCGCGACGTGATGGACGATCCGGCGGTGCTGGTGCCGGAATGGGAACGCAAGGGCGCGGTCGATGCGCTGATCCAGTATTACAACGATATCTGGGTCTACGGGCTGAGGGAGATCTACGAGCCGCTGGCCGGCCTGCCGCTGCCCGAGGACATGACCCGGCGCATCGTCTACACCGGCTATCTCCGGCGCGAGGTGCCGCCGCCGCCCAACCTGGTGCGCTATCCCCGCCTGACCCGCGGCCCCTTCGTGCTGGTGACGACGGGCGGCGGCGGCGACGGCCACGAGCTGATCGACTGGGTGCTGTCGGCCTACGAGGCCGACCCGAGCATCGCCATGCCGGCGCTGATCGTGTTCGGCCCGTTCGTGGCGCGCGACCGGCGCGGCCCGTTCATGGAGCGGGTGGCGCGCCTGCCCAATGTCGACGCCATCACCTTCGATGCCAAGATCGAGCACCTGATGAGCAAGGCGACGTCGGTGATCTCGATGGGCGGCTACAACACGTTCTGCGAGATCCTGTCGCTCGACAAGCGCGCCCTGATCGTGCCGCGCAAGAGCCCGCGCCTCGAGCAGTCGATCCGGGCCGAGCATGCCGCCCGCCTCGGCCTCCTGCGCCAGCTCGACGGCGCCAATCTCGATCCGGGCGCGGCGCGCGACCCGATGGAGATGGCGCGGGCCATCCACGACCTGCCGACGCAGCCGCTGCCCTCCCGGGCCTTCCTGCCGCAGCTGCTCGACGGCCTCAACCAGATCGAGCGCCTGACCACGGCCTGGTTCCAGGCCGGCGAACGGCTCGCGCCGATCGAGGTGCTGGGCAAGGTGGCCGGCGAATGACGCAGGCCCCGCCGGGCCAGCCCCGGATCGCGGTGGTGGTGAAGGGCTATCCGCGCCTGTCCGAGACCTTCATCGCCCAGGAGCTGCTGGGGCTGGAGCAGGCCGGGCTGGCACTGGAGATCTGGTCGCTGCGCCGCCCGACCGACGGCGCGGTGCACGAGATGCACCTGCGCATCGCCGCGCCGGTGCACTACCTGCCCGAATATCTCTACCAGGCGCCGTGGCGGGTGCTGAAGGGGGCCTGGGCGGCGCTCCGCCGGCCGCGGCTGCGCCGCGTGCTCGCCGTGTTCTGGAAGGACGTCCTGCGCGACCCCACCCCGAACCGCGGCCGCCGGCTCGGCCAGGCGCTGGTCCTCGCCCACGAGCTCTCCGATGCGGTCCGCCATGTCCACGTGCACTACCTCCACACGCCGGCCTCGGTCGCCCGCTATGCGGCGCTCCTGACCGGCCGGACCTTCAGCTTCTCCGCCCACGCCAAGGACATCTGGACCACGACGGACTGGGAGAAGCGCGAGAAGATCGCCGACAGCGCCTGGGGCGTGACCTGCACCTGCGTTGGCTGCGAGACGCTGCGGCGCCTTTCGCCCGACCTGGAGCCGGAGAAAGTGTCGCTGGTCTATCACGGCCTCGACCTCTCGCGCTTCCCGGAGCCGCCGCAGCGGCGGGCGGACGCGGACGGCAGCGGCGCGGAGCGCGCGGTGGCGATCGTTGCCGTCGGCCGCGCCGTGGCCAAGAAGGGCTTCGGCGACCTCCTGGAGGCGCTGGCGCGGCTGCCGGCGGACCTCGCGTGGCGCTTCACCCATATCGGCTCGGGCGAGCTCCTGCCTTCGCTGAAGGAGCAGGCGCGGCGCCTCGGCCTCGCCGACCGCATCACCTGGCGCGGCGGCCTGCCGCAGCAGGCGGTCATCGAGGCCCTGCAGGCGGCCGACCTGTTCGCGCTGCCGTGCCGGGAGGGCGAGGCGGGCGACCGCGACGGACTGCCCAACGTGATCATGGAGGCGGCGACGCAGGCCCTGCCGATCCTGTCGACGCGCTTTGCCGGCGTGCCGGAATTCGTGCGCGAGGGCCGCGACGGCGTGCTGGTGCCGCCCGGCGACGTCGCAGCGTTGGCGGCTGCCCTGGAAGCGCTGATCCGCGACCCCGCCCGGCGCGCCGCGCTCGGCGTCTCCGCGCTGGAGCGCCTGCAGAGCGGCTTTTCCTTCGGGGCCGGCATCGCCACGCTCGTCGCCAAGTTCGACGAGAGCCTGGCCGCCGCCGCGCCATGAGCGCCGGCTTCCCCGTCGCCTTCTACGCGCCGCTGAAGCCGCCGGACCATGCGACGCCGTCCGGCGACCGGGAGATGGCGCGGCTGATGCTGCGGCTGATCGGGCGCTGCGGCGGGCGGCCCGAGCTCGCCTCGCGGCTGAGGAGCTACGACGGCAAGGGTGATCCGGCCGGCGCCGTCGCCCGGATCGTCGAGGCCGACCGGGAGGCGGCGCGCCTGGTGGAGGCCTATCGCGCCCGCCCGGCGGCCGAGCGGCCGGCGCTCTGGTTCACCTATCATGTCTATTACAAGGCGCCGGACCTGATCGGCCCGCGCGTCGCCCGCGCCCTGGCCATCCCCTATGTCGTCGCCGAGGGCTCGCGCGCGTCCAAGCGCGCCGGGGGGCCCTGGGCCCTCGGCCACGCCCAGGCGGAAGCGGCCCTCGACGCTGCCGACCTGATCCTGATCCTCAATCCGCGCGACCGGCCGGCCCTGGAGGCGGCGCGGCCGGCGCACCAGCGCCTGGCGCTGCTGCCACCCTTCCTCGACGAGGCCGACTGGCCGACCGCCATGACGGCGCCTGCGCGGAGCGAGGACGGGGGGCTGCGCTTCCTCACCGTGGCGATGATGCGCCCGGGCGACAAGCTCGCCTCCTATCGCCTGCTCGCCGAGGCTTTGGCGCAGATCAAGGCGACGGACTGGCGGCTCGACATCGTCGGCGACGGGCCGGCGCGGCCCGAGGTCGAGGCCCTGTTCGCCCGCTTCGGCCAGCGGGTCCGGCTGCACGGGCTGATCGAGGACCGCGCCGCGCTCGGCCGGTTCTACTGTGACGCCGACCTGCTGCTCTGGCCGGCAGTGAACGAGGCTTTCGGCATGGTGTTCCTCGAGGCAGGTCTGCATGGCCTGCCGGCGGTCGCCGGCGATTTCGGAGGGGTCGGTGCGGTCGTCCTTGACGGCGAGACCGGTGTGCTGACCAGTCCCGGCGATGCCGGCGCCTACGCCGCCGCCGTCGGGCGGCTCTGCGCCGATGCGGCTCTGCGCCGGCGGCTCGGCGCCGCGGCCCGCGCTTTCGTTCGCACGCAGCGCTCGCTCGACAGCGCCGCCGCAGCCTGCGATGCCCTGCTGGGCGACCTGCTCGGCCGCCGGAGCGGCGCATGAGCGTCTCCGTCCTCGTCGCCGTCACCCATCTCCTCGGCGTCGGCCACCTCACCCGCGCCGCGGCGCTGGGGCGCGGCCTCGCCGCGGCCGGGCACCGCGTCACCCTGGTCAGCGGCGGGCGGGCGGCGCCGCTGGTCTCGACCGAGGGCCTGACCCTGGTGCAGCTGCCGGCGGTGCAGTGCCGCGGCGTCGACTTCCGCACCCTGCTGGACGACGACGGGCAGCCGATCGGCGAGGCGCGGCGCCAGGCCCGCATCGCCCGGCTGCTCGCCGCGCTCGAAGAGGCCGATCCCGACGTCGTCGTCACCGAGACCTTCCCGTTCGGGCGGCGGCAGCTCGCGGCCGAATTTCAGGCCCTGCTCGCGGCGGCCGCGGCGCGGCCGCGCCCGCCGGCGGTGCTGGCCTCGATCCGCGACATCCTCAATCCGCCGTCCAAGCCCGAGCGCGTCGTCGAGGCGGAGGCGGTGCTGGGCCGCTTCTACCACGGCGTCATGGTGCACGGCGACGCCGCGGTGACGCCGCTCGCAGCCTCCTGGCCGGTGAGCCCGGGCCTGGAACGCCGGCTCGTCTATACCGGCTATGTCGCCGAGGGCGCCGCGCCGGCCGCCGCGGACGAGAGCGACAGGGCCGAGATCCTGGTCTCCGGCGGCGGCAGCGCCGCCGGCCTGCCCCTGTTCGAGGCGGCGCTCGGCGCTGCCGCCCTGCTGGCCGGGCCGTGGCGCTGGCGCATCCTCGTCGGGCACGGCGTGCCGGCCGCGGCCCTCGAGGCACTGGCGGCCCGCGCCGGCCCGCAGGTCACGGTGGAGCGGGCGCGCGCCGATTTCCCGGCGCTGCTGGCCCGGGCCGCCGTCTCGGTGAGCCAGGCCGGCTACAACACCATGATCGACCTCGCCCAGGCCCGCACCCCGGCGGTGCTCGTGCCCTTCGAGCAGGGCAACGAGGCCGAGCAGCGGCTGCGGGCCGGGCGTTTCGCCGCGCGCGGCGTCGCCGGGATCGTGCCCGAGGCGGACCTGTCGCCGGAGGCCCTGGCGCGGGCGGTGGCGGAGGCCCTGGAGCGGCCGCGGCCGGCGGGGCCGGGCCTCGATCTCGGCGGCATCGCCGGCAGCGTGCGGGCCGTCGAGGCCGCGGCCGGGCGCCGCGAGGCGCGCCTTGCGGCCTGGTCGCGGCTCGACCGGGCCCTGGCCCATGCCGCGGCGGCGCAGCGGGCGGTGCGGATCTGGTGGCGCGACGACGACGCGGTCGCGCCCGGCCCGGCGCTCGACCGGCTGCTGGCGCTCTCGCGCCGCCACGGCGTGCCGCTGGCCCTGGCGGTGATCCCGGCATCGGCCGAGCCGGCCCTGGCCGGGCGGCTGCAGGACGAGCCGCTGGCGAGCGTGCTCGTCCACGGCTACAGCCACCGCAACCACGCGCCGGCGGGTGCGAAGAGGCAGGAGTTCGGCCATCGCGATCCCGCTGCCATGGCGGCCGAGCTCGCCGAGGGGCTGCGGCGTCTCGTTCGCCTGTTCGGCAGGCGCTGCCTGCCGGTGCTGGTGCCGCCCTGGAACCGCATCGATCCCGCCCTGGTGCCGCGCCTCGCCGGCCTCGGCTTCGCCGGGCTGTCCGTGCACGGGCCGCGCCCCGGCGCCTCGGCTGCCGGCCTCGCGCTGGCCAACACCCATCTCGACCCGATCGACTGGAAGGGCGATCGCGGCCTCGCCGAGGAGGCGGGGCTGGTCGATCGCCTCGCCGCCGAGATCGAGCGCCTCGCCGCCGGGGCGCAGGAGCCGCTCGGCCTTCTCACCCATCACCTCGTCCACGACGCCTGGCTATGGGGCTTCGTCGAGCGGCTGCTGCAGCACCTCGCCGGCAGCCCGGCCGTGCATTTCGCCCCGGCCTCGACGCTGTTCGGGAACCCGGAGGGCCGAGAGCGAGTCTAAATCGTGCTGGAACATCGACTTTGGCACGATTAGGGTTAGCGTAGAACAAGGGGGCAGGCGGGAACGACGGGCGCGGCTCTTCGCATTCCTGTCATGCCTTTGGGGTTGTACGGGGCGGCCGGTGCCGGAAGGCGCGGCGGGCGTCCCGTGCGACGCCGCTGCATCCGGTTGGTGGACGAGGGCGAGCGTTTGGGCACCGAGCCTCTGCTGAGCGTGCGTGATCTCAGCGTCGATTTCGACGGCGACGCCGGGCTCGTGCACGCCGTGCGCTCGGTCAGCTTCGACCTGATGCCCGGCCGCACCTTCGCCGTGGTCGGGGAGTCCGGCTCGGGCAAGTCCGTCACGGCCCAGGCGATCCTCGGCATCCTGTCGAAGCGGGCGCGGATCACCGGCGGCTCGATCGTCTTCCGCGACCCGCTCGGCGGCGCGCCGGTCGACATCGCCAGGCTCGATCCGAACGGGGAGGCGATGCGCGCCATCCGCGGCGGGCGCATCGCCATGATCTTCCAGGAGCCGATGACCTCGCTGTCGCCGGTGCACACCGTCGGCGATCAGGTCACCGAGGCGCTGCGGCTGCACGCCAAGGTCAGCCGCAGGGAGGCGGAGGAGCGCGCGGTCAAGCTGTTCGGGCATGTCGGCTTCCACAAGCCCAAGCGCATGCTCACCACCTATCCCTTCGAGCTTTCCGGCGGCATGCGCCAGCGCGCCATGATCGCCATGGCTCTGATCTGCAAGCCCGCCCTCCTGATCGCCGACGAGCCGACCACCGCGCTCGACGTCACCACCCAGGCGCAGATCCTGGCCCTGATCCGCGACGTGCAGGCGGAGAAGGGCACGGCGGTGATGCTGATCACCCACGACCTCGGCGTGGTCGCCAACATGGCCGACGACGTCCTGGTGATGTATCGCGGCGAGGTGATGGAGCGCGGCCGGCGCGACGACATCTTCCTGCGGCCCCAGCATCCCTATCTCAAGGCGCTGATCCGGGCCGTGCCGCATTTCGACATGCCGCAGGCCGAGCGGCTGACGCCGCTGCGCGAGATCAAGGTTTCCGGCATCGAGATGTATTCGGCCGGCTGCGAGACCGCCGGCCCGGCCAAGGGACGGCCCGTGCTGGAGATCGCCGGCGTCTCCAAGGTCTTCACCATGCGGGCCGGCCTGTGGTCCGGACGGCGCGAGACGATCACGGCGCTGTCGCGGGCGAGCCTGTCGATCAAGGCCGGCGCCACGGTGGGCCTGGTCGGCGAATCCGGCTCCGGCAAGACCACGCTCGCCCGCATCGTCATGCGCGCGGTGAAGCCGGACGAGGGCCACGTGCGCTTCGACGACGGCAGCGGCCCGCGCGACGTGTTCGCGCTCGATGCCGAGGCGCTGAAGGCCTATCGCCGCACGGTCCAGTTCGTGTTCCAGGACCCGTTCTCCAGCCTCAACCCGCGCATGACCGTCTACGACATCCTGTCGGAGCCGCTGATCATCCACGGCATCGGCGATGCCGACCGGCGGCACCAGCGGGTGAAGGCGCTGCTCGACCTGGTCGGCCTCGACCCGCGCTACCTGCGCCGTTATCCCCATTCCTTCTCCGGCGGCGAGCGCCAGCGCATCGGCCTGGCGCGCGCCCTGGCGCTGTCGCCCTCGGTGATCCTGTGCGACGAGCCGACCTCGGCGCTCGACGTCTCGGTGCAGGCCCAGATCCTCAACCTGCTGAAGGATCTGCAGAAAGCGCTCGGCATCTCGCTGCTGTTCGTCTCGCACAATCTGGCCGTGGTCGACTACATGGCCAGCGAGATCGCCGTGATGTGCCGCGGCCATATCGTCGAGCAGGCGCCGCGCGACCTGCTGTTCCGCGCCCCGCAGCACCCCTACACCAAGGCCCTGCTCGCGGCGATCCCGGAGCCGGACATCAACCGCCCGCTCGATTTCGCCGTCATCCGCGACGCGGCCTATTCCGATCCGGCACGCTGGCCCGAGCCCTACACGATCCACCCCGAGGGCCCGCCCCCGGCGATGGTCGAGGTGGTGCCCGGCCACTGGGTGCGCGTGGGCGAAGCCGTGGCGGCCGAACCCCGAAGGATGGCGATCGCATGAGCATGCTCGTCCGCCTGGGACTGTCCGCCGCCGTCGGGCTCTGCCTGCTGGCCCTGCCGGTGCGGGCGGACGGTCCGAAGTTCATCGAGCCGCCCTCGCTCGCCAAGGACGTCGCCGCGGGCAAGCTCGAGCCGGTGGCGCAGCGCCTGCCGAAGACGCCGCTGGTCTCCGACATGCTCGACCGCAAGCGCACGATCGGGCGCTATGGCGGCCAGCTGCGCATGCTGGCCGCCAAGGCGCGGGACCTGCGCTACGTCACGGTCAACGGCTATACGCGGCTCGTCACCTATGACGAGAATCTCAATCTCAAGCCCGACGTCCTGGAGAAGTTCGACAACGAGGGCGACCGGGTCTTCACCTTCACCCTGCGCGAGGGGCATCGCTGGTCGGACGGGGCGCCGTTCACCACCGAGGACTTCCGCTACTACTGGGAAGACATCGCCAACAATCGCGAATTGTCGCCGTCCGGGCCACCCGACCTGTTCATCGCCGGCGGCAAGCTTCCCAAGGTCGAGATCCTCGATGCCCGGCACATCCGCTACAGCTGGGACACGCCCAATCCGCGTTTCCTGCCGTCGCTCGCCCTGCCGCGGCCGATCTTCATCTACTCGCCGGCGCATTATCTCAGGAAGTTCCACGCCAGATATGCCGACCCCAAGCAGCTGGCGGCGCTGGTGGCCAAGAAGAAGGCGACCTCCTGGGCAGCGCTGCACAACAAGCTCGAGGATCCCTACGAGGCGAGCAATGTCGACATGCCGGTGCTCGATCCCTGGTATGTCGTGACCAAGGCGCCGGCCCAGCGCTTCGTGTTCGAGCGCAATCCCTATTTCCATCGGGTCGACCCGGAGGGGCACCAGCTGCCCTATATCGACCGGGTCGTGGTCGACATCGCCTCGGCGGGTCTGTTCGCGGCGAAGGCCAATGCCGGCGAGGTCGACCTCCAGGCCCGCGGCCTGTCGATGGCCGACGTCCCGGTGCTGAAGGAGGGCGAGGCGGGGCACAAGTACCGCACGCTGCTCTGGCCGATCGCCCGCGGCTCGGCCTTCGCGCTCTATCCCAACCTGACGACCAACGACCCGGTCTGGCGCAAGCTGCTGCGCGACGTCCGCTTCCGGCGCGCCCTCTCCCTGGGCATCGACCGGCACACCCTGAACAACGCGCTGTGGTTTGGCCTCGGCATCGAGGGCAATGACACGGTGATGCCCGAAAGCGCCCTCTACCAGCCGGATTTCCGCACGGCCTGGGCCGACTTCGACCCGGAACGGGCCAATGCCATGCTCGACGACATCGGCCTCGCCAAGCGTGACCTCTCGGGCACACGGCTGCTGCCGGACGGGCGGCCGCTGGAGATCCTGGTCGAGGTGGCCGGCGATGCGGCCGACCTGATCGACGCTCTGCAGATCACGGCGGAGTTCTGGGCCGATATCGGCGTCGAGCTGGTGATCAAGCCGCAGGACGCGTCGAACCTGCGCCAGCGCTCGTTTGCCGGCGAGACGGTGATGGTGGCCTCCCAGGGGCTCGACAACGCGCTGCCGACGGCGCTGATGTCGCCGGGCGAGCTCGCCCTGACCCGGCAGGACAATTTCGCCTGGCCGAAATGGGGCCAATATTTCGAGACCGGCGGACGCGTCGGCGAGGCCCCCGACATGCCGGAGGCCAAGCAGCTGATGGACCTCTACGACCAGTGGCTGACCTCCAGCGACCTGTCGGCCAAGGCCCACGCCTGGACCGAGATGCTGCGCCTGCACGCGGAGAACCAGTGGGTGATCGGCACGGTCGCCGGCAGCATCCAGCCGGTGGTCGTCGCCGAGCACCTGAAGAACGTGCCGGCCAAGGCGGTGTTTTCCTGGGAGCCCACGGCCATGCTCGGCGCCTACCACATCGACGAATTCTACTTCGACGATCAGTCCGACCAAAGCGCTTCGCAATGATCATCTACGTCCTGCGCCGCCTGGTGACGATGGCCGTGACGCTGCTGGTCATCTCGATGCTGATCTTCGTCATCATCAAGCTGCCGCCCGGCGACTATCTCACCAACCGGCTCGACGAGCTGCGCTCGCAGGGCGATCCGGCCAGCGCGGCCAAGGCCGACATGCTGCGGGCCCAGTACGGGCTCGACAAGCCGATCTGGTATCAATACGCGACCTGGGTCGGCATCTGGCCCAAGCCCAGCGGCTTTTCCGGCCTGCTGCAGGGCGACTGGGGCCAGTCGTTCGAGTATGACGTCCCGGTGAGCGAGGTGGTGGGCGCCGCGCTCGGCATGACGCTCCTGATCAACCTGGCGACGGTGATCTTCATCCACGTCGTGGCGATCCCGATCGCCATCTATTCGGCGACGCACCGCAACTCGGTCGGCAGCCACGTCATCACGTTCCTGGGCTATATCGGGCTGGCGACGCCGAGCTTCCTCCTCGCCCTGGCCCTGCTGTTCTATCTCAACCGCTGGTTCGGCATCTCGATCGGCGGCATGATGGACCCGGTCTATGCCGACCAGCCGATGTCGATGGCCAAGCTCGGCTCGGTCCTCAGCCACCTCGTCGTGCCGGTGGTCGTCATCGGCCTCGCCGGCACCGCGGGCATGATCCGGCGCATGCGCGCCAACCTGCTCGACGAGCTCAACAAGCAATACACCGTCACCGCCAAGGCCAAGGGCCTGCCGCCGACGCGGGCGCTCCTGAAATACCCGTTCCGGATCGCGCTCAACCCCTTCGTCGCCGATATCGGCAACATCCTGCCGCACATCGTCTCCGGCTCGGTGCTGGTGTCGCTGGTGCTCAGCCTGCCCACGGTCGGGCCGATCCTGCTGCAGGCGCTGAAGGTGCAGGACCAGTACCTCGCCGGCTTCATCCTGATGTTCGTGGCGGCGCTCACCGTGGTCGGCATGCTGATCGCCGACCTGGCGCTGGCCGTGCTCGATCCGCGCATCCGCCTCGGCCAGCATGGCTGATCCCATGACCGACGTCACGCCGCTCGCCGCGGGCCACTACGCCAATCCCGCGCCCTTCGACCCGCATGTCTCCAAGGAGATGTCGGCGGCGGAGGAGAAGTTCTACCGCGCCTCGTCGCTGACGCTGATCTGGTGGAAGTTCCGCCGGAACCGCGTGGCGCTCGTGGCCGCCGGCTTCCTGCTGGCGCTCTATCTCAGCCTGCCCTTCGTCGAGATCCTGGCGCCCTATCCGCTGAGCAAGCGCCACGGCGATTTCATCTACGCGCCGCCGCAGGCGGTGCATCTGTTCCATCAGGGCCAGATCACCTGGCCGCACGTCTATCCCTACACGTTCAAGTTCGACCTCGAGAGGTTCCAGCGCACCTACATCGTCGACAAGAGCAAGCCGCAGGCGCTGCGCTTCTTCTGCCGGGGCGAGCGCTATCACTTCTGGGGCGGCGTGCGGCTGGACTTCCACCTGATGTGCGCGCCCGAGGGCGGCACCATGTTCCTGTTCGGCACCGACAAGCTCGGCCGGGACCTGTTCTCGCGCATCATCTACGGCGCCCGCATCTCGCTGACGGTGGGGCTGGTCGGCATCCTCGTGTCCTTCGTCATCGGCCTGACGCTCGGGGGCCTCGCCGGCTATGTCGGCGGCTGGGTCGACAGCGCGGTCATGCGCCTGATCGAGGTGCTGCGGTCCCTGCCGGAGCTGCCGCTGTGGCTCGCCCTGTCGGCGGCTCTGCCGCCGAACTGGAGCCCGATCCTGGTGTTCTTCGGCATCACCATCATCCTCGGCCTGCTGGACTGGCCGGGACTGGCGCTGGCGGTGCGCTCGAAGCTGAAATCGCTGCGCTCGGAGGACTATGTCCACGCCGCCGAGCTGATGGGCGCCTCGCGGGCGCGCATCATCGGCCGCCACCTCATCCCGAACTTCATGAGCCACCTCATCGCCAGCGCCACGCTGTCGATTCCGGCGATGATCCTGGGCGAGACGGCGCTGTCCTTCCTCGGCCTCGGCCTGCGCCCGCCGGTGACGAGCTGGGGCGTGCTGCTCAACGAGGCGCAGAATCTCGCCGCCGTCGACATCTATCCCTGGCTGATGATCCCGATGGTCCCGGTGATCCTGGTCGTCCTCGCCTTCAACTTCTTCGGCGACGGATTGCGCGATGCGGCCGACCCCTATCACTGAGGCTGCGCCGCCCGCGGCTCAGCGCCTGATATAGATGAAGTAGCGCTCCGCCGGCACCTCGGGCGGCAGCGGCAGGCCGGCGAGGTCGGGATGGTGCAGGGCGAGGCCGCTGGCGACCAGGCCGCCCTGCGCCAGCGCCGCCGCGGCGACGCTGGGCAGCCAGAGCGCGGTCTCCCCGTCGATCTCGGCATAGCCGGTCTCGATGTCGGCATGGACCAGCGCCGCGCCGATGCCGGCAAAGGCGGCGGCGGTGTCGCGGATCTCGCCGATGACGAGGTCGCCCTCCGGCGGGGCGGAGCCGCGATGGGCGACCAGCGCCCGGTCGAAGGCGAGGATCCGCCGGCCGGGCAGGCGCTCGCGCAGGTGGTCGTAGGTGCGGCCGTTGCCGAGCCCGAGCTCCAGCACCGGCCCTTCCAGCCTCGCCACCACGGCGCAGACATGGTCGAGGACGTCGCGCTGGGCGGTGACGCGGCGGATGAAGCTGTCGAGTCGGCTCATGGGACGGGTCCGGATTCCTGCGGGCTCTCTCCCACGGACGGGCGCGCAAGCCAAGCGCCCTGCCGTCCCCGATTGGCGGCGGCGTGGTCCACTCGCTATAGTGGCCGAAGCCGCGACAAGTTGCTCGGATTGCAAAGTGCAGGCAGGTTCGGGAGAACCTGCTCAGGGGGAGACAATGGGCCGTCTGTACCGCGTCCTGGTCGTGATGCTCCTCGTCGCGCTTCCCCACGCCGTCGCCGCGCAGACCCCGGCATCGCCGCCTCCGCCGCTGACCCAGCAGCAGTTCGACACGCTGGTCGGCGAGATCACCAAGGCCGTGGCCGAGAAGCTCGCGACGGAAGCGCCGGCGGCCAAGCCGGCCGGACCCGCGCCGGCGGCCGCCCCGCCCGCCAAGACCGCCCCCAAGCCGGCCGACGCCCCGCCGATGGCGACGATGGGCAATGACCAGCCGACCGACAAGATGTTCGTCGACTTCATCGCGCGCACGCGCTCGATCCTCGCGGCCTATCCCGATCTGCTCGATCATCTCGGCCGCATCCCCGGCTACTTCGTGGCCGACATGAACAACGGTCGCCCGGTCCTCGTCTTCCTCGTCATGCTGGTGCTGGCGGCCGGCTGCGCGCTCGGGGCGGAGGCGGCGATGCGGGCGGCCACCACGCCGCTGCGCCGCCGCCTCGCCGCCGGCATCGCGGGCCCGGCGGGCCTCGGCCGGCTGGCCGCGATCGCCGGGCTCGACGGGCTCGGCCTCGGCGCCGTCTGGCTGGTGAGCTACGGCTTCGTCGCCGTCTGGTTCCGCGACGTGGTGCCCCAGGACCGTTTCGCCTATCTCGTGCTCACCACCATCTTCGCCTGGCGCCTGGCCATGCTGGTGTTCCACGTCGCCCTCAGGCCGTCCCTGCCGCCCGCCCGGCTGGCCGAGCTCGACGATGCCGACACGGCTGCGATCTACCTTTGGATCGGTGGGGTCATCGCCCTGGTGCTGATCCTTCACGACGTGGTGCGCATCCTGATCGCCGCCAAGGCACCGGACGAGGCCGTCGCCCTGGCCGAGCTGATCGACGCCGTGCTGGTGCCGGCCGCGTTCATCCGGGCCGCGGTGGCGCTGCGCGAGCCGGTGGCGCGCTGGTTCCGCGGCCTGTCGCGCAACGGGCAGCCGGGGCCGGTCCAGGCCGTCCTGGCCCGCGGCTGGCTGGTCATCGCCATCCCCGTCTTCGTGGCGCTCGGCCTTGCCCGCGCCTACGGCGCGATCACCGACCAGATGGCCATCCGGGAAGCCGTGGCGCTGAGCATGGACATCCTGATCGGCCTGCTGCTCCTGGAGACGCTGCTCGACAAGGCCGGCCGGCTGATGGGGCGCGATGCGGACCAGGCGGTCGGCCATATCAGGCATCGCATCATCGAGGCGGTGGTGCGCTGCCTGCGCGTCGCCATCCTGATCGGGGCCGTCGTGCTGCTGGCCCGCGCCTGGCTGGTCGATGCGAGCGGCATGATGGACATGGAAGGCTACGGCGCGCTCGCCCGCTCGGCCCGCGCCGCCGGCCTCACCCTGTTCGGCGCCTATTGCGCCTGGCAGGTGGTCAAGTTCTTCACCGACCGCCACAGCGCCATCGCCAGGCCCCTCATGCCCGGCCAGTCCGGCGATGATCCCACCGCCTCCGCCGGCTCGCGCCTGGCCACGCTGATGCCGGTGCTGCGCGTCGCCTTCCTGGTGCTGATCTGCATCCTGGCGGTGCTGACCAGCCTGTCGCAGCTCGGGGTCAATATCACCCCGCTGATCGCCGGCGCCTCGATCGCGGGCCTCGCCATCTCCTTCGGCAGCCAGACCCTGGTGCGCGACATCGTCTCCGGCGTGTTCTACCTCGTCGACGACGCCTTCCGCGTCGGCGAGTATATAGACTGCGGCAAGGCCAAGGGCACGGTCGAAGGCTTCACCCTGCGCTCGCTCCGCCTGCGCCACCAGAACGGGCCGGTGCACACCATTCCCTTCGGCCAGCTCGGGCAGATCACCAATTACAGCCGCGACTGGTCGACGATGAAGTTCAACCTGCGCTTCGTCCGCAACACCGACGTGGAGAAGCTGCGCAAGGTGGTCAAGAAGATCGGCCTGGAGATGCTGCAGGATCCGGAGATGAAGGACGAGTTCCTGCTGCCGCTCAAGCTGCAGGGCGTCACCGACATCACCGACAATGCGCTGGTCTGCCGCTTCAAGTTCACAGTGAAGCCGAACAAGCCGACCGTGATCCAGCGCGAGGCGATCAAGCGGATGATCCGCGCCCTGCCGGAGGCCGGCATCGAGTTCGCCAACGCGACCACCGTCGCCGTCCAGACGCTGGGCGGGCCGGTCGAGCAGGCGGCCGCCGCGGCCGCCGGCAACGCCATGGTGCGGGCGGCGGCGGAGCGGGAGGCCGCGGCGGCGGCCGGCTGACGGCGCCGGCGGGCCGCGCAAGGGCCTGCCGGGCCATATCTTTTCTGGAAGCGTGGAAAAATGCGCATACGTCGCTCGGCTGTCATTTGTTGTCGTTTGTAGGTTGCTTGCCGAGCGGCTCACGAACCACGATAGTGACCGTGGCATATGCTCTGTCGAAAGAGCAAACCGTCCATCCAAATTCGCAGGGAACAGCGGACATGACAGACAAGACTTCGAAGCAAGGCTCATCGGGGCTGATCCTGGACCGCCGCGAATTGATGGCAGGCGCAGCAGCGCTCGGCCTCGGATTCGGCTTCGGCATGGGCTCGATGGCGGGTTCGGCCCTGGCGGACGACGCGCCCAAGAAGGGTGGCACGCTGCGCCTCGGCATGGAAGGCGGCAGCGCCTCCGACAGCCTCGACCCGCGCACCTATGCCGACTCGATCCCGATCTCCTATGGCTGGCAGATCTGGAACGGCCTGACCGAGGTCGATTCGCACGGCAACATCGCCGGCGAGCTCGCCGAGAGCTGGGAAGCCAAGCCCGGCGCCACTGCCTGGGTCTTCAACATCCGCAAGGGCGTCACCTTCACCTCGGGCAAGACGCTGGACGCCGACGACGTCATCTATTCGCTCAACCTGCATCGCGGCGAGACCAAGTCGGGCGCCAAGGACCTGCTCAGCGGCATCACCGACATCAAGAAGCTCAACGCCAACCAGATCGAGATCACGCTGAAGAGCGGCGATGCCGACCTGCCCTACGCCTTCGCCGACTATCACGTCCTGATCGTGCCCAACGGCTTCACCGATTTCTCCAAGCCCGACGGCACCGGCGCCTACGCCCTGGAGAGCTTCGAGCCGGGCGTGCGGGTGCTCACCAAGAACAAGGGCAATTACTGGAAGCCGAACCGCGGCAATTTCGACTCGATCGAGCTGCGCTACATCCCGGATGCGTCGGCGCGCGTCCAGGCGCTGATCTCCGGCCAGATCGATGCGGCCAACCGCCTCGATGCCCGCACCGTCAACCTGGTGATGAAGGCGCCGCGGGTGAACGTGGTGCGGACCAAGGGCACCGGCAACCGCTTCGCCTTCGTGGCGCGGTGCGACCAGGACCCCTACACCAACAACGACCTGCGCCTTGCCCTGAAATACGGCATCGACCGCAAGAAGATCGTCGACACCGTCTACAAGGGCTTCGCGACCATCGGCAACGACACCACCATCGCGCCCTCGGCCAAGTATTATGCCAAGGACGTGCCGCAGCGCCCCTACGACCCGGACAAGGCGGCCTTCCACTTCAAGAAGGCGGGCCTGGCCAATGCCAAGCTGGAGCTGCAGGTCTCGGAGGGCGCCTTCTCCGGCGCCACCGATTCGGCGGTGCTCTACCAGGAGGCGATAAGCAAGGCCGGCATCACCCTCGACGTCAAGCGTGTCTCGGGCGACGGCTACTGGGACAATGTCTGGCTCAAGGCGCCGTTCTGTGCGGTCTACTGGGGCACCCGCCCGACCGTCGACAACCAGCTGTCGCAGACCTTCCTGTCCACGGCCAACTGGAACGACACGGCCTGGAAGCGGCCGGAGTTCGACAAGATCATCTTCGAGGCCCGCGCCGAGCTCGACGAGGCCAAGCGCCAGCAGCTCTATTCGGAGGCGCAGCGGATGATCACCGATGACGGCGGCATGGTGTGCTTCGCCATCGGCGACTATCTCGACGGCTATTCCAAGAAGGTGATGGGCACGGCGCCGCACCCCCATTACGACATGTGCGACCAGCGCATCGCCGAAAAGGGCTGGTTCGCCTGACCTGACGCTGCAGCAAGGAGCAGGGCTGCCGCGGATCGGAAGAAAGCTTCCGACCCGCGGCGGTCCGAAACGCCGTTGCGATGCCGGGGAATGTCCGGGCGAGATCCGGATCTCCCATTGGTGACCGATCCGTTTCGGCGGCGGTCGCCTCCCGGTCAACCCTCCTGGATGGAAAGGATTAGCCTTTGCTGCGTCTCGTCGCGACACGGGCCGGCCTCGGGATCCTGACGCTCTTCGCCGTGTCGGTGGTCATCTTCATCTGCACGCAGATCCTGCCCGGCGACGTCGCCTCGGCCGTGCTCGGCAACCAGGCCACGCCCGAGGCCCTCAAGGCCTTCCGGCTCGAGCTCGGGCTCGATCAGCCCGCCTATGCCCGCTACTTCAACTGGCTGTGGGGCGTGCTGCACGGCGATCTCGGCCGATCGCTGACCAACAAGCGCGACATCATCGAGGACCTCTGGCCCCGCTTCCTCAACACGCTGTTCCTCGCCGGCTATACCGCTCTGTTCGCGGTTCCCCTCGCCGTCGGCCTCGGCATCATGGCCGCCATCCGCGAAGGCCGGTGGCAGGACCGGCTGGCCAACGTGCTGACCCTGATCGCGATCTCGATGCCGGAATTCTTCATCGGCTACATCCTGATCGCACTGTTCCCGGGTGCGTCGCTCGCCACCGCCTTCTCCGGCATAAGCTTCAGCGACCGCGTCGCCATCACGACTTTGCCCGCCATTACTTTGACGTTGCTGGTCACGGCGCACATGCTGCGCATGACCCGCAACTCGGTGCTGGCGATCATGTCGACGCCCTATGTCGAGATGGCCTTCCTGAAGGGCCTGAAACGTTCGCGCGTCGTCTCCCGCCACGCCCTGCCCAATGCGGCCGGCCCGATCGTCTCGGTGGTGGCGCTCAACCTCGCCTATCTCGTGGTCGGCGTGGTGGTGGTCGAGAATGTCTTCACCTATCCCGGGGTCGGACAATACATGGTCGATGCCGTCTCCAAGCGCGACGTGCCGGTGATCCAGGCCTGCGGCCTGGTGTTCGCCGGCGTGTTCGTCACCTTGAACACTATCGCGGACATGGTGGCGATCCTGGTCAACCCCCGCCTGCGGCACCCGAGATAGAGGCGGCCATGACCATCTTCGGACACAAAGCCCCGCTCACGGCGCAGATCGGCCTCCTGATCATCGCCCTCAATATCGTCGTGGCGCTGTTCGGTCCCTGGTTCGCGCCCTATGCGCAATCGGAGTCCATCGGCGGAAACTGGGACCCCCCGTCTCCCGAGATGTGGCTCGGGGCCGACCAGATCGGCCGAGACCTGCTCACCCGCCTGATCTACGGCGCGCGCATGACCATCGGCATCGCCCTGGCGACGACCTTGCTCTCCTTCACCATCGGCATCACGTTCGGCCTTGCCGCGGCGGTGATGGGCAAATGGGTCGACACGCTGCTCTCGCGCATGGTCGACGTCATCCTGTCGATTCCGCTCCTCATCTTCGGCATGATCATCATCGGCGTGTTCGGCTCGTCGATCCCGACGCTGATCATCACCATCGCAGTGCTCGACTCCACCCGCGTATTCCGCCTCGCCCGAGCGCTCGGCATGAACCTGGTCGTGCTCGAATTCGTCGAGGTGGCGCGGCTGCGCGGCGAGGGCCTGTGGTGGGTGATCAGCCGCGAGATCCTGCCCAATGCGGCCGCGCCGCTGATCTCCGAGTTCGGCCTGCGCTTCTGCTTCAACTTCCTGTTCGTCGCGGCCCTGAGCTTCCTGGGCCTGGGCGTGCAGCCGCCCTATGCCGACTGGGGCGGCATGGTGCACGACAATGCGGGCGCCATCACCTTCGGCATGTACGCGCCGCTCTATCCGGCAGCGGCGATCGCGCTGCTCACCGTCGGCATCAATCTGGTCGTCGACTGGCTCCTGTCGATCGACGCCCGCCCTTCGGGCGCGCAAGCGGAGATGTGAGGGCACCATGGCGGAGAAGAAGAACGGCGGCGACGAGAACATCCTCGTCCTGGAGAAGCTCAGGGTCGAGACCATCTCGGGCCGCGTGCTGGTGCACGATGTCGACGTCGCGCTGAAGCGCGGCGAGATCCTCGGGCTGATCGGCGAATCCGGCGCCGGCAAGTCGACGATCGGCCTGGCTTCGATGGCCTATGCCCGCGCCGGCATGCGCATCACCGGCGGCAGCATCACGCTCGACGGCACCGAGCTGCGCGCCTCGACCGCTGCGCACCGGCGCACGATGCGCGGCAAGAGCATCGCCTATATCGCCCAGAGCGCCGCCGCCTCGTTCAACCCGGCCATGTCGCTGATGGACCAGGTCTGCGAGGCGCCGGTCGTGCACGGCGTCATGAGCCGGCCCGAGGCCGAGGCCTATGCCCGGAAGCTGTTCAAGACGCTGCAGCTGCCCAGTCCCGAGACCTTCGGCAACCGCTATCCCCACCAGGTCTCCGGCGGCCAGCTGCAGCGGGCCATGGCGGCGATGGCGATGAGCTGCCGGCCCGACGTGATCGTGCTCGACGAGCCGACCACCGCCCTCGACGTCACCACCCAGATCGAGGTGCTGGCGCTGCTGCGCGACCTCATCCGCGAGTTCGGCACGGCCGGGCTCTACATCACCCACGACCTCGCCGTGGTGGCGCAGATCGCCCACCGCATCATGGTGCTGCGCCACGGCAAGATGGTCGAGGTCGGCGAGGCCAAGCAGATCCTCGAGCAGCCGACGACCGAGTACGCCCGCGCCCTGGTCAACGAGCGGCGCGACGCCGAGCACCACGAGCTGGCCGAGCCGCCGCGCCAGGCCGAGCCGGTGCTGCGCGTCGAGAATGTCGACGCCGGCTACGGGCCGGTGCCGGTGGTCAAGAAGGCCAATATCCAGATCGCCCGGGGCGAGACGCTCGCGGTGGTGGGAGAGTCCGGCTCCGGCAAGAGCTCGATGGCCCGCATCGTCGTCGGGCTGCTGCCGCGCTGGAGCGGCGACGTCAAGCTGACCGGCGAGAGCCTGGCGCCGGCCCTGGCCCAGCGCCCGCGCGAGGTGCTGCGGCGGCTGCAGATGGTGCACCAGATGCCCGACGTGGCGCTCAACCCGCGCCACAGCCTGGAGAAGATCATCGGCCGGCCGGTGGACTTCTACTTCAAGCGCTCGGGCAAGGCGGTGCGCGACCGGGTGATGGAGCTCCTTGGCCTGGTCGGCCTGCCCGAGGACTTCGCCACGCGCCGGCCCGGCCAGCTCTCCGGCGGCCAGAAGCAGCGCGTGTGCATCGCCCGGGCCCTGGCCGCCGAGCCGGACCTGATCATCTGCGACGAGCCGACCTCGGCGCTCGACCCCCTGGTGGCGGAGGACATCCTCAAGCTGCTCAAGCGCCTGCAGGACGACCTGGGCTTGGCCTACATGTTCATCACCCACGACCTCGGCACGGTCCGGCGCATCGCCCACCGCACCGCGGTGATGCTGAAGGGCGAGATCATCGCCCAGGGGCCGACGGCCGACATCTTCTCGCCGCCGTTCCATCCCTATACGGAGAAGCTCATCTCCTCCGTGCCGGAGATGGACACGACCTGGCTCGACCATATCCTGGAGAAGCGCCAGGCGGCCTGAGATCCCACCGCGGCGCTTGCGCGCCGGCGGCCCGGTTGCGACCGGGCCGCGACGCCTGCGAACATGCCCCCATGACCGATATCCACGTCACCGAGCATCTCTTCATCCCGCTGGCGGATGGCACGCGCCTGGCCGCGCGGCTCTGGTTGCCGGCCGATGCGCCGGCCGAGCCGGTCCCGGCGATCCTGGAATACATCCCCTACCGCAAGCGCGACGGCACGCGCGGACGCGACGAGCCGATGCACGGCTGGTTCGCCGCGAACGGCTATGCGGCGATCCGGGTCGACATGCGCGGCTCCGGCGAGTCCGACGGGCTGATGGACGACGAATACCTGCAGCGCGAGCTCGACGATGCCTGCGAGGTGATCGCCTGGCTGGCGGCCCAGCCCTGGTGCTCCGGCCGGGTCGGCATGATGGGCAAGTCCTGGGGCGGCTTCAATGCGCTGCAGGTGGCTGCGCTGCGCCCGCCGGCGCTGAAGGCGATCATCACGGTGTGCTCCACCGACGACCGTTACGCCGACGACATCCACTACATGGGCGGCGCCCTGCTCAACGACAATCTGTGGTGGGCGACGATCATGCTCGGCTACCAGTCGCGGCCGCCGGATCCGGCGCTGGTGGGCGAGGCCTGGCGGGCGCAATGGCTGGAGCGGCTCGAGCACCTGCCCTTCTTCCCCGCGCTGTGGCTGGCGCACCAGCGGCGCGACGCCTATTGGCGGCACGGCTCGGTCTGCGAGGATTTCGACGCCATCGCCTGCCCGGTCTTCGCGGTCGGCGGCTGGGCGGACGCCTATACCAATGCGGTGCCGCGCCTGCTCGAAGGGCTGAAGGTGCCGCGCCTCGGGCTGATCGGGCCCTGGGCCCATGTCTATGCCCAGGACGGCAGCCCCGGCCCGGCCATCGGCTTCCTGCAGGAGGCGCGGCGCTGGTGGGACCATTGGCTGAAGGACCGCGACAACGGCATCATGGCCGAGCCGATGCTGCGGGCCTATGTCGAGGACTGGCGGCCGCCGGGTCCTTGCGACCCGGTGCCCGGCCGCTTCGTCGGCGAGGCGCAATGGCCCTCGCCGCGCATCGTGCCGACGGCCGTGCCGATCACCCGCGCGGGCCTGCGCCCGGACGTCGCCGGCCCGGTGGAGCTGTCGTTCCGCTCCCCGGCCTGGACCGGCCTCGCCGTCGGCGAGTGGATGGGCACCGGCGTCGCCGGGGAGGAGCCGGCCGACCAGCGCCACGACGACGGCTTCTCCCTGGTGTTCGACGGCGAGCCGCTGCGCGAGCGCCTGGAGCTGCTCGGCGCCGCCGAGGTCGAGCTGGAGATCGCCGCCGACAAGCCGGTGGCCCAGCTCTGCGCGCGGCTCTGCGACGTCGCGCCCGACGGCTCCTCGCGCCGCGTCGCCTACGGCATCCTCAACCTGACCCATCGCGACAGCCATGCCGAGCCGAGCCCGCTCGAGCCCGGCCGCTTCGTCAGCGTGCGGCTGAAGCTCAACGATTGCGGTTATGCCTTCGCCCCCGGCCACGTCCTGCGCCTGGCCCTGTCCACCGCCTATTGGCCGCTGGTCTGGCCGGCGCCGGCGGCGGCGACGCTGACGGTGCACTGCCCCGGCCGGCTGGTGCTGCCGGTGCGCCCGCCGGATGCGGCCGATGCCGCCATCGGCTTCGAGCCGCCGGTGCGGGGCGCGAAGGCACCGATGAGCAAGGTCGCCGAGGGCCGCATGACCCGCAGCACCGCGCTCGACCTGCTGACCGGGGTCGCCACCTATGTCACCCAGGGCGAGGGCGGCCTGTTCGGCGAGGGGGTGCTGCGCTTCGACGAGATCGACACCACGTTGTCCCACAGCCTGCGCCGCAAGCTGACCATCGGGCGCGACGAGCCGCTCAGCGCCCGCTACCGGCTCAGCCAGGACTACGAGATGGGCCGCGAGGGCTGGCGCATCCGCATCGAGACCCGCACGGCCATGCGCGCCACGGCGACCAATTTCGTGCTGGAGGGCAGCGTGACGGCCTTCGAGAACGGCGCGGTGGCCGCGACGCGGGAATGGTCGGAGGTCATTCCTCGCGACCTTCTGTGAGGGTGGGCACGGTTCTTTCTGCATGTCACAGTGCAGTTCTTTCGTGCGAACTGGGCCGCCGCACAAATAAGTTGGCGTTGTGGAACAAAAAGTGAACAAATCCGATTTGGGTGACATTAACCGCTTGTCGGCAAAATGGGTCTTGTGGAGGCGCGGCGATGACTGAGACCTCGATTGAATGGACCGACGCAACCTGGAACCCAGTAGCGGGCTGCACGATCATGACTGCGGGCTGCTCCAACTGCTACGCCATGCGGATGGCCGCGCGCTTAGATGCCATGGGGGTAGAGAAATATCGAGGTCTTACAAGAAAGAGTGGCGGCCGATCAATTTGGACTGGGAAGATTCGTCTCGATGTGGATGCTCTAAATTTACCAATGACGTGGAAGAGGCCGCGTAAAATATTCGTTAATTCCATGTCAGATTTATTTCACGACGCCGTTCCCGTGGAATTTATTAGCCAGGTCTGGAATTCAATGGCGATGGCACGTCAACATACTTATCAAATACTGACTAAGAGACCGGATCGCATGGCCTCAATTCTGACGACCCTTGAATTTCCTCTGCTTGCAAATGTCTGGGTCGGAACGAGTGTCGAAGATGCTCGAGTCCTAAGCCGTCTTGATGATCTGCGACGGACCCCTGCCGCTGTCAGATTTGTGTCATTCGAACCACTTATCGGATCCGTACATGGCGCGGACTTAACTGCGATTGATTGGGCCATTGTAGGGGGAGAATCCGGCCCGAAGGCGCGGCCGATCCGTGAAGAATGGATCGCTGAAATACATATGCTTTGTGAGCGTAACGGTACTGCCTTCTTCTTTAAACAATGGGGTGGGCGTAATAAGAAAGCTAGCGGTCGTTCTTATCAAGGGCGTACATGGGACAATCTCCCTGAATTAAGAATGTGACTTGCGATTTTTGTTGCGAGGCCAATCGCTTTAGGGCGCGGATTTGAAATTGCAAAAAAAAGTGCAAATTGGGGGATGCCGCGTTCATCATGGAGTCGAAGCGGTTTTAGCACTTTTGGAAATAAGCCTTCGAGACGCTTTTGCATGAAGTCTTGCATGGCGTCAACGTCAGCTGTGCGTGAATGCTGTTCGTCGAAACTGCCAAACAGATCAGCTTTTTGAGTTCGTTCGTACCAGGCGGCCTCCCATTCATCTGTGCCGAGCATTCTCGTCAATGCTGCTCGCTTTTCTTCTGCTACTGCGTTAGCTTTGCGGGCAGCCTGTCGAAACATCCCTGATAGAGAAACGAGATACCAAACATCGATGGCTTCTGTCTCGCGGATAGCCTCAAGTGTCTGCCAAGCTACGCTCATGCCATATGGATCGAGAAACATAACCGCGCGTGTGCTCGTCCATTTTCGATTTCTTAGAAGGTTGACAACTTCAGTATTTGCATCACCTTCCAGGATGTCGATCTGACGATCTGGATAATTAGATTTTAGGCTCCGAAGGGCAGCGCAGTGCTTCGGATTCTTGTCCATGAAAATAAGGCGGTTGAACTGGGGATTCACCTCGATTGCGATTCGAGCTGATCCACGATTGCGTTCAACGCGATCTTCGCCGGTTGGGGCAAACAAATCGGCTGCGATTCGCCGAGTTCTCTCTCCAGTTCCGGCGAAAGCATCAATATACCAGAGGTCTGAAAACTGATTTTGGAGAGCTGTTGTGAATGCCGTCAGATATTTTTCTACAAGAGAAAGTTTCAGGTCGGTCGATACGCCGCCGAACTCATGGTCACTCAGAGCCATGTTGCCTACCGATGTCCAGCTGTGGACTTGGCATCTCTTACCTTGAGTAAGGGCACTTTGCAATCGATGATTGCAGTGGATTTTTGGTTGAGATCAATCTCGTATATACTCGAGTCCACACTCATGTATATTTCTAAATTGAAGAATTTTCCATGTATTTCCTAAATAATTTTTGTTCTTTTGAAGATTGTAAATAATAATTATCCAATTGAATCTAAATTCTTATAAGTATAATATAGATAAAAATGGCGAATTTTGGGTTTTGTGCATTTGATTTTGGTGTGTTGCCTGGTGGCGTGCCGACTAAGTTCTTAGGCCTCTGACTGAGATGCTCTTCTTTTTTTCTGCGACCTCGGTCGGCCGGGAGCAGCAGAACCCCGGGTCGGTGTCGAGCATCAGGAGCGCGGTATCGACGATGACTCGGGCGGCGTGGTCAGGGCCCGTAACATGTCACCGAAGGCGTGGCGCGGGATGACGGCGTTCTCCGTGCAGAGGCGCTCGATCGACCAGACTTGGCGGGGATGGCGCCGGACGCGGCGACCTCGGTCGCCCTCCGCGGCGCCGGCCACCGGATGTGCCGGCAGGGAGGCCGGTCCCAGCATAGCGCAGGTTAAGGGCGCCGTCCTCTCGGTGGAATGGGGTTTCTTGTCGTTTCCATTCGTTGCGCAACGTGGCCCATCTGATCCGGCGGGGTCGATACGATCTCAGGTCGTGTAGACGCCGCCGGTGACGTTGACGCCCTGGCCGGTCATGAAGCGGGCGCCGTCCGAGGCGAGGAAGACGACGAGCTCGGCCACGTCCTCCGGCTCCTCCAGGCGCCCGAGCGGCGTCTGGGCGATGTAGTCGGCGACGACGCGCTCGGACGTGACGCCGCGCAGGCGCGCCTCCCACTCCACCTCGCGCGTCTGCATGGAGGTGCGCACGAAGCCGGGGCAGACGGCGTTGACGCGGATGCCGGCGGGCGCGAGCTCGCGGGCGAGGGCCTGGGTCCAGCCGAGCACGGCGAACTTGCTGGCGGAATAATGCGCCAGCAGCGGCGCCCCCACCTTGGCGGCGAGCGAGGCGGTGTTGACGATGACGCCCTTCGTTCCTGTGGCCAGGAAATGCCGCGCCGCGATCTGGTTGGTCAGGAACACGCCGCGGGCGTTGACGTCGAAGTTGAAGTCCCATTCCGCATCGGTGAGATCGACGGCGCGGTTCATGGTCGAGACGCCGGCATTGGCGGCGAGGATGTCGAGGCCGCCCCAGCGGCCGAGCACCTCGGCGAAGGCGGCCTCGACCGAGGCGCGGTTGCGCACGTCGATCGCCACCGCCAGGGCCTCCGGGCCGAGGGCCGCGGCGCTCTCGGCGGCCCTGTCGCGGTCGAGGTCGGCGACGGCGACCCGCACGCCGTGGCGGGCGAGCGCCGCGGCGATGGCCCGGCCGATGCCGGTGCCCGCGCCGGTGACGATGGCGCGCTTGCCGGCGAGATCCGCGGCCAGTTTTCCGGGGCTGGGACTGTCGGACATGCCTGACTCCGCTGCGCTGCACAAACAAACATATTCAGACGAAATGAAACTTTGCACTACGTTTCCTTGTTTTACAATGTTCGAATTTGTTAATATGCTGACCTGCGATTCAGACGGATCGTGTGGCAACGTTCGGGAGCGAGTCCGGCCGGGACGACGATTTCATGGAAAGCACCCCCCTTGCCCTCGGCGACCAGCGCCGCATGCCGGCCCAGGTCCGCCATGCCCATCTCGTCGATGCGGCGCGCCGGCGCGGCTTCTTCCTGGTGGTCGACATCGCCGCCGAGCTCGGCGTGTCCGAGATGACCATCCGGCGCGACCTGATCGAGCTGGAACGCGATGGCGTGCTGGTGCGCACCCGCGGCGGCGCGGTGCTGACGGGCGCCAGCGTGCGCCCGGCGATCGACCGGGAGGAGCCGGCCTTCGAGGCGCGGCTGCGCAAGAACCAGGAGGCCAAGCGCCGCATCGCCGAGGTCGCGGCCGAGCTGGTCGAGGCGCGCCAGACCGTCGCCCTCGACGTCGGCACCACCACCCATCTCCTGGCCCAGCGCCTCTCCGAGCGCGGCGGCCTGAAGTTCTTCACCTCCAGCCTGCGCACGGCGTCTCTGCTCGGCGAAGCCGGGCGGGAAGTCTATGTGCCGGGCGGCCAGGTGCGCGGCGAGGAATTGTCGGTATGCGGCCCGGCCGCGCTCGAGCAATTCGAGCGCTACTGGTTCGACATCGCCTTCATCGGCGTCTCCGGCATCTCCACCGAGGGCATGTTCGACTATTCCCTGGAGGACAGCGAGCTCAAGCGCATCTATCTCCGCCGCTCGGCGCACAAGGTGCTGCTGTGCGACGGGGCGAAGTTCCATCGCATGTCGCTCGTCAAGATCGCCGATTTCGCCGGCCTCGACCTGATGATCAGCGACGTCGCCCCGCCGCCCGACATCGCGGCCGCCCTGCGCGAGGCCGGCGTCGCCGTCCGCATCGTCCCGCCCCCCGGCGCCTGACCGGCGCCTCCCTCACGACCTCTCAGAGGAAGCCCATGGTTTTCGATTTCTTCGGCGCCAAGAAGAAGGCGGTCATCGCCATGATCCATATCGGCGCCCTGCCGGGGACGCCGCTCTACGACGCCGACGGCGGCATCGCCAAGCTGATCGCCGATGCGGCCAAGGACGCCGAGGCGCTGCAGGCCGGTGGCGTCGACGGGGTGATGTTCGGCAACGAGAACGACCGCCCCTACACGCTGAGCGCCCCCGCCGAGGGCGTGGCCGCCATGACCGCGGTGGTCCAGGCCCTGAAGCCGAGCCTCACGGTGCCCTTCGGCGTCAACTATCTCTGGGACCCCAAGGCCAGCGTCGCCATCGCCCACGCCACCGGGGCGCAGTTCGTGCGCGAGATCTTCACCGGCGTCTTCGCCTCCGACATGGGCGTGTGGGCGCCCGACTGCGCCGGCGCCTCGCGTCTGCGGCGCAACCTCGGCCGGCCCGACCTGAAGCTCCTGTTCAACATCAATGCCGAGTTCGCCCATTCCCTCGACGCCAGGCCGATCGAGCTCAGGGCCAAGAGCGCGGTGTTCTCCTCGCTCGCCGACGCCATCCTGGTGTCGGGGCCGATCACCGGCCAGCCGGCCGACCAGTCGGACCTGCGCCGGGTTTGCGAAGCCATCACCGACGTGCCGGTCTTCGCCAATACCGGCGTCAACATCGACAATGTGAAAGACGTGCTGGCGGTCGCCGACGGCGTGATCATCGGCACCCATTTCAAGGTCGACGGCAACACTTGGAACCCGGTCGACGGCGCCCGGGTCAAGCGCTTCATGGACCGGGTGGGGACGCTGCGCTGACATGGCCTGCGTCCTCGGCATCGACATCGGCACCACCTCGACCATCGGCATCCTGGTGGAGATGCCGGACAGGGTCCTGGGCCTCGCTTCCCGCCCGGTGACGCTGACCTCGCGCCAGCCGGGCTGGGCCGAGGAGGACCCGGAGGAATGGTGGCGCAACGTCTGCGCCATCACCCGCGAGCTGATCGAGGCGAGCGGCATCGCCGGGCAGGAGATCGCCGGCATCGGCGTCACCGGCATGCTGCCGGCCCTGGTGCTGCTCGACGCCGACGGGCGGCTGCTGCGCCCCAGCATCCAGCAGAGCGACGGGCGCTGCGCCGCCGAGGTGGAGGAGCTACGCCGCGAGATCGACGAGACCGCCTTCGTGCGCACCGCCGGCAACGGCGTCAACCAGCAGCTCGCCGCCGGCAGGCTGCGCTGGCTGGAGCGGCACGAGCCCGAGATCTTCGGGCGCATCGCCACGGTGTTCGGCTCCTACGACTACATCAACTGGCGCCTGACCGGGGTGCGCGCCATCGAGCAGAACTGGGCGCTGGAGGCCGGCTTCGTCGACCTCGCCGACCACGCGATCTCCGATGCCCTGGTCGCCCATACGCATTTGCCCCGCGCGGCCGTGCCGCCCAAGGCGGCATCGCACGCGGTGATCGGTCGCATCGGCGCCGCGGCGGCGGCCGAGACCGGCCTGGCCGAGGGCACGCCGGTGGTCGGCGGCGCCGCCGACCTCATCGCCTCGGCTCTCGCCGCCGGCCTGACGCGGCCCGGCGACGTGCTGCTCAAGTTCGGCGGCTCGGTCGACGTGCTGATCGCTGCCGAGCGGGCGGCGCCGGACCCGCGCATGTTCCTCGACTATCACCTCGTGCCGGGGCTCTATGTGCCGAACGGCTGCATGTCGACCGGCGGCTCCGGCCTCAACTGGCTGGCCCGCACCTTCTGCGCCGGCGAGGCGCCGGCGGCGGAGGCGGCCGGGCTGACGCTGCACCAGCACCTCGACCGCCTGGCCGCGGCCGTGCCGGCCGGGGCGGGGGGCGTTGCCATCGTGCCCTATTTCCTCGGCGAGAAGACGCCGATCCACGACCCCTTCGCCCGCGGCGCCATCACCGGCCTCAGCCTCAACCATGGCGTCGGCCATGTCTGGCGCGCGCTGCTGGAGGCCTATGCCTATGCCATCGCCCACCATGTCGAGGTGTTCTCGGACATGGGCCATCGCCTGACCCGCTTCATGGCCTCGGACGGCGGCGCTTCCAGCCGCATCTGGATGCAGATCGTCGCCGACGTGCTGCAGGAGCCGGTGCAGCGCCTGGAGGGCCATCCCGGCTCCTGCCTCGGCGCCGCCTGGACCGCGGCGATCGGCACCGGCCTCACCGACGACTGGGGCGGCATCGCCCGCTTCGTGCGCCAGGGCGAGGTGCTCCGGCCCGACCCCGGCCATGCCGCCGTCTACGCGCAGGGCTATCGCGCTTTCCGTGACACCTATGCCAGGTTGGCGGGGAGCCGAATCGAGGAGACTGCATGAGCATCCGCGCCATCGCCTGGGACATCGACGGGACGCTGGTCGACAGCGAGCCGCTGCATCACGAGGCGCTGATCGGCGCCGGCCGGCGCTGGGGCGTCGATCTCGCCGGCCTCAGCATGGACGCCTTCCGCGGCGTGCACCTGCCCGACGTCTGGGCGGCGCTCGTCCCGCGCCTGCCCGACGGCGTCACCCTCGCGGCCTGGACCGCGGCGGTGGAGGACCACTACGCCATCCACGCCCCGGCGCTGCAGCCGCTGCCGGGCGTGCGCGAGACGGTGGCGCGCATCGCGGCGCTGGGCCTGCCGCAGATCTGCGTCTCCAATTCCAGCCGCCGCGTGGTCGACGCCAACCTGGCGGCGCTCGGCCTCGGCGGCGCCATCCTGTTCTCGATCAGCCTCGACGACGTCGTGCACGGCAAGCCCGATCCCGAGCCCTATCGCCGCGGCGCCGAGCGGCTCGGCCTCGCCCCCGCCGCGGTGCTGGCGGTGGAGGACAGCGTCACCGGCGCCAGCGCCGCCCGTGCCGCCGGCCTCCAGGTCGCCGGCTACGGCCCGGTGCAGGCGCCGGTCGCCGGCGTCGACTTTGCCATCGACCGCATCGAGCGGGTGCTCGACCTCGTCGGCCACCGGGCCGAGGCTCCCATCCCCAGCTAGACAGGACGACGCCGATGGACGCACTTGCCCGATTCAGCCTGGCCGGCAAGACCGCCGCGATCACCGGCGGCGCCCGCGGCATCGGCTATGCCGTGGCCGAGCTGTTCGCCGGCGCCGGCGCCGATATCGCGCTGGTCGACCTCAGTGCCGAGACCGGCGCCGCCGCGGCGGAGCGCCTGGCCGGGTCCGGCCAGCGGACGGCGTTCCACCAGGCCGACCTGCGCGAGCCCGAGGCGGCGACGCGGGCGGTCGAGGCGATCGAGGCGGCGTTCGGGCGCATCCACATCCTGGTCAATTGCGTCGGCATCAACCCGAACACCGACGCGCTCGACATCCCGCCGCAGGAATGGCGCGACGTGATGGACGTCAACGTCAACGCCCAGTTCTTCGCGGCGCAGGCCTTCGCCCGCCACATGGTCCGGCAGGGCGGCGGCAGCATCGTCGCGATCGGCTCGAATTCGGGCTTCACGGTCGACAAGCCGCAGCCCCAGTCGCACTACAATGCCAGCAAGGCGGCGGTGCATCAGATGGTGAAGTCGCTGGCGGTCGAGCTGGCGCCGCGCGCCATCCGCGTCAACGCCGTGGCGCCGGGCTACACGCTGACGGAGATGACCAAGCTCGGGCTGAGCAAGCGCGAATGGGTCGAGGTCTGGGAGGAGATGACGCCGATGCGGCGCTTCGCCGACCCTTCCGAGATCGCCCATGCCGTGCTGTTCCTCGCCAGCGACGCGGCGAGCTACGTCACGGGGACGATCCTTCTGGTCGACGGCGGCTACACCTGCTGGTGAGCCGCCGGGCGCAAGCCGAACGAGGGGGCAGGGGCCGATGGTCTACAAGATCGATCCGGACGAGGACCGCCGCTATATCGAGGAGTTCCGCCAGCGCCCGATCGGCAGGCACAGCCCGGGGCTGATGCGCCTGCTCTGCGTCATGCGGGTCGACCCGACCGGCAACCAGATCATCCTGGTCTGCCGCAAGCCCTTCGCCGAATGGGTGCTCGCCACCATGCCGCCCGATCGCGCCGACCCGATCGCCATCGAGGACGAGCCGGTGTTCGCCAGCCGCGAGGAGGCGGAATGGGCGGTGTTCTGCCGGCGCTGGCGCCTCCTCACCGGCGAGAGCATCAACCGCCCGCTGCACGACTGAGCCGGAGACCGCCATGTTGAAGATCACCGGCTATCCCGACCGCTATTCCGCCGCGCCCGGCGAGACCGTCGCCTTCAAGATCTCGCTGGAGGAGGGGGCCGCATTCGAGGCCCGCCTGGTCGAGGTCGTGCACGGCGACTGCAACCCGGAGGGGCCGGGCCTGAAGGTCCGGCATGTGCCCAGCAATGCCGACGGGCGCCATCCCGGCCGGCCGCAGCGCATCGACGCCGGCTCGCACATGGTGGTGGATGCCATGCCGGCGCTGGCGGCGGGCGCCTTCACCGTCTTCGCCATGGTCTGGCCGACCCTGCCGCAGCGACCCGACCAGACCCTGTTGGCACAATGGGACCCGGCGGCGCGCCGCGGCCTCATCGTCGCCGTCACCGACGGCGGCCGGCTGGCACTGACCGTCGGCGACGGCTCCGGCGCGGTGCAGACCGTGACCGTGGATGCGCCGATGCTGGTGCGGCAATGGTATGCGTTCGCCATTGCCTTCGATCCCGCGACGCGGCGCGTCAGGCTCGACCAGCGCCCGCTGCAGCCCTATGCCCAGGTGCAGCACCACGGCCGCTTCGAGGGCGTGCTCGACCTCGCGCCGGCACCGGTCGGGACGCCGCTCCTCCTCGCCGGCTGCCCCGAGGCGGACGGCAGCGTCGGCGGCCATTTCGACGGCAAGATCGACGGGCCGATGATCCTCGCCGGTGTCCATGCCCCGGAGCGCCACGACGCGCTGCTGCGTCCGCGCCCGCCGGCGGAGCTTGCGGAGGCGATCATCGCCCGCTGGGATTTCTCGCGCGAGATCGGCACGACCACCGCCGTCGACATCGGCCCCTCGCGCCGGCACGGCCGGCTCGAGCACCTGCCGACCCGCGCCATGAAGGGCTGGAACTGGACCGGCGAGGAGCATGACTGGCGCCGGAAGCCCGAGCATTACGGCGCCATCCATTTCCATCATGACGACGTCTACGACGCGGGCTGGGAGACCTCGGTCAGCCTCACCGTGCCGGAGGGCCTGAAGAGCGGGGCCTATGCCCTGCATGTCCGCTGCGGGGAGAGCGACGAGACCGCGACGCGCGAGGACTATCTCGCCTTCTTCGTCCGTCCGCCGCGCGAGCGCGGCACGGCGCGGCCGAAGGTGGCCTTCCTGGCGCCGACCGCCTCCTACATCGCCTATGCCAACCATGGCGAGCACATCACCGCCCGCGGCGCCGAGCTGCAGATGAACCGGCTGCTGCCCTTCGGCCATGCCGATCTCTATCTCTACGAGCATCCCGAGCTCGGCGGCTCGCTCTACGACTGCCATGCCGACGGCTCGGGCGTCGCCTATTCCAGCCGGCTCCGGCCGGTGCTGAACTTTTCGGCGCGCTACCATTCCTGGCTCGGCGGCCACGGCTCGGCGCTCTACCAGTACAATGCCGACACGCATCTGTTCGACTGGCTCGACCACCAGGGCGTCGACTACGACGTCATCACCGACGAGGACCTGCACCAGGAGGGCTACGAGCTGATCCGCGACTACCGCGTCATCCTCACCGGCACCCATCCCGAATATCATTCGACGCCGATGTGGGACGCGATGAAGGCCTGGATCGATCGCGGCGGCCGGCTGATGTACATGGGCGGCAACGGCTGGTACTGGCGCATCGCCTTCCACGATACGCTGCCCGGCGTGATCGAGCTGCGCCGGGCCGAGGACGGCATCCGCACCTGGATCGCCGAGCCCGGCGAATATTTCCAGGGCTTCAACGGCGAATATGGCGGGCTGTGGCGGCGCATCGGCCGGGCGCCGAACGTGATCTGCGGGGTCGGCTTCATTGCGCAGGGCTTCGACGTCTCCTCCTTCTACCGGCGGGCGCCGGATGCGGACAATCCGCGCGCGGCCTTCATCTTCGAGGGCGTGCCGGACGAGATCATCGGCGATTTCGGCCTGATCGGCGGCGGCGCCGCCGGCATCGAGCTCGACTGCATCACCACGGCGCTGGGCTCGCCGCCCAACATGCTGCGCCTGGCCTCCTCCGACGAGCATTCGCCGATGATGATGCTGGTCAACGAGGAGTTCGGCGTGGTGCCGCCCAATCTCGGCGGCGACGTCAACGCCAGGGTCAAGGCCGACATGGCCTTCGGCGAGACCCCGTCCGGCGGCGCGCTGTTCTGCACATCCTCGATCGCCTGGTGCGGGTCGCTGTCGCACAACGGCTATGAGAACAACGTGTCGAAGATCACGGTGAACGTGCTGAGGCGGTTCCTGGACCCGACGCCGTTCGCGGTGGGGTGAGGGGGGATTGCGACGGTTGCTGCTGATCCAACCGCAACGGTTGCGTCATGGCCGGGCTTGACCCGGCCATCCACGCGAACGCTGCGTCAACCGGGCTGCCGCATCGGCCCGGTGCTTCCTCGGCACCGCCCGAGTTCGCGTGGATGGCCGGGACAAGCCCGGCCATGACGGTTGCGGGTGGGGCAGCCGTTACCGGTCTTGTCTGCAACCAGCTCCGTCATGCTGCTCTGCGGCCCGCCATCTCCCTCACGCCATCCCCTCGCGCAGCTCCTGGGCCAGCAGGGCGGCGTGGGCGCGGTTGCGGGCGTCGAGCTTGCTGTAGACGGATTTCAGGTGGGTCTTCACCGTGTTGACGTTGATCTCCAGCCGCTCGCCGATCTCGGCATTGGTCAGGCCGTCGCCGAGGCAGTCGAGCACGGCGCGCTCGCGCTCGGTCAGGCCGAAGCGGGCATGGCCGGGCCTGCGGCCGATGGCGGCGAGGGTCTGGGGCAGGCGGGCGGCCGGCGGCCGCGGCAGCGGCGCCGGCTCGGCGGCGGCGAGGATCTCTCCGGCGAGGGCCTCGATCATGGCGGCGTGGCCGTAGCGCTGCTGGCGTGCCGCCGCCGCGCCGAGCTCTGAAAGGCGCGCGGCCGCCTCGCGCCGCCGGCCGGCGAGCGCCAGCCGCCGCGCCTCGAGCACGGCGTGCGGCTGCCAGACCGCCCAGCACTCCGGCGGGAAGCGCGCCGCCAGCGCCTCGACCTGCGCCTCGACCCGGGCGAGCTCGGCGGCGACGTCGCGGAAGCGCCTGAGGCGGATGGCGCGGTCGGCGCGCTCCACGGCAAGCTGGAAATCCAGGCGGATGTCCTCGGCCTGGTAGGCGAGGCGGCTGGCGCGCACCAGCAGGGCGTCGGCCTGGTCGGTGCGCCCGCTGGCGTCATAGAGGCGGGCGAGCGCGATCGCCGGCACGACGATGCGCTCGGCCAGGCCGAAGCTGCCGGAGGGCAATTCGCCGCCCACCGCCTGCAGCAGGAAGCGCTCCGCCTCCTCGACGGCGCCGGTCTGGTGGAGCAGGGCGCCGAGCAGGCCGCAGGGCAGCGCCACCATGTAGGAGCTCTGCGAGAACACCGCGACGCCGGTCTCGACCGCCTGCTCCAGCACGGCGCGGGCCTCGTCGAGCGCGCCGCCGGCCATCGACGCCATGGCCGAGATGCACAGCGAATGGATCCGGCCCCAATGGCACTCGATCTCCTCGTAGCGCCGATGCGCCTTCCAGGTCAGGCGCTGCGCCGCCTCGAGGTCGCCGAGGTGATAGGCGAGGTAGCTGTGGATCGAATCGAGGTCGACCTGGCCGAAGGCGAGGTGGTCGAGCGGCCGGCCGATCGCGGCGATATGGCGCCGGCAGGTCTCGAGGTCGGCGCTGTAGGCCCCGACCAGGGCGCGCATCAGGTGCAGGCGCCCCTCGATGTCGAGGCCGGTGCGGGCGGCGATGGCGGCGGCGGCGCTGCCGGGCTCGGCGCAGGCCCGCTCGATGCCGGCCAGCACCTCGCCGGCCTGGGCGAAGCGCCGGCCGTTGATGTAGCGCCAGGTCAGGAGGAAGGAGAGCAGCGGCCGCGAGGCCAGCACCGCCTCGGGCAATTCACGCATCCAGCGGTAGTAGACGTCGAAACGCCCATAGCTGAGATAGTCGAACACGCAGTAGCGCTCGATCAGCTCGGCCGCCCATTCCGGCCGGCGGGCGAGGAAGGCGTGGCGCACCGCCTCCATCGGCCGGCCGGCGCCGACGAACCATTCGGCGGCGCGCCGGTGCAGCTCGGGGATGCCGTCGTCCGGCCCGGCGAGCAGCCGCGCCCGCAAAAATTCCAGGAACAGGTGGTGGAAGCGGTACCAGCCCTCCTGGCCGGGCAGGCTGGTGGTGAAGAGATGGTCGCGCTCCAGCCGCTGCAGCAGCTGGCCGGCGGCGGCCTCGCCGGTGACCGCGGCACAGAGCTCGGCCTGCATGGTCTCCAGGATCGAGACCTGCAGCAGGAAGCGCAGCAGCGCGGGCTCCAGGCCCTCGATCACCTCCTCCAGGAAGTAATCGGCGAAGTCGCTGCGGCTGCCGGGCGTGCCGGCCAGGATCAGGTCGCGCTCGAAGGAGCGGTCGAGAGCGAGCGCCATCAGCCGCAGGCCCGCGGCCCAGCCCTCGGTGCGCTCCTGCACGAACTGGTTCTGCGCCTCGGTCAACGGTGCCCCGCCGACCGAGCGGAAGAAGCGCTGCATCTCGGTCTCGCTGAAGCGCAGCTCCTTGTCGGAGAGCTCGATCAGCTCGCCATTGGCGCGCAGCCGGCCGAGCGGCAGGTCGGGGCGCCGGCGGCTCGCCAGCACCACGGTGAGGCCGGGCGTGCGGCCCGCGAGCAGGGCCTCCACCGAGCGCCGCGCCGCCGGCTCGCGGGCGAGATGATAGTCGTCGACCATGACGGCCAGCGGCCCGGCCCGGCAGGCCTGGTCGGCGAGGTCGCCGAGATGGGCGAAGGCCTCCTCGCCGGGGAAGGCGGCGCCGGCGGAGGGCTCCAGCCCGCACGCCAGCTGGATCTCCGGGATGAGATGGGCGGCGAGGCTGATCGGGTCGTGCTCGTCCTCGCCGATCGAGAGCCAGGCGACGCGCACGCCCGAGCCCATCAGCGCCGCCCGCCATTGCGACAGCAGCGTGGTCTTGCCGCAGCCCGCCGGCGCATGCACCAGCGCCAGCCGGCACTGGCCCAGCGCCCCGGCGAGGGCGGTGAGGCGCGGGCGGTCGATCGGCCCCGAGGCCCGGAACACGTCGGTCATGCCGGCTTTGTGCCACAGCCTCACCCGAAGAGGTGGGAAATTTTTGTCGCGCTCTCACCCCAAGGAGGCATGCCCGATCGCGAGGCATGCCGCATTCTCGGGCGGTGGAACGAGGGCCGCGACGTGCAGATCGGTGAATACGCCTCCCATGACGCCCTGGGCCTGGCCGCGCTGGTGGCGCGGCGCGAGGTCCATCCGGCAGAACTGCTGGATGCCGCCCTGGCGGCGGTCGACCTGGTGGACGGCTCGCTCAACGCCGTGGTCGCCACCTTCGCCGAGGAGGCGCGCCGCCACATTGCCGAGGGCCTGCCGGAGGGCCCGTTCCGCGGCGTGCCTTTCCTCCTCAAGGACCTGACGGCCCATTATGCCGGCCAGCCGACGGGCTCGGGGTGGCCGCCGCGCCTGACCTACGCGGCGCGGCGCGACACCACGCTGGTGGCGCGCTACAAGGCCGCCGGCCTGTCGATCTTCGGCAAGACGGCCGTGCCGGAGCTGGCGATGAACTGGAGCACGGAATCCTCCGCTCATGGCGCGACGCGCAACCCCTGGGACCTCGCCCGCACCGCCGGCACGTCGAGCGGCGGCTCGGCCGCGGCGGTGGCGGCCGGCATCGTGCCGATGGCGCACGGCAATGACGGCGGCGGCTCGATCCGCGTGCCCGCCTCCTGCTGCGGCGTCTTCGGCCTGAAGCCCTCGCGCGGGCGCAACCCGGTCGGCCCGGCCGGGGACCTCTGGCAGGGCATGCTGGTGGAGCACGCCCTGACCCGCTCGGTGCGCGACAGCGCCGCCCTGCTCGACGCCACTGCCGGGCCCGAGCCGGGCCAGTTCTTCAACAGCCCGGCCGGCGGCCCGTTCCTGCCCGAGGTCGGGCGCGATCCCGGCCGGCTGCGCGTCGCGGTGTCGACGAAGGCCCCCTACGGCGCGCCGACCCATCCCGACTGCATCGCCGCCGTGGCCGAGACGGTGATGCTGCTGGAGAGCCTCGGCCATGCCTGCGAACCGGCCGAGATCGACCTGCCGGAGACCGGCTGGTACGATTTCGAGACCTTCATCCTGGCCGAATATGCGGCGGAGATGCGGGCCGAGGCCGGCCTGCTCGGCCGTCCGGTGCGCGAAGAGGACTTTCCGCCGACGCTCTGGCACATGATCCAGGCCGGGGAGCGCATCAGCGCGGTGGAGCTCAACCTCGCCCTATCCGGCGTGCACCGGGTGGCGCAGGCGGTGGCCTCGCTGTTCGGGCGCTACGACGTGATCCTGTCGCCGACCCTGGCGCAGCCGCCGGTGCCGCTCGGCAGCTTCAGCCTCGCCGCTTCCCCGGCCGAGCACTTCGCCGCCTATCTCGCCTGGATGCCGTTCACCCACGTCTTCAACGTCAGCGGCTCGCCGGCCATGTCGGTGCCGCTGGTCTGGAATGAGGCCGGCCTGCCGATCGGCGTGCAGTTCGCCGCCGCCCCCCAGGCCGAGGCGACGCTGCTGCGCCTGGCGGGCCAGCTCGAGCAGGCGCGGCCCTGGGCCGGCAAGCGGCCGCCGGTCTCGGTGGCGAAGGCGGGAGGGGCGGCGTGATGGGAGTCGACGTGTTCGTAGGGCGCGACCTCTCCGTCATGGACGGGCTTGTCCCGTCCATCCACGCGAACACCGGCCATGGTGGACGCGCGGCGACGCTGGCCGTTGCCCTTGCCTGGAGGCTCGGCGTTCGCGTGGATGGGCGGATCAAGTCCGCCCATGACGGTTGAGGATCCAGCGCTCTTTTTCCTACCCGCCCATTCCCATCCACCCACAACAAGAACCTGACCCATCCGACAACCAGAAGAGGGGCCTCCACATGCAGACATCGTCCGTCACCAAGGCCGCGATCGGCCTCGCCGCGCTGCTGGCCGTGGCCGCGCCGGGGATCGCCCAGGCGCAGAAGCTGGTGGTCGCCCGCTCGGTCGACGCCGACAGCCTCGATCCGCAGAAGACCTCCAACACCCAGTCGCTGCAGGTCACCAACCTGATCTACGACACGCTGCTGACCATGGCCAAGGACGGCTCGGTCCATCCGGGCGTCGCCCAGTCCTGGTCGGTGTCGGCGGACGGCAAGAGCTACGGCTTCGTCATCCGCGACGGGCTGAAGTGCCATGACGGCACGCCGTTCGACGCGGCCGCCGCCAAGTTCAGCATCGACCGGGCGCTCGACGCCAAGACCGGCAACCCCAACAAGTCCGGCTTCGGCCCGATCACCGGCACCGCCGTCTCGGGCAGCACGCTGACGCTCACCCTGTCCGAGCCGTTCGGGCCGCTGCCCTCCTTCCTCACCGGCATCCAGTCCTCGCTGGTCTGCCCGTCGGCGGTTTCCGGCGACAGCTTCAAGCCGATCGGCACCGGCCCGTTCAAGGTCGTCGGCTGGACACGCAACGACCGCATCAGCCTCGCCGCCAACGAGGATTACAAGAACGTCAACCCGATGGTCGCCAATCCCGGCGCGCCGCATGTCAAGGCGCTGGAGATCGCCGTCATCCCCGAGGCGGTGGCGCGCATGGCGGCGCTGCGCTCGGGCGAGGTGCAGATGGCCGAACCCTCGCTGGAGGAAGCGGCCGACCTCGGCAAGGACCCGGCGTTCAAGGTGTACGAAGCCAACCTCTCCGGCCAGCAGGCCTTCGTCGCCTTCACCTGGAAGATCAAGCCGCTCGACAATCCCGACGTGCGCCGCGCCATCGCCATGGCGCTCAACCGCGACGCTTATGCCGAGATCGGCTTCAACGGCCTGGTCAAGATCGGCGAGTGCCCGCAGGCGCCGAACCTCTTTGCCAGCGACCAGGCGCTCTGCGCCGGCTGGGGCGTCAAGTACGACCCCGACGCGGCCAAGGCGCTGCTGGCCAAGGCCGGCTACGGGCCCGAGCACCCGCTCAAGGTGACGCTCGCCGTGCACAAGCTGCCGGGCTGGGACCAGATGCACCAGATCATGCAGCAGGACCTCGCCGCCATCGGCGTCGAGGCCGAGATCGACACCCGCGAGGTCGCCGCCTTCTTCGACCACATGAAGGGCGAGAACCAGCGCACCGACGGCAAGCCTGTCGTATGGACCATGGGCTTCTCCGGCGTCGACCCCGACTATCTCTCGCTGGTGTGGAAGCGGCCCGGCTTCGTCAACATGGGCGTCAACGCCGAGCTCGACGCCATGCTCGACGAGCAGCGCCGGCTGAGCGGGGATGCCCGCGCCGAGAAGCTGCACGCCATCGACAAGTACCTGCTCGAGAACACCTACGCCGTGCCGCTGGTGTCGCCGGGCTGGGGCTGGCTGATGGCCTCGTCGGCGAAGGTGGAAGGCTTCCAGCTCGGCTACATGGTGTCGATGCTGTTCAACGACGTGACGGTGAAGTGAGGGGGAGGGGGCATCGTCGGGTGAGACGCAGCCGCCGCAGTATCGAGCTCGACGCTACGGCCTTCCCTCCCCCTTGCGGGGAGGGATAAAGGGTGGGGGTCGTGCAGAATGGGGTGGTTCGGTTTGCGAAGGGCGCTTTGTGACGAGTGTGGCGCCCTATCCCGATGGACCCCCACCCCTTACCCCTCCCCACAAGGGGGAGGGGAGGGGCCGGCGTCGTGCTTGCAGCTTTGAGGCCTCGGCCCAGAGAGAGTGGCAACGTCGGGTGAGACGCCGCCGTTGCCGGATCGAACCCGACGCTACGGCCTTCCCTCCCCCTTGCGGGGAGGGATAAAGGGTGGGGGTCGGTGACATAGGGCTCGCCCTGTCCTGATGGACCCCCATCCCTCACCCTTCCCACAAGGGGGAAGGGAGCGGCCGGCGCCGCGCCTGCAGCCTGTTCCACCTGTTCCCGAGGATACCCCGACACCCCATGCTCCTCCTGATCGGAAAGCGCGCAGCGGCCGGCTTTGCCACCGTTCTCGCCATCATCGTCCTCTCGGGCCTGCTCGTGCACCTCGTGCCCGGCGACCCCGTCACGGCGATGATGGCGGAATCGGCCGATGCCACCCCCGAGCTGATGGCGGCGATGCGGGCGCGGCTCGGGCTCGACCTGCCGGTGTGGCAGCAGGTCGGGCTCTACCTCCTGAACGCCCTGCAGGGCGATTTCGGCGTCACCATCCGTGGCGGCGAGCCGGTGCTCGGGCTGCTGCTCGCCCGCCTGCCCAACACCTTCCTGCTCGCGGCCTCGGGCCTCGCCGTCGCGCTCCTCATCGGCATGCCGCTCGGTTTCGTCGCGGCGCTGAACCGCGGGCGGGCGACCGACCGGGCGGTGATGCTGATCGCGGTGCTCGGCGTCTCCGTCCCGAGCTTCTGGCTCGGCCTGATCCTGCTGCAGGTGTTCTCGCTGCATCTGGCCTGGCTGCCGGTGGCGGGCTCGGGCTGGCTCAACCTGATCCTGCCGGCCCTGACCCTCGGCCTCACCTATTCCGCCCTGGTGGCGCGGATGACGCGCTCGACCCTGGTCGACATCCTGGCCGAGGACTATATCCGCACGGCCCGGGCCCGGGGCCTCAGGGCGCGCCAGGTGCTGCTCGTGCATGCGCTGCGCCCGGCCCTGATCAGCATCGTCACCGTGGTCGGCCTGGTCTTCGCCTATCTCATGGGCGGGCAGGTGGTGATCGAGAACGTCTTCAGTTGGAACGGCATCGGGCGTCTCGCGGTGCAGGCGATGCTGCAGCGCGACTATCCCATGATCCAGGGCTTCATCATCGTCTTCGCCGTCTCGGTCGTTGTCGTCTCGATGGCGCTCGACATCCTCTACGGCGTGCTCGACCCGCGCACGAGGGCGCGATGAGCGAGGCGCCCGCGATCCTCCCCGCGCGGCGGCGCCGGCGTCCCGGCTGGCCGGTGCTGCTCGGCGCGGCGCTGCTGGCCCTGGTGGTCGCCGCCGCGCTGCTGGCGCCCGTCATCGCCCCGTTCGACCCCGCGCGCATGGCCGCCGGCCCGCGCCTCGCCCCGCCCTCGGCCGCCCACTGGTTCGGCACCGACGAGTTCGGCCGCGACCTCCTCAGCCGCGTGCTGCACGGCGCCCGCCTCTCCACCGGCATCGGCCTCGTCGCCGTCGTGCTCGGCCTCACCACCGGCGGCACGGCCGGGCTGCTCGCCGCCTTCGGCGCGCGCTGGGTGCAGGCCGGGGTGCTGCGCGTCGTCGACGTGCTCTATTCCTTCCCCGACACGCTGATCGCCCTGGCGCTGGTCGCCTTCCTCGGGCCGGGCCTCGGCAATGCCACGCTCGCCATCGCCATCAGCCTGGTGCCGTTCTATGCCCGCGTCGCCTATGGCCTGGCCATCGTCGAGCGCAACAAGCCCTATATCGAGGCGGCGCGTCTCGGCGGCGTCGGCCCCGGCCGGATCCTCGCGGTGCACGTGCTGCCGAACATTGCGCAGACCCTTGTTGTCATGGGCACGCTCGGCTTCTCCTCCGCCATCCTCTCGGCCGCCGGCCTGTCCTTCCTCGGCCTCGGCGTGCAGCCGCCGGCGCCGGAATGGGGCGCGATCCTGGCCAGCGGCCGCAACTACATCGCCAAGGCGCCGTGGATCCTGGTGTTCCCGGGCCTGGCCATCTGCCTCACCGTCCTCTCCTTCAACCTGCTCGGCGACAGCATCCGCGACCTGCTCGACCCGCGCCAGCGCGGCCGGCGCTAGATGAGCCAGCCACTCCTCTCCGTCCGCGACCTCGATGTCGAGATCGAGACCGACACCGGCCCGGCGCTGGCCGTCGCCGGCGTCGGCTTCGACCTCCATCCCGGCGAGATGCTGGCCCTGGTCGGCGAATCCGGCTGCGGCAAGAGTATGACGGCGCTCGCCTTGATGCAGCTGTTGCCCCGGCCGCCGGCCCGGGTGACGCGCGGCACGATCCGCATCGAAGGCGTCGATGCGCTCGCCCTCGACGCCCGCGGCCTCGAAGACCTGCGCGGCCGGCGCATCGGCATGATCTTCCAGGAGCCGATGACCTCGCTCAACCCGGTGCTGACCATCGAGCGGCAGATGACCGAGGGCCTGGTGCGCCATTTCGGCCTGTCGGCGCGCGAAGCCCGGGCCCGGGCCGAGGCGGCGCTGGCCGATGTCCGCATCGTCGACCCCGCCGACGTCATGCGCCGCCACCCGCACCAGCTCTCCGGCGGCATGCGCCAGCGGGTGATGATCGCCGCCGCCATCGCCCTGGAGCCCGCCGTGCTGATCGCCGACGAGCCGACCACGGCGCTCGACGTCACCGTCCAGGCCCAGGTGCTCGACCTCCTCGCCGGCCTGCGCGACCGCGGCTCGGCCGTCCTCATGATCACCCACGACCTCGGCGTGGTGGCCGAGACCGCCGACCGGGTGGCGGTGATGTATGCCGGCCGCATCGTCGAGACCGCTGACGTGGCGGTGGTGCTCGGCAACCCGGCCCACCCCTATGCCCAGGGCCTGCTGGCCTCGCATCTCACCCCGCGGGCCGAGCCCCGCGCGCCCGGCAGCTTCCCGCCGCCGCTGCCGGTCATCCCGGGCACGGTGCCGCCGCTCGGCCGGCGCCCCGGCGGCTGCGCCTTCCGCGACCGCTGCCCGCGCGCGATTCCCCGCTGCGCCGAGGCGCCGCCGCTGGTCGAGGTCGGCCCCGGCCATGCCGCCGCCTGCTGGAGGCCGTTCCATGGCTGAGGCGCCGCTGCTCGAGATCCGCGAGGTGTCGCGGCGCTTCGCCCCGGCGCTGCTGGCGGTCGACGGCGTCTCCCTCACCCTGGGGCGCGGCGAGACCGTCGGCATCGTCGGCGAGAGCGGCTCGGGCAAGTCGACCCTCGGCCGCATGGTCGTCGGCCTGGACCGACCGACCGGCGGCCGCATCCTGATGCACGGCCAGGACCTCGCCGCCGGCCGCGGCAAGCCCCGGCGGGCGCAGATGGTGTTCCAGGACCCCTATTCCTCGCTGAACCCGCGCATGAATGTCGGCCGGCAGGTCGGCGAGTCCCTGCGCGCCCTCGGCCAGTCCCGCGCCGAGATCGCCGAGACCGTCGCCGACCTCTTCGCCAAGGTGGGCCTGCGGCCGGCGCAGGCGAGCCTCTATCCCCACGAATTCTCCGGCGGCCAGCGCCAGCGCATCGCCATCGCCCGCGCCCTGGCCCCGAGCCCCGAGCTCGTCGTCGCCGACGAGCCGGTCTCGGCCCTCGACGTCTCGGTGCAGGCGCAGATCCTCAACCTGATGATCGACATCCAGCGCGAGGCGGGCCTGGCCTACCTCTTCATCGCCCACGACATCGCCGTGGTGGCGCATATCAGCCACCGCGTGGTGGTGATGTATCGCGGCCGCGTGGTCGAGCGCGGGCTGACGCATGAGGTGGTGGGGGACGCGCGGCATCCCTACACCAGGGCGCTGCTGGAAGCGGTGCCCCGGTTCGGCCGGCGGCGGCATCTGGGGGGTGAGGCGCCGCAGGCGGTTCCGCCGCCGGGGCCGGGCGAGATGCGCGCGGTGTCGGAGACGCACGCCTATTGGGCGGCGGGGTGAGTCCGAGAGCGAAGGGCGCAGAGGCGAGCCAATGTCCCGCAAAGGAGACCCCGCGACCCGCCCATTGAGGCCGCACCCTCAGCCCCAGCCGTCATGGACGGGCTTGTCCCGTCCATCCACGCGAACACCGGCGGGAGTCGAGAAGGACGCCGACTGATGTCATGCCGGATATGGACTGATGTCGCGTTCGCGTGGATGGACGGGACAAGCCCGTCCATGACGCCAGAGGTCGCGCCCTTCAGCCCAGCCGCCCCCCGCCCTACCCCTCCCAGTTACCATCCACTGCACCCCGAACCGGTCCGTCACCTTGCCATAGCACCCGCTCCACGGCTGCACCCCCAGCGGCGTCGTCACCCGCCCGCCCTCCGCCAGCGCCGCGAACAGCCGCTCCGTCCGCTCCCTCTCCCGCACCATCAGGAGATGCGCCGAGCCCCGCATCGGCTCGGCATCGTCATTGTCGGAGGCGAAGAACACCACCCCCGGCCCCTCGAACCGCGCATGCAGCACCTTGCCGCGCATCGCCTCGTTCGCGAGCGGCCGGCCGTCCTCGCCATGCCGCCGGAGCTCGGCCACCACGCCCAGCCCGCACCCGGCATAGAACGCCAGCGCCGCCTCGCAACCCGTGGCGAAGAACAGGCAGTTGGCGAGCCGCACCGCCGGCCTCGCCGCGCTCACGCCGCTGCCGCGCCGGCCCGGGCGACCTCGGCGGCTATCTCCGCGTTCGTCATCGCCCTGCCGCCGAAATTCCAGGCGCCGTCCACCGCGTGGACGACATTGATGAAGATCCGCTCCCGCGGCTGCCGCCCGCCGGACATGTCGTGGATGATGCCGGTCGCCTCCTCGAAATAGCCCTGCTGCACCGCCCGGTCCGCAAAGGCGAAGGACGGCACCTTCCACTCGACGAAGGCGATCGGCGCCTCGTCCTGGCCGACGAAGCTGCGGCCGCGCTCCAGCACATGCAGCGAGCCGACGACATTGGCCGCCATCAGCGCGTTATCGGCAAGGCCGTGCCAGCGCAGCATGGCCTCGGCCAGGCGCCTGTAGGCGAGCGTCTCCTGGCCCGCGGGCAGGACGCCCTCGGTCAGCGTGAGGGTGAGGGGCATGGATGTCTCCCTGTGACGTGTGGCCCAGCGCCGTTGCGGCGCCGGGCGCGATCGCCATATAACGATCGTTATGTCATTCGTAGAATAACGGTCGTTATGTTGTCAAGCCTGAGATAACGATCGTCATGCCAAGGAGAGCGCGATGCGATACGGCCCGGCCCACAAGCAGGAAGCGCACAGCCGAATCCTCTCCGCGGCGGGGCGGGGCTTCCGGCGCCTGGGCTATGGCGGCATCGGCGTCGACGGCCTGGCCAAGGAGGCCGGCGTCACCTCGGGCGCCTTCTACGGCCATTTCCCCTCCAAGGCCGAGGCCTTCCGCGCCGCCGCGGTCGCCGGCCTCGTCGAGCTGCGCGAGGGCATCAAGCACCTGCGCGCCACGCAGGGCGAGGCCTGGCTGGCGGCCTTCGCCGAGTTCTACATGAGCGTCCGCCGCACCTGCGACCTCGGCGAGAGCTGCGCCCTGCAGAGCCTCAGCCCCGAGGTGGCGCGCGCCGATCAGGAGACCAAGGCGGCGTACGAGGCGGAGATGGTGCGGGTGGCGGATGCTGTGGCGGAGGGGCTGGGCGGTGGGACGTTGGAGGCGCGGCGTGGGAGGGCGTGGGCGATCCTGGCGATGCTGTCGGGGGGCGTGACGCTGGCGCGGTCGGCGGTGGATGCGGGGCTGGCGGAGGCGATTGCTGGGGGGGTGAAGGGGGCGGTGCTGGCGTTGGCGGGGGGCACCCACGGATAGGAGCCGTCGATCCCCACGTGGCAGGCTGGCGCACGCGTGCCAGTGCCTGTACACATGGTCGAGTGATTCTGAAATCTTAACCTCTTATTAATCGAATGCTTGAACTTCGTGTCAACTCTGTTTTGGCAAATATCTCCGCAAATGGGGATGAGAATTTGCCAGCTACATTTGAAAGTTGGGTAAGATCACGTAGTCTTCGAACGTTGGGGACAAATGCGGGATCCGATGCGCTCGCCTTCCAAGGATGGCGACGCTTCAAGGAAGCTTTCGCCCCTGAGCTTATCGCTCGAGCTGTTCGCGAGTGCGATCGACCTGTCGTACGTTGTTTCGATCCGTTCGGCGGATCTGGGACCACAGCTCTGGCGTGCCAGTTTCTCGGTGTAGATCCTGTTACGATTGAGGTGAATCCATACCTTGCAGACCTTATTGAGGCAAAATTGTCGGAGTATAGTCTGGATTCTCTAGCGAAAGATGCTGGCAATGTGATCGATCTTGCTCGCAATGCCGAAGCAAACAATAATAGTTTAAAACTGATATGTGGACCAAGAACTCTCGTTGAGCCCGGCGTTGACGGAAAATGGGTGTTTGATAAAGCTGTTGCTGATAACATATTTAATCTACTTAATAGTATTAATTCTGTTAACGATGAAAATAATAGGCGTTTATTCAAAATAATACTTGGAGGTCAACTTTCTGACCTTTCAAACGTGCGCATCAGTGGCAAGGGAAGAAGATACCGCGGTGGTTGGCGTAGCCGTCCGGTTGCAGCGGATCGGGTTTTCTCGGCTTTCGTCGAGTCGCTTACGCACGCTGTACACGACATCGCCTTGCATAGGAATCGCGCCAGCAAGTGCTACGATCTTCGGCGTGGCGACGCGCGGCGTCTTGTGCGCGACATTGAGCCGGTTGACTTAGTGGTGTTTTCTCCACCGTACCCGAATTCGTTCGACTACACCGATGTATATAATCTTGAACTCTGGATGCTCGGCTATCTCCAAGAGTCAATCGACAATGTGAACCTCCGCCATGCAACGCTGACATCTCACGTCCAGCTTCGGCGCCTATATCCGGCCGCTCCGACTGTATCAACGCTGCTAACGAACGTGCTTGAAAGACTTGAAGGGAGGCGCTCCGAGCTATGGCACCGCGATATTCCCGCGATGGTGGGGGGGTACTTTGCTGATTTGACAGAGATTCTTTCGAATTTGCAAAGTAAACTCAACCCAGGGGGGCGAATTTACATGATTGTTGGTGACAGTCAATATGCAGGAGTGCCGATCCCAGTCGCTGAGATTCTCGTCGAATTAGCTAAAAATCTTGGCTTTGAGGTCCTCGATACTGAGGCCTCGCGTTCAATGCGGGCGTCGGCTCAACAGGGTGGTGCCGCCATCCTTCCTGAAACTTTGCTCGTGTTGACCTAAGATCCTTCATCAATCGATGGGCCGGGTAGGAGGTGTGCCCTCAGGGCCGCGACATTCGGGAACAAGGGCCAACGCCTGACCGCGACGGACTCGCTGGCAGCGAGAGGCCGAATGTGGTCGAGACAACTCTCGCCTCGTTGGCTCGCGTGAGGACGCATGTCGTAACAGCCAAGCAAAGCGATGCGGGATGCACTAGGCGGACGACGGTAAGACGCCGCTTGCCGAACCCCACTTTCTACATGATCCTTGATCGCTTGCGTGTCAGTAAATGGCGGAGTTCTGTTCCCCTCACCGAGCACCTTCAGCTCGATCACGGCATGGTTGACCACGATCGTCTCGTCCGTACTCGCCGGACCGGATAGGCGAATATCGAGCCGGCCGAGTGGTGTGTCCTCCTCCTCAACCGGCCGCAGGTGTGGAAGGCTGGCATGCAAGAAGCGGAAGAGTTCATTCTGGATCGCCTTTTCCGGCCGGACCACAGCTTTGAAAGTGTCCGCATCCTCCCAAAGTTTGGCGCACTTCCGTCCACCACCCGGCGCGCAGACTACGCCGTCGTAAAACCGAGCCAGGACACCATCCAGCGTAGGGAGGTCTAAATCGGCAAGAAAGAGAGGGTAGGAACTCACGTTCTCGGGATGCGCTAGACCGGTCTCGTAAAGACGCAGTTCAGGAATAGTTGCAGATGGATTCAATACGAGCGCCGGCATCAATCCGAGGCCGTCTTGGCCCTCGATCCAGTCGAAGATCGCACCGAGGTCGGTCGCAGGCAAGGGGGCCTTATGCGAAGCCCTCAGATTCGCTGGACACAGGAACACCGCTCCAGACAATGGATGTGAACCGTCATCTACATTTGGTACGTAACTCCAGCCGAGTGCCTTGCCAATGCGCCTCCATGCAGGCGTGATCAGAACCACAGTAGGTGCTGGGGGATCTGAAGCATGCCGATTGCGAACGCGTAACATGACAGTGCGAGCCATCGAACGGGCTGCGCGATCGATGTCGGACGCCTCGTCCAGTGGCTCCGGCAGGGCAGTCCAGGCAACACGAGCTGTTTCTGCTTGATCGTCGTTCGCCCATAGGCCCCGATCGACGCCTTCGGACATCATGTCAGGCACTCGCCATTCTCCGTTGAAGATGGCGGGCATAGAGGTGCAGTTTCTGAGCCGGCGTGGCCTTCCGTCCCTCGGGCATTACACGATCGAAAAAGCGAGCCGCATTTTCACTATAGTTAGCCTGCTTCCATTCGGCAAAATCGATAATTGCGCCGTCACCGAAGCGTTCATCCCCGTAGGTTGCATCCTCGGCAACGGCGTCGGCACGTTGATAGTCCGGAATGGACGCAAGGGCGAAGGCGAGCTCGCGGTAGAAGCCGAACAGCCGTTGTTCGTCCTGGAACGCACGAAGGGCCGTCGCGATGGTGATCGCGCCATTGTCCGCTATTGAAAATTTACCTTCCAGCCGCCATCGCCCGTCCTCATCCTCAACATGTCGGAGGCCTTCGATAGAAACAAGACCACGCCCCACTAGCGCATCGATGTCGTCTTGAAGCTCCGGATAGTAAGGTCCTCCGCGTCGGCGCAAAACCGATCGCTCTTGGGGCATGAGTTCCCATACGGGACTCAGTACATTGGCAAAATAAGCGAAGGCATGTAGCTCCAATACCGGCATCGGCGTGAGACCGGCATGTTCGGCGGCTTCTAAAAGCATCAGGATCCGTGCCTTGCGGACTACGGTTCGATCGGACGGAGCTGACACGGTCATGCTTCTGCCTGCCGGATACGATCCTCCAGAAAGATCTCGTAGCGGGCACCGTCCTCACGTACCGCTGCGTTGGCTGCCGCAATTTTAATGAGATCTACAACTCGCGATCGGGCCGATTGGCCATCTGGTCGCCCCTTGAGTAGTGCGGGAATCAGCTCTGGATTGGCGAGGTTTGATGTTACAACTACTCTGTTACCAACCGTCCCACCTTCGCGGGCGAAGCGAGCGAGTTGATTGCCGGCCCGCTCGGCGAACAAGAAATCGAGCGACGCTTCCGGGGTGTCCACGACCAATGTGGATGGTCCGTCACCGGACGCCACGGTCATTAGGGCCATGCGGAAAGCGAGATCGAGAAACTCGCGCTGCGACATAGACACCTGATCAGGTTCGGTTCGGGGCGTCTCCCCGCCCAGGGCGCCTCCGGAGATGGAGAGCTGAAACAGGCCGACCTCGAACTCACCTCCGGATTGTCCAATCCGGACATTGACTGGCTGAAATGCGATTTTGCAGCGCTCCTTGAGAAACTCGCCGGCGTAGCGGGCGAAGGCGGTAGCTACCTTGTTTTGCGATCTTGTGACCTGGCTCTGACTTTCACCGAGCGCCACCTCGAATGCCGATCGATGCCGCTCATACGAAAGCCGCTCGTCTTCAATTAAACGTCTTAACTCGCGATTTCGCTCGTCCAGATCATCCGCAGATCGGTCGGTGCTTGGGAGCTGCGAGCGCAGGCGGCGCACCATTTCTGTTGTCTGGGCTTTGCGATGCGCCAAATCAATCAGTGCCTCAAGCGATTGGCGCCGAAGCTCTTCGGAGCGCTTGATATTCCGGTCGTTGGACTCAATTTCCACCTCACTGGCGCGAATGCGCTCCTGAAGATCAAGGATTCGCTCGGCAGAAAGGTCGATCGGAGCGTCGTCGTCACCGGGGTGACGCTGCGTTCCGCAGACAACACACTCGTTCGCCATGAGACGCGCGGTTACCTGTGCGCCGAGGCCTGCGCGCCGCGTTTCGCACGCGAGGCAATGATCCTCACTAGCCAAGCGCGCGAGTACGTATATCGAGTTATCGTCAAGTGCACTGAATTTTTGGCTCAGCGCGTGAACTTTGATCCGCTCCAGTTCTCTGACGGCGCTGTCGCGTTCAAGAGCCGCATTTGCAGATCGCAAACGCGCCTCCTGTCGTATCGTTTCTTTCTGGGCGATCAAGCGATTGAGTTCGTCCTCTTCGACGCGCGTAGCATCAAGTGTAGTCTCTAGCACGGACAACTCGGTGCGAACACCCGTTACCGTAGTGAGCCGTGCGATCTCCTGATCATTCTCTTTGATGCGTCGGTTCAATACATTTCGCAGGTTTCGGTAAGCGCTGTCCGCGGACAGCATTTCATAACGGACGCGGGAAAGCTCAGTCGCACTGCCGGACGAAACGAATAGGGCGCGTAGAAGTTCTCGTTGCGCCGTCCGACCCCACACGAGCGCTCGCCGATCCTCAAGAAAAAATACGACATAGCGCAGAATGAGAAGAGTATCGAAAAAGCTTGCTGCCCCCATCAAATCCGTAATCTTGGCCTGAAATAGCCCTTCGTCAGTGCCTATACCGGTATCTGAATCTACGCTCAACTTCTGAATCGAGAGGTCTGAGAGCCGCCTTTGGATGATGAGAGAATGGCCGCCGATATCGACTTCAATTGTCGCCGTAGCATTCTCTGCCTTGTCCGCGACGCGCGGCGCGAACAGCGGTCGCGGGTTAAGTGGAACCGCTTCCGGCTCTACCTCACCAAGATCCCCATCCTGCGCGGGTCGCGGTAAGTCAAATGGTCCCGTGAGGCTACGGAGCATGATTGCGATCAACGTGCTCTTTCCGAGGCCGTTAACACCGGCGATCAGGGTCGGCCCTCTTTCGAACGCAATGTCGAGGCCGCTCTGACCTGCGATGCCAGGGTATAAGCCGTAATTCTCTACCCTTAGTCGCTTGAACACGGGAAACTTGATCAACCTGGTCCCTCACTCGGCTGTACGAGCGAGCCCCAACGTGGACATGAACGGTTGGACGGTCGCCGAATAAGTTCATTTTCCATGAAGTGCACGTAACTGTCCAACCCTGAGAAGCGGAATTTGTGGTAGAAATTATGTGCGAATAATCGAGACGCTCCGTGTTGCAATGGCGGCTTGGCGCGGGAAGCAGCCTCTTGCCACTTCGCTCGCGCTCAAGGATTGTCATCCACTCTCGCTTCGGGCTCACTGTCGCAGATGGAAGGGATTGAATTTCGGTCCGAACCCTATGGCGCTACTCAGTAAATCAGTCCCGTGTTCGAGTGCGCTGTCGTCAATGTGCGTGGGCGGTGAGCTGAAATGATGTGCTGGCCGAAGTAATAATTCTGTGAACGAGGCGAATTTCGGTCATGTTTCTTGATGTCATCAATATGAGATTTGCTTGAGCGAGCTGTAAATGTTGTCATGAACAAGAAAAAATCGTCGAAAAAACGGTCGATAATTAGTAAGAGTTATGCGGTGAGTCGCATCGACAAAATGCTTCCTTTGATTGTTGAAAATGTTCGAATCAGCATTCAATTAGAATCTATGTTGGAGACTGGGAATGAGGTCATAGGTGAAATTCGAGGTGGTGAGGCGAATGGTCCGCACTGGTATGGAGCTCATTGCTATAATACCGTTATCAATAGCGTAATTCTCAATTTTGCATTGAGTTTAGCAAAATTATTTGATCCTGGAACAAAGAGAATACATCCAAATAAACGTGATGTTGCCTCGATTCCATTACTCCTGCGGCTGATGAAGCAGAAAAGATGCCAGGCAGCGTTAGTTGCACGTTCACGCCAATGGACCTCAGAGATGGGAAGCATTGTGCAGCATCATGAAGCGATAGCTCAGCGAGAGATCGATGAGGCCCTGGCCGCCTACGCTAAGCTAACAAGGGCCCATAGCGGACGCGCCGCAGCAGCGACACTGAAGACCTTCCGGGATAAGAAATTAGCCCACAGTTTAATAGATCCTGCTCTCAAATCTCTTCCTCGATTTGAGCAACTCTTTTTTCTCCTGAACACGGCGATGGAAATAATTGCTCATGTGAGGCTCGCCGTTACGGGGCAGAATTGGCAACCAGAGGGTTTCCGGAAGGAGGCTCGACGCCAAGGGAAAGCTTTCTGGAGTCCCGCGATCAAGGCTGTCATCGAAGCTGAGAGGCAATTCGTGCGAGTGAGACTGGAGTAATTGGCCCGCTGCTTCGAATGTCACAAAGTTAAGTTGGATTGGCGATAGTCTCCGGAACGGTAATGGCAAGGCTGGGCCACCAGATGGCGCCCAACAGGATGATTTGCCTTTGTACGGCGAAGGCTGATTTGGCTCTTCGGCGATCGAGCGATGTCTGGCACACCGCAGTTTTCCATTGAGACCCGGGTGCGCGAGGGCTTCGAGCGTTGGTAACGGAGCGTCGGATTTCCATTTGCCAGCAAGTCCCTCGTGAGCCATGGCGAGGCCGGACGGCGCATCCTATCGATTGGGGCCAGCCCCAGAACATGCCGTGATCAGCCCCCCTCACCCACACCACCCCTCGATCGCCAGCGCGATCGCCTTTGTGCAATCCACCAGGTCCCGCACCGACACCTTCTCGTTCGGCTGGTGTGACTGCGCCGGGTCGCCCGGCCCGAAATTCACCGTCGGCGTCTGCCCCAGCCCGGTCGGCAGGCCCATGTCGCTATGGGCGCCGAAGCCTGACAGCGTTGGCGACAACCCCGCGGTCGCCACCGCCCCCTGGAACGCGGCGACGAAGGGGTGGTCCGGCGACACCTCGGCGCAGTCGGCGTCGAGGATCCATTCCATCCGGGCGGGGTGGGCCCTGAGATAGGGGGCGGCCTGGCAGATGGCCGCGACATGGGCCTCGACCTCGCGCTTGACGTGGCCGCCGAGGCCGAATTCGTCCTTCTCGTGCGGTAGGGACTGCACGTTGATGATGATCTTGGCCTTGCCGGCCATGGAGGAAGGGTGCTCGCCGGCCTTGATCTGGGTCGTGATGATCTGGTTCGGCAGGTCCATCAGCGGATGGGTCGTCTTGGGGGTGAACAGCCGGCCTCTGTTGAGGATACCAAGGCCGTCGAGCATCCGCGAGCTGGATGGCGTCGACCGGGCCGCTCCCGGATCGGGCAGCCGGTGTCAGCTCAGCATGGCCGCCGGTGCCGTCGAGGCAGGCCCTGCCGCTGCCACGGCGGAACCCGCCGCCCTCCGCCCTATCCCCCCGTCACCCACCCCAGCACGTTGCGCCACAGCCTGGCATACCCGTGCCAGGCGACGAACGGCGGCGGCAGCCAGTGGGGGCCGATGTCGGAGGTCCAGGCCAGGGTGCGGCCCTTGCCGTGGTGGCCGGTGACGAGCAGGGGGTGGCCGCCCTCCTCGGCGGGCAGGCGGGCCAGCACCTCGACGCCGGGGCCGTCCTTGAGCGTCACCTCGTTGGCGCCGAGCAGCAGCGGCCAGGGGCCGTCGAGGCCGGCGAGGATCGGGTGCGTGGGCTGCAGGATCTCGGCGGCGAAGCCCTCGGGGATCTCGATGCGGTCGTCAGTGGGCAGGCAGGCGACCGGCAGCGCCTGCTCCACCGGCGTGCCGCGCCAGCGCGCCCGGCCGTCGATGCCTTGGAAGCTCAAATAGCCACCGATCATGACGAGGCCGCCGCCGGCCGCGGTCCATTCGCGCAGGAGCTTCAGCCGGTTGGGCACCGGCTTGCCGTGCAGCCAGACATCGGGGTGCAGCAGCAGCGAATTGGCGCCGACATCGGAGAGGATGACGGCGTCGTAGCGCGCCAGCCCCTCCAGCGTGAAGGGCAGGGCCTCCACCGCCTCGTGCGCCGGCATGTGGGTCAGCGCGAAGTCGCTGTCCTTCAGGGCCGCGATCAGCGGCTCGGCGCCGGAATGGAAGGTGACGGAGCCGAACTGGTCGAAGCCCTTGTAATGCGTCGCGGCGCTGACCCAGGTCTCCCCGACCAGCAGCACCTGTTTCTTCTCCACGATCGACCTCCTCCACGGCGCGAGCCCGGTGCGCGAGGGACGAACCGTAGTATCGAAACGGTTCAATCGACAAGCCCCTTGTTTCGGCAGGCCGGGCATGACCGGCCCGAGAATCCGCGGCATTCGCGCTTGACCGGCCTGTCGAACCGTTTCAATGCTGCCAATACGCGTCCGTGGATCGTCCCGGGTGCAGCGGTGGAGGCGGTCGTGAAGCTTCGGCCAGGGGGATCGGGCGCGATGCGCACCGCGCCGCAGTCGAGATGAGCGGCCGCGCCTCGGCCCAGTCCCGCCCGGCCCGCGTCACCATCCGCGACGTGGCGCGGGTCGCCGGCGTGTCGATCGGCACGGTGAGCGCGGTCATCAACAGGGCCGGCCTGGTGGCGCCGGAGACGCTGCGGCATGTGCAGCGCTGCATCGCCGAGCTCGGCTTCGAGCCGAACGATGCCGCCCGCAGCCTCAAGCACGGGCGCGTCTCCTCGATCGGCTTCATCGCGCCCGACCTCGGCAACCCCTTCTTCGCCGCCATCGCCGAGGGCGTGCACCAGGCGCTGTTCGAGGCCGACGTGCTGCTGGTGCTGTGCCTGACCTGGGCCGACGCCGAGCGCGAGGCCTACTACGCCAAGGTGCTGCGCGGCCAGCGCCTCAGCGGGGTGATCTATCTCTCCGGCTCCGGCTTCCCCAGCCCGGCGCTGCAGCAGCTGGCCCAGCGCGGGCCGGTGGTGTTCGTCGACGAGCGCCTGCCGGGCATCGAGGCGCCCTTCGTCCAGGCCGCCAACCGGACCGGGGCGCGGGCGCTGGCCCGCCACGTCCTGGAGATGGGCCATCGCGACCTCGCCATCGTCGGCGGCCCGCCGAGGCTGTCGACCGGCGAGCAGCGCCTCGCCGGCTATCGCGAGGCCATCGCCGGCGCCGGGCTCGACCCGGACGCGGTGCGCATGGTCGCCGGCGACTATACCGAGGCCTCCGGCCATGCCGCGGCGCGCGCCCTGCTGGCGGGCCGGCCGCGCCCGACCGCGATCCTGTGCGCCAACGACCTCATGGCGATGGGGGTGATCCGCCATTGCCGCGAGGCCGGCCTGCGCATCCCCGAGGATGTCAGCCTCACCGGCTTCGACGACATCCCGTCCGCCGAGGGCCTCGACCCGCCGCTGACCACCGTGGCCCAGCCCGCCCGCGCCATGGGCCGGGCGGCGGCGCAGCTGCTGCTGCACCGCATCGGCGTCCTGGCCGAGCCGCCCGGCGAGACCGAATTCCCCACCGTCCCGCGCCTGCGCCGCTCGGTGGCGCCGCCGGGGCGGGGATAGGGCGGCGGAGGAACGCACCCCCAGGAACCATTGCCATCGCCGGATTGACGCGACGTTTGCGGTCCCCCTCCCCACAAGGGGGCGGGGAATTGCCGCCGGCGCGCCCCAAGCCGTCATCCGCGACCAGCCTTGCGCGCCACCCCGACTGTGCCGGGGCGCACGGCGCCTGGCAGCGCACCGGGTAAGCTCTCCATCACGACAGCGGCCATGGCTCGCGTCCTTCGCGAGCCCGGGATCGGGCATCGAGCAGTTGTGCCCGGACGTCAGTCTCGATGCCCGAGGAAGCCCCGCCTCACGGCGGGGCTTCTGTCGTGCGTGCCGAGCATGGCGCGTGCCGCGGGCCTGCCGTATCGTCCGGGGCATCTGTTGCCTGCCGAAAGACCCGCGTGAAACTCGTCCTGCCCCGTGAGACCGCCGCCGAGACGCCGCTGACCGAGAGTGCCCAGGCCGTGCTGCGCACCCTGGCGAGGATCGGGCCGACGACCCGGCCGCAGCTCAGCGCCCTGCTGTCCCTGTCCAAGCCGACCATGTCGGTGGCTGTGGCGGAGCTGATCGGCCAGGGCCTGGTGGCGCCCTCCGGCTCCACCCAGGGCGCCACCGGGCGGCGCGCCACCATCTACGGCCTCGGCTCCGGCGCCGGCCACGTCATCGGCGTCGACGCCGGCAGCACGCAGGTGAGGGCCCTGGCGCAGACGCTGGACGGGCGGCGCCTGGCCGAGGTGGAGGAGCGGCTCGCCCGCGGCCAGCGCCATGTCAGCCCGGCGATGAGCGCGGCCGTGCGGGCGGCGGCGGACCGGGTCTCGGCCGCGGTCGGCGGCGCCTTCGGGCCGCTGCGCGCCATCGCCGTCGCCCTGCCGGTGGTGGTCTCGGCCAACCGCCCGGAGATCACCCACAAGGGCGACATGGAGACGCTGCTCGAGGCCTTCGAGCCGGCCGCGCCGGTGCCGCTGATCCTGGAGAACAACGTCAACTGCGCCGCCCTCGCCGAGATGCACCACGGCGCGGCGCGCGAGCGCGGCTCCTTCGCCTATCTCCAGGTCGGCATCAAGATCGGCCTCGGCATCGTGCACGAGGGCCGGCTGTTCCGCGGCTTCCACGGTGCGGCCGGCGAGGTGGCGCGCGTGCCCTTCCCCTGGTCGGAGACGGAGATGCCCCGGCGCGAGGGCCTGGAGCACCATCTCGGCGCCGAGGCGCTGATGCGCCGCGTCGCCAGGGACTGGCCGGCGGTGGAGGGGCCGTGCCCGCGCGATGCCGCCGGCCTGTTCGAGCGCGCCGCCGCCGGCTCGCCCGCGGCCCAGCGCTGGGTGGAGCGCCACGCCGCCGATATCGGCCGGATGATCGTCGCCTGCGTCGGCATCCTCGACCCCGGCCTGGTGGTGCTCGGCGGCGGCGTCGGCCAGAACCCGGTGCTGGCGCGCGAGGCGCGCAAGGTGGTGAGCAGCCTGGTCTGGCCGACCGAGATCGTGACGAGCTCGCTCGGCAACCGCGGCACGGCGCTCGGCGCGGTCCAGCTCGCCGCGGACTATGCGCTCGAGGCGATCCTGGGGGGATGAGCGAAGAGCCGGCCGCAGCGTGATGGCGCCGGGCGTGCCTCGGCCGCCTCGACGGCAAGCTGGTCGGCCTTCAGGGTGAAGCCGCGAGAACCTCGACGTCATGGACCGACTGGATCGGTCCATCCACGCGCACGCGACGAAGACCATGTTGGGCGTCGCCGGCCCGACGCTCTTTGC